>DCGW01000077.1:4736-28820 GCA_002315335.1 Firmicutes bacterium UBA1768 | reverse complement strand
CTGCGCGACCCGGGTTCTGTAAGAGCACTGGCTTACGACATAGTGCTTAACGGTGTTGAGCTTGGCGGCGGTTCAATAAGAATACACGATGGAAATCTCCAGACTAAGATGTTTGAGGTTTTAGGTATTTCTCCTGAAGACAGAGAAAGAAAGTTCGGCTTCTTCCTTGAAGCTCTTAAATACGGAACTCCACCGCACGGCGGTCTTGCTTATGGCCTGGACAGAATGGTTATGCTTCTCTCCGGCAGCGACTCTATCAGAGAGGTTATTGCCTTTCCGAAGAACCAGAATGCTGTCTGCATGATGAGCGGAGCACCGGGAGAAATCGAAGACATTCAGCTTGAAGAGCTTTCAATTTCAGTGGAGTGTGAATAGTGGAAACACGAATCGGTATACTCGGCGGCAGCTTTAATCCGCCTCACAAGGGACACACCTTTCTTGCAGCCTATGCCAAGGAGGCTTGCGGTCTTTCAAAGGTTATTTTTATTCCCACTGGCAAGCACGCCTTTGATTCAAAGAGTGGGATGACAGAGGCTGCTCACAGAATGCGAATGGTTGAGCTGGCTCTGAGGGGAAACCCGTCCTTTGAAATATCGGATATTGAAGTGAGAAGTGCCGAGAAGTCATATACTTATAATACTCTTACCAGGCTCAGAAAAGAGGTTGGAGATGAGTCACGACTGTGTTTTATCACAGGCACTGACGAAATCTTTGATATTCACAGGTGGTATGAGTGGGAAAAGCTTCTAAAGGAGTTTGAGTTTATCATAGCGGCCAGACCTGGGGTTGATTTATCTGCTGCTGAAGCTAAGGTGAAGGAATACCGAAGCAGGCTTGGTGCTGATATAACCTTGTTAAAAGACATTCCCGCTCCGGATATTTCCTCTACAGAGGTCAGGGCTTTTATCGAAGAAATAAGAAGAAAGCTGGACGAATTATCTGAGGGGCAGAATGCTGAAGCTTGTATTGTGCGCAAAAATATAACAGATGCACAAATTTTGGACACTGATAATTTGCCTATAGAAGAAGAGGTTCTTGAATATCTGCTTGAGAATAACTTGTACAGGGATATATAAAATGACAAAAGAAGAAGTATTGAAGCTTCTCGAGGAAAGGCTTAAGCCGACCAGGTTAAGCCATACCTTAGGAGTTGCCGAAATGGCTGTGAAGCTTGCAAAAATTCACGGTGCAAATCCTCAGAAGGCTGAAATGGCCGGTCTTTTGCACGACTTCTGCAAGAATATCAGCATTGAAGAGTCCGACGAAATAGTAAGGCGGTACGGACTGGACAACAAATATCTTGGGAACCGGGCTCTGGCTCACAGTCAGACCGCAGCCTGCATACTCAAGTATGAATATGGAATTGACGATGAAGAGCTTCTTTTGGCTATTAAGAACCACACGGTTGGTGACTTTAACATGAGCCTTATGGAAAAAATTGTCTATTCCGCAGATGCAATAGAGAAAAACAGGGACTACCCGGGGGTTGAGGAGCTAAGAGAATTAGCATATAAGGATATTAATGCAGTTTGTATTAAGCTGCTGGATAATACAATTATTAAAGTTATGAAGAAAGGAGAAACTATGGATACAAAAGCTTTAGCATGGAAAACTGCCGATATTATGGACAGTAAGAAAGGTCAGAACATCGCTATTATTGACATTTCGGCCACTTCAGGTTTTGCTGACTACTTCGTTATAACATCAGCTCCGAACGACAGACTGATGAAGACTATTGCCGACGAAGTTGAAGACAAATTAGCAGAAGTAGGTGTTCAGCTAAAACAGCGAGAGGGAAGCGGAAGCGGATGGATATTGCTTGACTTCGGCGACATAGTTGTACACATATATTCTCAGGATATGAGAGAAAGATATAATCTTGAAAAACTTTGGGGTGATAACGAAATCACCTATTATGAAAGCGCAGAATAAGAGGAGAATTTTTAATGGCTTATTACGATTTTAAAAATATTGAAGCTAAATGGCAGAAAAAATGGGAGGAAGAGCATCTTTTTAAAACAACAGAGGATGCCTCCAAGGAAAAATACTATGTTCTTGAAATGTTTCCTTATCCTTCAGGCAAGCTTCACATGGGTCATGTAAGAAACTATTCCATTGGCGACGTTATAGCAAGATATAAGCACATGGCTGGTTATAATGTTCTTCATCCGATGGGATATGACAGCTTTGGACTTCCTGCGGAAAATGCTGCTATCAAGCATGGAGTAGAGCCTGCAGACTGGACCTGGTCCAATATGGCGGAAATGACCACACAGCTTAAGAGAATGGGACTTTCATACGATTGGGACAGGTCTGTTGCGACCTGTCATCCAAAGTATTATAAGTGGATGCAGTGGATTTTCATTCAGTTCTATAAGAAGGGACTTGCATATAAGAAGGAAAACCCTGTAAACTGGTGCCCAAGCTGCGCAACCGTACTTGCTAACGAGCAGGTGGTTGACGGCTGCTGCGAAAGATGCGGCAGCGTTGTGGGTAAGAAAAATCTCTCGCAGTGGTACTTCAAAATCACTGACTATGCTGACAGACTTCTTGAAAACTTAGACGAGCTCGAGGGCTGGCCAAACAAGGTTAAGATAATGCAGAAAAACTGGATCGGACGTTCCGTTGGTGCGGAGGTTCAGTTTAAGGTTAAGGACCTTGATAAAATTTTCACAGTCTTCACAACAAGAGTAGATACAATTTTTGGTACTACCTTTATGGTAATTGCTCCTGAGCATCCTGAGGTTGAAAACCTCATTAAAGGAACAAAGGAAGAGGCTGTCGTAAGAGCATATATTGAAGAAGCTTCACATAAGAATGATATCGAAAGATCTTCAACTGTCGGCGAAAAGACCGGCGTATTCACAGGAAGATATGCTGTAAATCCTTTCACAGGAAAGGAAATTCCAATTTATGTAACAGATTACGTACTCATGGGTTACGGAACAGGTATAGTTATGGGTGTACCTGCTCATGACCAGAGAGACTTTGACTTTGCAAAGACCTTTGACCTTCCGATTATTCCTGTAGTTGATCCTCATGATCCTGAGGTTGACCTCAATGACCTCAAGGCTGCCTGCAAGGCTGAGGGTACACTCATCAATTCAGGTGAGTTTGACGGAATGAATAACCTCGTAGCAATAGAAAAGCTTATTGAATTGGTTGAAAAGAAGGGCATAGGTAAAAAAGCGGTAAACTACAAGCTCAGAGACTGGCTTATTTCAAGACAGAGATACTGGGGAACTCCTATTCCTATGATTTACTGCGAGCACTGCGGCTGGGTTCCGGAAAAGGAAGAAAACCTGCCTGTAATGCTCCCGACAGACGTTGAGTTTACCGGCAAGGGTGAGAGCCCTATAGCTACAAGCAAAACCTTCGTAGACACAGTTTGTCCTGTCTGCGGAAAACCTGCGAAGCGTGAAATCGATACTATGGATACCTTCCTTGATTCTTCATGGTATTTCTTAAGATACTGTGATGCGAGAAACGAAGGAGAGGCATTCAACTATGATAAGGTTAAGTATTGGATGAATGTTGACCAGTACATCGGTGGTGTAGAGCATGCTATTCTTCACCTCATGTATGCAAGATTTTTCCAAATGGCTCTCTATGATTTAGGCCTTGTAACAACAGAAGAACCTTTTAAGAACCTTCTCACACAGGGAATGGTTATTAAAGATGGCAAAAAGATGAGTAAGTCTATAGGCAACGTAGTTTCGCCTGATGAAATCATCGGAAAATACGGCGCTGATACAGCAAGACTTTTCATACTCTTTGCAGCACCGCCTGATAGAGAATTAGACTGGTCAGATACAGGAGTAGAAGGCAGCTACAGGTTCTTAAACCGTGTATACAGACTCGTTGACGAGGTGAAGGACACAGTTATAGGAGCTGCTGATTCATATGAAATTAAGAACAGCGACGATAAGAGCCTTGCATTTGAAATGAATGCTACAATTAAGAAGGTTACTGAGGATGCTGGCGGAAGATTCAACTTCAACACTGCGATTTCTTCTATCATGGAATTGGTTAACGAAATTTACAGATACAAGGAAGTAAAGGAAATCAACGCAGCTCTTCTCAAGGCCGCAATTGAAAATATGATTAAGGTGCTTTCACCGTTCACGCCTCATATCTGTGAGGAAATGTGGGAAGAACTCGGACACGGCGACTCCATTTATAAGGAAAAGTGGCCTGTTTTTGACGAAAAAGCGCTTGTTAAGGATGAGGTAGAGGTTGTAATCCAGATTAATGGTAAGGTTAAGGAAAAGCTTAATGTACCTAATGGTCTTTCTAAGGGTGACCTCGAAGCACTCATCATGGGCAGAGATAACACAAAACAGCTGGTCGGAGATAAGGCTGTTGTTAAGATTATTGCTGTACCGGGTAAATTAGTTAATATAGTAGTTAAATAGAAACGGAGAAATACTAGTCCTCCGTTTCGGGAGGTTATTTTGCGAAAACAACAAAATATGGGCACCCTCAGAGTTTTACCGTTGGGCGGACTTAATGAAATCGGTAAGAACATGACGGTGTTTGAATATAGAGATGAAATTATCATCGTTGACTGTGGTCTTAGCTTTCCTGAGGATGATATGCTGGGAATAGATATAGTTATTCCTGACTTTTCATATCTTCATGCTAACAGAAGTAAGATAAAGGCAATTTTCATTACTCACGGACATGAGGACCACATAGGGGCACTGCCGTACTTCTTAAAGCAGTTCTCAGACGTTCCGGTTTATGGTGCAAGGCTGTCTCTGGGGCTCATTGAGAACAAGCTCAAGGAGCACGGAATAAAGGCTCGAATGATGGACGTAACCAACGGTGATGTCATTAAGCTTGGCAGCTTTACAGTAGAAATAATAAGAATGACTCATTCTATTCCGGGAGCTGCGGCACTTGCTATTAAAACTCCCCTGGGAACCGTCTTCCACACAGGAGATTTTAAGATAGATTATACACCTTTGGATGGTCCGCCTATGGACTTCCAGAGACTTGCCACTATTGGCGGAAGAGGCGTTCTGCTGATGATGGCTGATAGTACAAATGCGATAAAGCCTGGCTATACAAGGTCTGAAAAAACGGTTGGTGAAACCGTGGACACAATATTCGAGCAGGCAGAATCGAGAATAATAATTGCTACATTTGCGTCAAATGTATATCGTGTTCAAAGAATTATTGATGCGGCTGCAAAAAACGGCAGAAAGGTTGCTGTTTCAGGTCGTTCTATGGTGAATGTAGTAAATAAGGCAACAGAGCTTGGTTATATGAAAATACCTAAGGGTACTTTGATAGACATCAGCAAAATCAGAAGCCTTAGAGATGATGAGATTGTAATAGTAACAACGGGAAGCCAGGGTGAGCCTATGTCGGCTCTCACCAGAATGGCAAATTCGGAGCATAAGATGATTCAGGTTAAGGCCGGGGATACAATAGTATTTTCATCCAATCCTATCCCGGGAAACGAAAAGCCTGTTTCAACTATTATCAACAAGCTTTGTGAAAAGGGAGCGCATATTTACAATTCTGATGTTGCGGATATTCACGTTTCGGGTCACGCTAACGCCGAAGAGCTTAAGCTTATGCAGTCTTTGATTAAGCCTAAGTACTTCCTTCCTGTGCACGGAGAATACAGACACCTTATCGCTCACAGAGATATTGCTGTAGGAATGGGTGTCAGACCGGAAAATACCTTTGTAATGGAAAATGGTGATGCTCTTGAATTCAGTGCAGCAGGAGTAAAAAAATACGATAAAATGGCTTCTACAGGCAGCATTTTGGTTGACGGTCTTGGCGTTGGTGATGTTGGAAACATCGTATTAAGAGACAGAAAAATGCTTTCTGAGGGAGGGCTTATCATAGTTGTTGCCGCAGTATCGAAGCAAACCGGACTCGTCTGCACAGATCCTGAGATTATTTCCAGAGGCTTTGTATATGTAAGAGAGTCTGAGGACCTTATTGAGGCTGCAAGAACAGCTGTCAAGACAAGACTCCATAAGATGGAAAATGATGGCGTTAAGGATTGGTCTGCACTAAAAAATGGTATTAAGGATGAGCTCAGAGACTTTATCTTCAGAAAGACTAAGAGAAATCCGGTTATATTGCCGATATTTATTGAAGTTAATTAATAATTTACGAAAAAGGAGAATATTATGAACCCATATGATTACGCGCGAAATTTAGCAAATGCGTTAAAGGAAAGTCAGGAATACAAGGAATATGCAAACATTAAGTCTGAAGTAGCAAATATTCCGGAAGTAAACAAGATGCTCGTCGACTTCCAGCAGAAGCAGTATCAGTTCCAGGTGGCTCAGATGACAGGACAGAAGCCTGATCCGGCTGCTATTAAAGAGGTTCAGGATCTCTTAGGAGTATTAAACCAGAACCCTAAGGCTGCTGCTTATCTTCAGGCTGAAATGAAATTCACACAGATGGTTGCGGAAATCTACAACATCATCGGTGAAGCTATCAAATTATAATATGGAAAGATTGGTTTCGCTGCTGCCGAAAAGAGTTTTTGCCGCAAGGGCCGGAATGGAAAAGGCTGGTCTTGATGCGATGCTTATTACAGATCCAGTCAACGTCACGTGGTTAACCGATTTCAAGTCCACTAATGCGACTGTTTTGCTGACAAAAAATGAGGGGTTTTTGCTGACAGACTTCAGATACATTGAAGCTGCGGAAAAAAACAAGGCAGGACTTACACCGATACTGACAGACAGAAGCTTTACGGTATTTGATTTTATTAACAAAGTCAAGCCAAAAAACATTGGCGTTGAAGAGGAGTATATTACGTTTTCCTTTTTTAAGGAGATTTGTGAAAAGCTTAACAATGTTTCTCTCGAAAGCGTACTTGCGGGAAGCTCTGCCGACGACAGACCTTACATCAGGCCTGTGGGAAATATTATTAAGGACCTGAGAATGGTCAAGGATGAGTACGAAAAGGACTGTCTCAGAAAAGCCGAAGCGATTGGTGATGAGGCTTTTACACATATACTGTCTCTGTTGAAGCCGGGAATTTCGGAGCTTGAGGTTGCTATGGAGCTGGAGTTTTTCATGAGACGTGCCGGAGCTGAGGGTACCTCCTTTGACACGATTGCTGTGTCGGGCGTTAAATCAAGCATGCCGCACGGAGAACCCTCGGATAAGCGTATAGCGGATGGAGAGTTTCTTACTATGGACTATGGCTGCAAGTATCGAGGCTATTGCTCCGATATGACCAGAACAGTTGCCTTTGGAATGGTTTCGGACGAGATGAACAAGGTCTATGAAATAGTAAAAGAGGCCCAGCAGACTACAGTTGATGCTGTTTGTGCAGGAAAACCTGCCAAGGAGATTGACAGAATAGCAAGAGATATTATAAAATATTATGGGTACGGTGAGTGTTTTGGACATGGACTCGGTCACGGTGTCGGTCTCGAAATACACGAAGCACCCACAGAAAATCCGGCAAGCGTGGAAGTGCTTGCTGCAGATATGGCTGTTACGGTTGAGCCCGGAATATATCTGCCCGGAAGGTTTGGAGTGAGAATAGAAGATCTGGTTCTTGTCACTGATACGGGATGTGAAGTTCTCTCTTCTTCAAATAAAGAACTAATAATAATTTAGGAGGAAATTTTTATGGTATATGCAAGTGATTTCAGAAAAGGCAAGACATTTCAGATCAATGGAGAACCACACGTTGTCCTTGATTTCCAGCATGTAAAGCCTGGTAAGGGAGCTGCTTTCGTAAGAACAAAGTACAGAAACATCATCACAGGTGCTACAAGAGAAGAAGCGTTCAACCCAAACGATAAGTTTGAGGATGCTATCATCGAAACAAAGCAGATGCAGTATTTATACAGCGACGGTGAGCTTTTCTATTTCATGGACCCTGAATCTTACGACCAGATTCCACTTTCAGAGGAACAGGTTGCAGAAGCTATAAAGTTCTTAAGAGAAAATGATACAGCTACAATCAAGTTCTACAAGGGTAACGCTTTCCAGGTTGAAGCACCTAACTTCGTAGACCTTCAGGTTACAGAAACTGAGCCTGGTGTTAAGGGCGATACAGCTACAAACGTAACCAAGGCTGCAACAGTAGAAACAGGCGCTGTTATTCAGGTTCCTATCTTTATCGAAGAAGGCGAATATATCCAGATAGACACAAGAACAGGTGAATATCTCGGAAGATCAAAGGTGGGCAAATAGTGATTGAAAAGAGTCGGCTTGAACGAATAAACGAGCTTTCACATATAGCTAAACAGAGAGAACTGACTGAAGAGGAGCTTAAAGAGAGAGAAGTGCTCAGAAAAGAGTATCTTGCCGCCTTCAGGAAAAACTTCAGGGCTCAGCTTGATAACATAGAGTTTAAAGACTGATAACCACCGGAGTATCGGTGGAGTAAGGAGGAACGATATGGATAATAAAGCATTATATTCACTCAGCTATGGCGTGTTCATGGTTGGTTCAAAGTCGGGAGAAAAAAAGAACGGCTGTATTACAAACACCTGCATTCAGGTTGCAAACAGCCCAACAAGAGTAGGTTTATCTGTTATTAAAACAAATTATACCTGCGACCTCATTAAAGAGGGCGGTTATTTCACGGTAAGCATTCTTGATAACAAGGTTTCGTTTGAAACACTGAAGCATTTTGGAATGCAGTCTGGAAGAGATGTTAACAAGCTTGAGGGAATGTCACTTCCTGAGGACGAAAACGGCGTGCCTTATCTTGGCTGGTCGGCATGTGCTATGCTTAGCTGCAAGGTGGTGGAGAGTCATGATCTCGGAAGCCACGTTTTCTTCATTGCTGAGGTGCTGGATGCTAAGGTTCTCAACGAAAACGAACCGCTCACTTATGATTATTATCAGAGCAATATCAAGCCAAAGAGACCTGCTGTGAACGATAAAAAGGCAGTTGCGTGGAAGTGCAGGATTTGCGGTTACGTATACGAAGGCGAAAAGCTGCCTGCAGACTTCGTTTGTCCTATTTGCGGACACGATGCAAGCGATTTTGAACCAGTATACGAAAAATAGGACTTCTATTGAGTAATAGTACGTTGCAGACTCGACAAAACAGCTTTGTTGAGTCTGTACTTTTTTGCTCATATTCATACTATTGTAATGCTAATCAACCTTTACAAATACAACATTTTGGGTTAAACTTAAAGTGTATGCCCAAGGGCAAATATTCTTAGACTGAGGAGCCGAGTCAGGCAGAAATGCACTGTCTCAAATATTCTCACGGCGGGCTTTTCAGCAGGAAAAATGAGGAGGAAAAAATGCCAATTACAGATTTTTTAAAGCAAAATGCAGAAAAATGGCCAAACGATGTAGCATTGGTTGAAATCAATCCGGAAAATCAGGAATCTGCTTCAACCTGGAAGGAATATGACCTTGTTCAGACCAAGCCGCATGTGGGTTACAGAAGAGAAATAACCTGGCTTGACTTTGAATATCAGTCAAACCGTTTTGCTAATCTTCTTACAGTAAAAGGAATTAAAAAAGGCGATAAAGTAGCCATACTGATGATGAACTGCCTTGAATGGCTTCCAATATATTTTGGAGTGCTCAAGTCAGGTGCGATCGCAGTCCCCCTCAATTATCGATATACAGCCGATGAGATAAAGTATTGTTTAGAGCTTGCAGAATGTACAAAGCTTATTTTTGGGCCTGAGTTTACCGGCAGGGTAGAGCAGATTTTCGGAACTGTTCCTAAGGTTAACGAATACATTTATGTCGGAGCGGATTGTCCGACCTTTGCAACTGATTATCATACAATTTACCCAATGTGCTCCAAGAAGGAGCCGGGTATAGAAATCAAAGATGAAGACTATGGTGCAATCTATTTCTCTTCGGGAACAACAGGTTTTCCGAAGGCAATTCTTCATGATCACGCAGGCCTCGTAAGTGCCGCAAAGCTCGAACAGAGTCACCACGGTCAGCAGAAGGACGATGTCTTCCTTTGCATCCCGCCGCTTTATCACACAGGTGCCAAGTTCCACTGGATGGGCAGCCTTGTAGTGGGCTCAAAGGGAGTTCTCTTAAAGGGTGTTAAGCCAAAGTGGATAATCGACACTGTTTCAAGAGAAAAGTGTACTATAGTATGGCTCCTGGTTCCATGGGCTCAGGATATTATGGACTCTATTGACAGCGGAGAAATCAAGCTTGATGAATATGAACTTTCGCAGTGGAGACTCATGCATATAGGAGCTCAGCCTGTTCCTAAGAGCCTCATCAAGAGGTGGAAGGGCTTCTTCCCAAATCACGAATACGATACAAACTACGGCCTTTCAGAGTCCTTAGGACCTGGCTGTGTTCACCTTGGAATAGGCAATATTCACAAAGTTGGCGCAATTGGTATTCCGGGAGACGGCTGGAAGTGCAAGATTGTTAACGAAAATAACGAAATTGTTAAGCAAGGAGATGTAGGTGAGCTTTGCGTACAGGGTAAGGGTGTAATGAAGTGCTACTTCAACGACCCTGATGCAACCTCACAGGCTTTAATTGACGGCTGGCTTCATACTGGAGATATGGCCCGTCAGGACGAGGATGGTTTCTACTATCTGGTAGACAGAAAGAAGGATGTTATCATCACAGGCGGTGAGAACACATATCCTGTTCAGATTGAGGACTTCCTAAGACAGAATAACGAAATCAAGGACGTTGCAGTAATAGGTATTCCGGACGAAAGACTCGGGGAAATTATTGCTGCTGTAATAGAGCTTAAACCGGGCTCAACCTGCACAGAAGAAGATATAAACAATTTCTGCCTTGGTATGCCAAGATATAAGAGGCCAAGAAAAATCATATTTGCCGATGTACCGAGAAACCCTACAGGCAAGATAGAAAAGCCGCTGCTCAGAAAGATGTACGCGGGTGAAAATCTTGTAGAACAGCAGACGCAGAGATAATAATTATCCGAAGCTGCAGCCTGTTTATAAGTCAAAAAGTCCTTGCATATAAGGATAAAATTGTATAAAATAAGTTCATATGATTGAATTACTGTTATTTAATTATCGGAGGTAATATTAATGAAAGTTTTAGTAATTAACTGCGGAAGTTCTTCATTGAAATATCAGGTTTTAGATATGCAGAATGAAGAATTATTATGTAAAGGTCTTGTAGAAAGAATCGGTATCGACGGTTCTGTTATCAAGCACGAAAGAGCAGACGGCAAGGGCTATAAGCTCCAGGTTCCGATGGATACTCATAAAGAAGCTATCGAAAACGTATTTGATGCTCTCTTAAATACAGAAAGCGGCGTTTTAGCAAGCTTAGACGAAATCGGTGCAGTTGGCCACAGAGTTGTACACGCAGGCGAAAAGCTTACAGAATCAACACTTATCACAGACGAAGTAGTTAAGATTCTTGAAGAATGCTTCGATATCGCTCCTTCACACAACCCACCTAACGTATTAGGAATCAAGGCTTGTCAGGCTCTTATGCCTAACACACCGGGTGTTGCAGTATTTGATACAGCATTCCATAGCACAATGCCAGCTTCTTCATACATCTATGCTATTCCATACGATTATTATACAAAGTACGGCATCAGAAAGTACGGCTTCCACGGAACATCACATAAGTATGTATCAGAAAGAGCTGCAAAAATGCTCAACTGCAACCTTAAGGACCTCAAGATTATCACATGTCACCTTGGCAACGGCGCATCAGTAAGTGCAATCAAGGATGGTAAGTGCATCGATACATCAATGGGCTTCACACCGCTCATGGGTGTTGTTATGGGAACAAGATCAGGTGCTATTGACCCTGCTATCTTAGAATTCATCATGTCTCACGAAAACCTTACTATCGAAGAAATGCTCAATGTTTTAAATAAAAAGTCAGGTGTATTTGGTATTTCAGGCGTTTCAAGTGACTTCAGAGACCTCGAAGAAGCTGCTGACAACGGAAACGAAAGAGCTCAGCTCGCACTCGATATTTTCGCTCAGAAAATCAAGGCTTACATCGGTTCATACATTGCAGAATTAAACGGTGCAGACGTGCTCGTATTCACAGCTGGTATCGGTGAAAACTCAATCTCAATGAGACAGAAGATTTGCGCTAACCTCGAAAACCTCGGCATCAAGCTCGATCCTGAAAGAAACAACCTCAGAGGCGACGAAGCTATCATCAGCACAGTTGACTCAAAGGTTAAGATTTTACTTATCCCTACAAACGAAGAGCTCATGATTGCAAGAGATACAGTTGAAGTGGTAGCAAAAGCAAAATAATCATGTCAATATATAGTTTTGCTTGACAAATATAGTGCAGAACGTGTATAATTCATATGTTGTGTTTGTGCGAGGAGGAAAACAATGCTCAAGGATTTAACACCGCTGCTTACGAAGAAATTTGAGGAAATCAGGATAGACGAATATCCGGACATCAAATCTACTGACAGGGGCGGCGATGAGATAGTATTCATTGAACCTGTTCACCTTTTCGGCAGACTTTACAGAATTGAAGATGACGTAGTATTTTTCAGCGGAACATTAGAGGGAAGCTTAAAAACTGCTTGCCACAGATGCCTTGAGCCGGTTGAAGAAGAATTTTGTTATGACTTTGACGAAGTTGTGTATGCACCCGGTAAAGAAGATGACTACGACTTAATAGCGGAGCCGGAGGGCGAGTCGATTGATTTGGATGAGTTCGTGTTAAATCTCTTCCAGCTAAATCTCCCGGCAGGCTTCCTATGTGACGAGGATTGCAAAGGTTTATGTCCCGTTTGCGGAACAAATTTGAACACCTCGCAGTGCAGTTGCAATGACGAAATTATAGATCAGAGATTTGCAATGCTAAAAGACCTGTTCAAAGAACAGTAATCATAAGTTTTGATGGAGGAGGTGTATCGAAAATGGCAGTTCCAAAGAACAGAACGTCTGCAGCAAGACGTGATAAGAGAAGAGCATCAAACTCAAAGATGAGAGCTCCTGGACTTTCAGTGTGCCCACAGTGCCACGAACCAAAGCTTGCTCATAGAGTATGTCCAAACTGTGGCTACTACAATGGCAAGGAAGTAATCAAGTCCGAAGAATAATTTTTAAAGTAAAGGCGTCCTCAGAGGGCGCTTTTATTTTTCGGTAAGAGAGTGTGTAAATAAGAAAAACAAACGTGGTTTGTTGACAAAGAAGGAATAATTTTACTATCAAATAATAATAAATATTTGATAGTAATGATTTTTGGAGGAGTAAGATGAGACTTGTAGTAAAGGTTGGAACATCGATTCTTGCCCACGATACAGGGATGTTAAATATCAGAAGAGTAGAAAAGCTTTGTGAAGTATTGAGCGATATACGAAGCTCCGGTATCGATCTTGTTTTTGTTACGTCCGGGGCGATAGGCGTAGGCCAGGGAAAGCTTGCTATGGAAGAAAGACCTGTTGACGTACCTATGGTTCAGGCGGCAGCAGCGGTTGGTCAGTGTGAGCTGATGTATACCTATGACAAGATGTTTCATGCATATGACCATGTGGCTGCTCAGGTTCTTATTTCAGAGACAGACCTGAAGGATGAGGAAAGAAAGAACAACTTCATTAACACCATGACAGTGTTAATGGAGCTCGGAGCTATTCCGGTAATAAACGAAAATGATACGGTTTCAACACAGGAATGTATGAATACAGTAGGTGATAATGATGTGCTTTCAGCTGTCATTGCAAATGAAATAAATGCTGATATGCTTATTATCCTGTCAAATGTAAATGGCTTATATGACTCAAATCCTCTTAAAAATCCTGATGCTCAGGTATTATCCGTAGTAAACAACATTGGACCGAGACATTATGCCGCAGCTGAAGGTATTATTTCCAAAATAGGTCCGGGAGGTATGTATTCTAAGGTAAAAGCAGCTGATATTGCAACGGAAAAGGGCTGTACAGTTGTAATTGCTAACGGCAGAAATCCGGAAATCCTATATGATATTTTAGATGGCTTAGACAGGGGCACAAAATTTCTCCCGAAGCAGACATTATAAAGGGGTAGGCAATGAGATTAGTAGTAAAAATCGGAACCTCAACTCTTGCGCATAAGACGGGGCGAGTAAATATCCGGCGTTTAGAGCGTTTTGGAAAGGTCCTGAGCGATATAAAAAACTCCGGCGTTGAGCTTGTGCTTATAACCTCCGGTGCTGTAGGTGTGGGAAGAGGTAAGCTCATGATGAGGGAGAAGCCGACGGACTTAATCACTAAGCAGGCGGCAGCCGCTGTCGGCCAGTGTGAGCTGATGCATATTTATGACAAGGTTTTCAGCAAGTTTGGACATAAAACAGCTCAAATATTAATTACAGTTGATGATGTTGATGAAAATGCACACAAGAACAACTTTGTTTCAACTCTAAACAGGCTGTTAGAGCTCAACGTCATTCCTATAGTAAACGAAAATAACGCAATAGGTACTCATGAAATCCTTATTGGCGACAACGACACTATTGCCGCTATTGTGGCGGGCGAGGTAAAGGCAGACCTTTTAGTTCTTTTGACGGATGTTGATGGTCTTTATGACTCAAACCCAAATATCAATCCTAATGCAAAAAAGATTGATATTGTAGAGCGGGTAGGTCCGGAGCACTATGCTCTGGTAAACGGAACCTCATCTCAAGGGACGGGAGGCATGGAAACAAAGCTCGATGCAAGCAAAATAGCCGGAGACAAGGGCTGCGATGTAATCATTGCAAATGGTACAGACCCTAAGGTTCTATACGATATAATTGATGGTAAAAATGTCGGAACCAGATTTCTGGCAAGAAAATAACAAAATTGGAAGAAATTACCAATACTGAGCCCTTTACAAAAAGGGCTCTTAGTATTATAATAAGTTCATCTGTTTCAGGGCGAGGTGAAATTCCTCACTGGCGGTAATCTGTTAAACAGCGAGTCCGCGAGCATAATGCAGAACCGGTTAGATTCCGGTACCAACGGTTACAGTCCGGATGGAAGAAATAGGAGGTTTTATAATGTCAGAACAACTTAATACCCAAAAGAAAACAGTCAAGCTTGCCAAGATGGGGCTTTTAGTGGCGATATCAATCGTACTCGTGTACTTCATCCACTTCCCAATCTTTCCGGCAGTAGCATTTTTAGAGTACGATCCGGCTGATATTTCCATTATCATCGGAACCTTCGCCTTCGGGCCGCTCGCAGGTATCTGCCTCACAGTTGTAACCGCGGTTATTCAGGGGCTTACAGTCAGCAGCGCAAGCGGAGTTTATGGCATACTGATGCATATCATCGCTACAGGTACATATGTTTTGGTAGCCGGCAACATTTACAAGCATAATAAGACAAAGAAGGGTGCAATCATCAGTCTCTTAGCTGGTACCATCGCCTGGGTAATTATTATGTTTATAGCGAACCTTATAATAACGCCTTTATTTATGGGCGTTACAAGGGAGATTGTAATGGATCTTATGGTTTTCATCGTCTTATTCAATTTAGTTAAGGCGGGTGTCAACTCCATAATTACCTTCTTCTTATACAAGAGAATCTCCGGATTTTTACATAGATAGAGAATATTGACCTCCAGGTAATCTGAAACAGAAAGTAACTTGGGGGTCTTTTTTTACTTGAAAGAAAGCTGTAAAAACTGTATAATTAATAGTTGCTAAAGCTATAGAAAGGGATGTGTTTTACATCGGTTTGATATGAATTTTGAAACTTCATATAAGAAGCTGGAAGAGGCTGCGGCTTCGTTAAGAGACGACTCGGTTTCTTTGGAGGACAGCCTGAAAAACTTTGAGACAGCTTCAAAATATTATAAGGAATGCAAAAAAGTTCTGGAAGAAGCCAGGCAGAGGCTGATAGTTCTTGAAAAAGAAACTGGAAACGAGAGCGAAAAGGAACTTTAAAGGAGATTACGTTGAATTATATAACCGAATACAACGAACTGAAAAAGCTTACCGAAGACAATCTCGGGAGGTTTTTGTTTATCAGTGAAGACAAATACATACATACGCTTACAGAGTCGATGGCATATTCGGTTTTTGCAGGTGGAAAGAGGCTCAGGCCTGTTCTTTTGTTAGCCTCTTGCAAAATGTGCGGAGGAACTGTAGAAAAAGCCTTGCCCTTTGCCTGTGCAATCGAGTATATTCATACGTATTCTTTAATTCACGACGACCTTCCTGCGATGGACGACGATGATCTCAGACGAGGAAAACCAACAAACCACACAGTTTTTGGTGAGGCCTGTGCCATTCTCGCCGGAGACGGACTTCTTAACAGAGCCTATGAGGTAATGCTGAAGGCGGTTTGTGATGAGAAAAACAGTTCGGATGCCAATCGCTTAGCTAAGGCTGCACTTTATATTTCGGAAGCGGCAGGCCATGGCGGCATGGTTGGCGGGCAGATTGCGGACCTTGAGGGTGAAAACCCCGATTTACACAGCCTTGAAAGGCTTGAATTCATACACCTGAATAAAACAGGTGCATTGATAAAAGCAGCGGTAATCGCAGGAGCTCTGATAGGAGGAGCTGGTGATGCCAGGCTATCAGCTATTGAAGACTTCGGTCTTAAGTTAGGCCTTGCGTTCCAGATTTGTGATGATATTCTCGATATTGTCGGCAATGAAGAGGAACTGGGTAAGCCTATTGGAAGTGACGACAAAAATGGAAAGCTGACTTACCCTTCCATGATAGGTTTAGATAAATCACAGGAAACCTATAGAAAAATACATGAAGCGGCAGTGAATGCCTTGGCTCCCTTTGGGGCTGAAGCGAACTTTCTCAGAGAAACCGCTGAAAATCTATATAAGAGAGTAAAATAATGAGTATAAGTGAGTATAATTTTCCCGAGGATCTAAAAAAGATGACGGCTTGGGAGCTGACTCTCCTTTGTGATGAAATAAGAGATTTTCTCTTGGAAAATGTTTCAAAAACTGGGGGTCACCTTGCGTCAAACTTAGGTGTGGTAGAGCTGACAACCGCCCTGCATGCAGTTTTTGATTCTCCTACAGACAGAATATTATGGGATGTTGGTCACCAATCCTATGTACATAAGATTCTTACCGGAAGGGCTGATGACTTCAGCGGGCTGAGACAGTATGGAGGCCTCAGCGGTTTTCCAAAAAGAAGCGAAAGCCCGCACGATGTCTATGATGCCGGTCATTCTTCGGACTCCATTTCCATCGGTCTCGGAATTGCGGAGGCAAGAGACAGACAGGGAGAGGATTTTAACGTAGTAACCGTTATCGGTGACGGAGCGCTTACCGGTGGTGTTGCCTACGAAGCATTAAACAACGCAGGCGCATCAAAATCCAAAATGATAATAATTATTAATGATAATCAGATGTCAATTTCTTCCAACGTTGGAGGAATGACTCAGCACCTTACAAGACTCAGAATGAGCCCAGGCTACAACAGCTTAAAGGACAGAGTAAGAGCGATGTCAAGCAAAAATGTTCTCTCAAATCTGCTTTACAGGGGTCTTGGAAAAATTAGAGACGGAATAAAGACAACTTTGATAAAAGGAAATTCGGTTTTCGATAATCTTGGTTTCAAATCATACGGACCTTTTAACGGACACGATATTGTTGAGCTGATAGAGGCCTTTGAGGGTGCAAAAAGGATAGATGGGTCTGTAGTTCTTCACGTTGTCACAAAAAAAGGCAAGGGTGTTGAGGTTATAGAGAACATGCCTGAAAAGTTTCATGGCATAGGACCATTTAATTTGAAGACCTTTGAGCCTCTGAGCAAACCTGATGGCAAGTCCTGGTCTGATGTATTCAGCAATAAGCTAATGGAAATGGCTTTGAGGGATGACAGAATTACTGCTATTTGTCCGGCTATGGTTTCAGGAACAGGTCTATCTGAAATGTTTGCAGAAATGCCTGACAGAATTGTTGATGTAGGAATAGCAGAGCAGCACGCTGTAAGCTATGCTACGGGACTCGCTTTGGGTGGTATGAGACCATTTATTTCAGTTTACTCAACCTTCCTTCAGAGGGCTTATGATGAAATAGTAACCAATGTATGCCTGCAGAACTTACCGGTTGTATTCTGCATAGACAGAGCAGGAAATGTCGGTCAGGACGGAGAAACACATAACGGTCAGTTTGACCTTTCATATTTATCACACATGCCTAATATGACAGTAATGGTTCCGTATGACGACAGAGAATTGAGAGATATGATGGAATATGCTCTGCAGCTTGGTACTCCTTGTGCAATAAGATACCCGAGGGGAACAGCTATAGAGTCGGATGGAAGATTTTCCACCCCTATCACCACAGGGTGTGAGGTTCTCAGAAAGGGAACAAAGTCAGCTATTATTGCTGTCGGAAAATATGTGGATAATGCACTCAGGGCTGCAGAAATCCTGCAGCGGGCAAGAATAGAAACCACCGTAATCAATGCAAGGT
The DNA here is from genome assembly GCA_002315335.1 of Firmicutes bacterium UBA1768. Taxonomy (GTDB): domain Bacteria; phylum Bacillota; class Clostridia; order Peptostreptococcales; family Anaerovoracaceae; genus UBA1768. Next base: position 10,485 of record DCGW01000077.1, on the reverse strand, counting down.
TTGTTAAGCCCTTAGATGAGCAGGGCCTCAGGAGGGCCTGCGGTCAGGCAAGCGTGATAATTACTCTCGAGGATAATGTTGTTTCCGGTGGTTTGGGAGCTGCGGTAAACGCTTCTTTTGTCAAGGGTATAAGAAGACCGCGAATAATCAACTTAGGCTGGCCTGATGAATTTATCAGATGCGGTAAAACTGAAATGCTTGAAGAGGTTTACGGCCTCGATCCGCTGTCAATTGCAAACAGAATAAAATACGAATTGTAATTATGAAAGAAAGACTTGATCTACTTCTGGTGCAGAACGGTTATGCCGAATCCAGAGAAAAAGCAAAAAGAGTAATAATGACCGGAGTTGTTTTTGTTGACGGCAGACGCGAGGACAAGGCAGGTACAAAGGTTGATATTGAGGCTGAAATAGTTGTAAAGGGCGGAACCTGTCCCTATGTGAGCAGGGGAGGACTGAAGCTCGAAAAGGCTGTCAAAGCCTTTAACCTTAATTTTGATGGCTTTGTTTGTGCTGATATGGGAGCCTCGACGGGTGGTTTTACCGACTGCATGCTTCAAAATGGAGCTCGTAAGGTATATTCCATGGATGTAGGCTACGGTCAGCTCGACTGGAAGCTCAGAACTGACGATAGAGTAGTCAATATGGAAAAAACCAATATCCGCTATCTCGATAAGTCTCTTATTGAGGAAGAGATTGACTTTGTTTCCATTGACGTTTCATTCATCTCGCTCACTCTGATAATTCCCGTAGCCTATGAAGTGTTGAAAGGCGGAGGCGAGCTGGTTTGTCTGGTAAAACCTCAGTTTGAAGCAGGCAGAGAACAGGTTGGCAAAAAAGGAATAGTAAGGGATAAAAACGTACACAATCAGGTTATCTTGAAGGTTGCAGACTTCTCGAGAAGCCTTGGCTTTACAATTAAGAACATTACTTTTTCACCTATGACAGGAGCAAAGGGTAATATAGAATATCTTATTTACATGAAAAAGGACGGACGGGTGGATGAAGGTCTCTCGCCGGACGAAATAATCGGACTGACAGGAGCGGTTGTTGAAGAAGCCAACAGCATTCTCGGGTAGTCCGTAATATTAAAGAGGAGGAATTGTTTTATGGATCATAAAATTTTAACTGAAAGTGCAGCCTATTACAGAAAGCTTGCAAGAGCTTATATAGGGAAGGGCTGGATAAGCTTAGCTGTAACCTATGCAATTTATTTATTAATGATTTCAATAGTAGATATTATTTTAATGAATTTCTTTTCACAGAATCTGGTTATTAATTTCATATCCTTCGTTTACAGCGTTGCAATTTTCGGACCTGCAATAGTAGGCCTGATGACGTATGGACTCACTATGGTCAGACAGGAGGATACGCCTTCTCCTACGCTTGCTTTTTCTGGTTTTGAAAATGCTCTGCGTTCCTTCAGCCTCGGCTTTCAGATGGAGGTTAGAATTCTTTTATGGGCACTTCTGCTTGTTATTCCGGGCATAGTAGCTGCCTACAGATATTCAATGGCTCCTATGCTGCTGATTGACAGACCGGATCTTTCACCCACAGAATGCATAGAAGAAAGCAAGAGAATAATGCTCGGAAACAAGGCAAGATTGTTCTGGTCTCAGTTTTCATTAATTGGTTGGGCAATTCTTGCGAGTATTCCTATGGGAATTGCAATGAATTTTAACCATGGACAGACCTGGTTTACGCTCATTATTGTACTTTGTTATATACCAGTAGTTTTCGTATTAGGATATGGGACGATGATTCAAACCTCTTTCTATAAAGAGCTTATGGGAACAAAGGTCGAATTTGAAACAGAATATGTATGAGAGAACTAATAAAAATTTTCCTGGCTTTTGCAAAAATCGGTGTAATGACCTTTGGCGGCGGTTATGCTATGCTGCCTATGCTAAAGCGTGAAATAGTAGAAAATAAAAAATGGGCCAGTGAGGATGAGCTGCTTGATTGGTTTGCAATCGGACAGTCTACACCAGGTGTAATTGCGGTTAATACCGCGACCTTTGTGGGCTATTACAGGCTTGGTGTGGGCGGTGCAATTGCTGCGACCATTGGGGTGGTTTTTCCTTCAGTGGTAATTATTATCATTGCTGCGGCACTTATTCAAAATTTTTATGAATATCCAATAGTTGGTCATGCTCTTGCAGGAATCTCAGCTGCTGTTTCGATTCTTATTTTCAATACTGTAATCAGGCTCTGGAAAAAGGGAGTAAAAAACATTTTTGGAGGCCTTATTTTCGGAGCGGCCTTCGTTGCGGCACTGATTTTTGATGTACCCTCAGTTGCGATTATTGTTTGTGCTGCCATTGGAGCGGTTATATATGAGTATATTTCCAAAAAGAGGAGGGCGAAATGAACATTTATTTTATCCTCTTCTTTGAGTTTTTTAAGACAGGGTTATTTGCTGTAGGTGGCGGCCTCGCAACACTGCCGTTTTTATATGATATGGCAGATAAGTATTCGTGGTTTCCTGTTGAAAAAATGTCCGATCTGGTTGCGGTAGCCGAGTCAACTCCCGGACCTATTGGGGTAAATGCGGCTACCTATGCAGGTTATGTCGCTGCAGGTGTTCCGGGAAGCATAATTGCAACCTTTGGACTGGTGCTTCCTTCGTTCATTATCATTCTGATAATAGCTAAGGCTTTAACCGGTTTTAAAGATAACCCATATGTAATCAGTCTGTTTAACGGACTCAGACCTGTAGTTGTAGCGCTTATTTCGGTAGCGTTGATACAGATGCTGTCAACCGCTTTGTTTTCGGTTGGTGCGGGTCAGACGCTTACAGCTGCTGCGGCTTTGGATATGATAAAAATCAAGGTTGTTGTCTTGATGGCAGCAATTTTTGTGCTAAACAGAATTGTTATGAAAAGACGTGCTGCTGACTGGCATCCAATAGTGTATATCGGGATTGCGGCAGCAGCGGGAATATTATTTAAAATGTAATGATGGCGGGAGACATACATGGTAATACCAGAAAAACTAAATAAAGGCGATAAGGCTGCGCTTATTGGCTTAGCTTCACCTTCTCCTGAAAAGCTCAGAATTAATGCAGAAAACAATATAAAAAAGCTTGGGCTTGAACCGGTATTTTATCCTTCCTGCTATGAGGCTCACGGCTATATGGCCGGTACTGTTGAACGCAGGCTGAAGGATTTGCACGATGCTTTTTCCGACCCGGAAATTAAGGCTGTTTTTTCAATCAATGGCGGCTATGGCTGTGCAAGATTGGTTGATAAGATTGACTATAATATGATAAAGAAAAACCCGAAGCACTTTATAGGCTTCAGCGATGTGACAGTAATACATACCGCAATAAATCAGATTTGCGGTCAGATGACTATTCACGGCTCCATGCCGGGAGTGAAGTGGGAAAAGAGCGGAGATTCAATTTTTCAATCAACCGGCGACCTCTTATTCGGCTTTCCCGAGGGAGAGTTTAAAAATCCTCCAGGAGAAACGATGACCTCTTTAGTGGATGGAAGGGCAGAAGGTATTATGTGTGGTGGCAATCTTTCAAGAATGGTTTCAACACTTGGTTCTGCTTATGAAATTGATACACGAGGAAAGCTATTGTTTATTGAAGAAATCGGTGAAAGGGCTGAGGATGTAGATAAAATGCTTATGTCCCTTGAGCTTTCTGGTAAGCTAAGAGACTCAGCAGGCTTTGTGCTCGGACCATTTATAGATTGCGAGAATAGCGAATCGGAGACAAGGCTCACTCCCGAGGAAATCTTTAGCGAAATACTTGTTCCTTACGGAAAACCGATACTAAAGGGCCTGGCATCGGGTCATGGCTTCCCCTTTGTGGCGTTTCCTTTAGGCGCAAGGGCAATTATTGATGGAAATAAGTTATATTTCAAGAAATAATGCAGGAACATATGTTTGAGCTTGCTGATGTTTTGGGGTATAGAAATGAATTTAAATGGATTAAACAATAAAGAAGTATCTGAAAGACGAAAGCTATACGGTACTAATAATCTGACTCAGATGCCTCTTACACCTCTGTGGAAAAAATTACTGCAGGGCTTTAAAGACCCTATGATTATGATACTCCTTGCAGCACTTGCTGTTCAGGTTGTTCTTTACATTATGGGTCAGGCTGAATGGTTTGAGCCTGTGGGAATTCTCATCGCTATTTTGATAGCAAACGGGGTTTCGTCTATCAGTGAGTCCAAGCAGGAGGGAAAGGCGTCTGCACTAAAGTCAGAGGCTCTCTCGCGTGAAATTGCCTGCGTTATGAGGGAAGGTAAAAAGCAGGAAATTCCTTTAGGTGATGTAGTTAAGGGAGACATTGTATGCCTTCAGGCGGGAGATAAAATTCCTGCGGATGGTTATATTGCCAGCGGAGCTATACTTGTAGACCAGGCTGCTTTAAATGGTGAAACCGAGGAGGCAGAGAAAATCCCGTATAGCGAAGGAATTGAATGCAATATTAAGGACCTTTTAAATAAGCATTATATATACAGAGGAACGGTTGTTTGCGCCGGCGAGTGTTTTATGGAGGTTGACGTAGTCGGAGATAATACTCTCTTCGGTCAGCTTGCACTTGAGGTTCAGGAGGAAACAAGGGAAACTCCTCTTCAGCTGAAGCTGAGAAAGCTTGCAAAGCTGATTTCAATTTTTGGCTATATCGGTGCCATATGTATTATGGGTGGGGTTGTTCTTTCTACTGTGCTTTCGGGAAATGCCCCCGATTCGGCTTATGCATGGCTACGACTGTTCTTAGATGCTGTCACCGTAGCGGTTACAATCATTGTCTGCGCAGTACCAGAGGGCCTTCCAATGCTGACTTCAATATTATTGTCATTCCAGAGCATAAGAATGGCAAAGGACAATGTCCTTGTCAGAAAAATCAATGGCCTTGAAACCGCGGGAAGTCTCAGTCTGCTTTTCAGTGATAAGACTGGTACAATAACAGAGGGAAAGCTTTCTGTAGTCGAAATGGCTCTTGGAAATGCAGCTATACTTGAAAAGCTTGAAGATATGAAGCCTGCACTCAGAACTGAGGTTGTTATCGGGATAGGAAAAAACAACAGCGCTGACTATTCCGACGGAAAGGTTATCGGCGGCAATATTACCGACAGAGCGCTGATGCAGGTTATTGGCGATGCAGGGGAGTCTGGGACGCTTTCTAAGCTTAAGGTAAAGTTCTTTAACGCCTTTGACTCATCGCGGAAATTCTCTGACATTACGGTTTCGAGAGAGGGAAGCACTTTAACTTATATTAAAGGCGCGCCGGAAAAAATATTGGAGAAATGTACTCACTATCTTGATGAGGACGGAAGTGTTAGGGTGCTTGAGGATATTGACAATCTTGTAAACTACATAGATATTCAGGCAGGAAGGTCAATGAGACTTTTGTGCGTTGCAAGGGTTGATTATGAGGAGGAGAAGGAAAGTCTCAGATACGGACTCACACTGATTTGTGTGCTTTGCATAAGGGATAACGTTCGTGAAGAGGCTGTGATAGCTATTGAGGAGGTTCAGAATGCGGGTGTTCAGGTTGCGATGATAACCGGAGACCGTAGAGAAACCGCTGCCGCTATAGCAAGAGATTCTGGACTCGTGAAGAACGAAGACGATGTCATTCTCACCTCGTCGCAGCTTGGAGAAATGACTGATGATGAGGTAAAGGCTATTCTTCCGAGATTAAGGGTTGTGGCAAGGGCTCTGCCTACAGACAAGAGCAGGCTCGTCAGACTCGCTCAGGAGCTGAATATGGTAGTCGGAATGAC
>DCGW01000077.1:0-4636 GCA_002315335.1 Firmicutes bacterium UBA1768 | reverse complement strand
GAGGTTGCCAAGGAGGCCGGAGACATTACGATTCTTGACGACAACTTCACTTCCATAGCCAAAGCTATCCTATATGGAAGGACGATGTTCAAAAATATCAGAAAATTCCTTATTTTCCAATTAACGGTAAATATTTCGGCTGTTTTGATATGCTTTATCGGACCGTTGCTCGGTCAGAATATCATTTTAACAGTAATACAATTATTGCTCATAAATCTTGTTATGGACACGCTGGCGGCAATTTCCTTCGGTAGCGAACCGGCCATTTCGGAATACATGAGAGAGAAGCCTGTTCCAAGAGAGGAAGGAATTGTTACGAAGCAAATGTTCGTGCAGATACTGATTTCGGCAGCTTATATTACCTTTATCTGCCTGGGCATACTGTTTGTAAATCCAATCAGTGGTCTGTTCGGAGATGCTTCAACAACCTATCTGAAGTCGGCGCTCTTTGCAACCTTCATGATGGCTATAACCTTTAACGGCTTCAACGCGAGGACTACAAGCATTAACGTGTTCAAAGGTATAGGTAAAAATAAGAGCTTTATCGGTGTTACGGTTGCAATTCTAATAATTCAGTTTGTATTTATTACTTTCGGCGGAGCCTTTCTCAGTGTTACGCCGCTTTCTGCAGGGTCGTGGCTGATATGCATAGTTTTGGCTATCATCGTAATTCCTGTCGATATGCTGAGGAAGCTGCTGTTAAAAGATAGAATATAGAATTGTTGTTTAGGGGGACATTATGAAGAACATCAAAAAAACAATCGCTATTATAGTAACGTTGGTCTTGGTTGTGGAAGCTTTTTCTTTTGCTGTATTCGCTTTTGATGACCCGCAACCAAAAGATGATGGTGATTATTACTATGTTGCACTTGGTGACAGCATAGCAGGTGGATATGGTCCGAATATTGACACAGATAAATGGTCTAAACCCACCTCGGTAAGAGATAACTATCTGGATTCTGACCCAAGGGCTTATCCGAACCTTGTTGCAAAGGGACTTGCTGATTATTTATGTGATGAACAAATAATTAACAGTAAGGATAAACTATTCTGGTCAAACCTCGGAATGGCAGGCTTCAGGGTTGAAGACTACTGGAAAATATTGGAAGAAGGAGAAGGTTTTCAGGCCTCCTTCTTCGACCTGCTTACAGCAATCATGAAGCCTGAGGATGAAAACCAGTATCATTTCTACGATTTTTATAAAGCTGAGCTTGAAAAGGCTGACCTTATTACAGTACAGATTGGTGCGAATAACCTTCTCTGGGGAATGAGATATAAGTGGTTCGATATTGCACTCGGTGGCAGGAGTCTTGATGAGTGCTATAAGTCCTTCCTTGGTATCCCTGTTTTTGATATTGGCAAAGATGGCAATCCTGCAATTGTCATTATGCTTTGCTACATGATAGCGACTATGCTCAGTATTCAGGATAAGCCTGTAAGTGAGATAATAGACAAAGATCTTAATATTTCGGTTGGTAATGCTCTGCTTCTCGGCCAGACACTTTACTATACACTGATTTCTGACAGGAAACTGACTATTAAGGATATAAAAGAAGCTGTGGCACTTTTAAAGTCGGACAAGCTTGAAGAGGTAATTCTCTCATCAACAAAAGGTGTAGAGGAGGACTACAATAAAGCATTAGATGCAATCGGGAACCTAAATCCGAAGGCTAAGCTTGTTCTTGTGAACCAGTATGCACCATTTGGAAATTCACTAAGTCTTGATGGTGTTGACCGTGACTTTGAATATGTAATTAATACTATGCTTAACGGTGTTGAGAAGAACTTTGGCATTAACAAAAGACTCCTTCTAAACCTTAATAAGTTCAATTTTAATACAAAAAAGGGAAGCCTTCTCTATAATGAATTTTGGGGAAATATTACCAATATTGCGAAATTAGCATATCAGACTTCAAAAAATAAAAATGGAAGAAAGCTCCTTCTGACAAGAATACTCTTAAGCTCAAGCGCAAAGAAGAAGGCTATGCTCAATACGGTAATTGATACGCTGACATTCCCTGTACTTTATGAGGCTGTAGGAAAGCCGACTACAACAGCAATCAAGGAACTGAACAGAATTTCAGCTAAAATAGCTAATGAAAGAAATCTTCCTATAGTTGACATTTACGATGGTATGCCTAATGAGGCAAATATAGATCCTCATCCAAAGGAAGCGGGCCATAAGTATATCGCGGATCAGATTCTTGCCACCTTGACAGACAAGAATAAAATTGATTTTACTCAGACGAAATCAGTTGCTTAGAGGCTTAAGATTACGATACATAACGGAGGGCAATGATGGATAATTGTCTTATTGAAGCAGTTGAGCTTAGAAAAACATATGGTGAAGGGGAAGGAACAACAGTTGCACTTAACGGTGTTTCGCTAAAAATTTATGAGGGAGAATTTGTAGTAATACTCGGACCTTCAGGCTGCGGAAAATCAACATTTATGAATATCATTGCCGGAGTAGATAAGGCTGACAGCGGTGATATTATCTGCAGCGGGAACAACATTGCTGAGTATAACAGCAGGCAGCTTACAAAATACAGGTCTGACTATATTGGATATGTTTTCCAGAGCTTCAACTTACTGGAAGACCTTACTGTTTATTCCAATGTTGTTGTTTCTCCAGGAGCAAACAAAAATAGAAAGGATGTAGAGGCCCTTCTTGAAGGGGTCGGACTTCTTGAGAAGAAGAACAGACATCCTAAACAGCTTTCCGGAGGAGAGCAGCAGAGGGTTTCTATTGCAAGAGCGCTGAACAAGTCCTGCAAGGTTCTGATTTGTGATGAGCCTACGGGTGCTCTTGATTATAATTCTGGTAAGGCTGTGCTTGGACTTCTTGAAAAAATTAATCTTGAACAAAAAAAGACCATAGTAATGGTTACACATACCAAGGAAATCAGCAGAATGGCTTCGAGAATAATTACTATGAAGAATGGACAGATTACTTCTGATGTAATAAATAATGACAGGATATCGAGCGCGGAGGTCGACTGGTAATGCTTACTTTAATTTCAAAGTATCTGGGGCCGATGATGAAGCGAACGGCGGGATTTTTTATCGCCATGATGCTTGTTGCTGCGCTGTCGATGATTCTTCTCTTTGGAGCTGTAAGTGCATACAGATGCTATGATGCATCTGTTGATGAATTTTTCTCAAATTATGGGTATCCTGATGCAAGAATTCATACTGATATGACGGAGGATGCGGATTTTGACTTCGTTTCTTCTGTTGAGGGAGTGACTAAGGCTGAAGTCAGGTCTTATTGGGTAAATTCCTTTAAGGCCGATACGAGAATGCTTGCAATGAAGCTTACGGCTATTGGCGATGACGGAATAATTAAGCTGTATGATATTGATACCGCACCTGAGAGCCATGAATATCCTAATATTTACCTTGAAAGGTATATGGCGGAAAACAACGGAGTTGAAGCGGGAGATGTCATAAAAATCAGGTTTGATGATACTTATTATGACTTTTACGTTGAGAAAATCATTCAATCCTGCGAAACAATCAATTTTCAGATAAACAATTTAGTTGCTGGTGATTTTAAGGATCTTGGCTGTGCATATATTGACGAGTCTGAAGCGGACAGGTTCTTAAAGCAAGAAGGCTTTGAGGATCAGATTGGCAAATCCAATGAAGTTTTGATATCTATATCAGAGGAATATGATCATCAGGCAGTGCTTGATGAAGTAGTAGACAGAATGCCGGAAGACATTGAGGTGTCGTTTGCCGAAGTAAAGGACAATGAGCAAAACATTCAGCTTATTCACAATCTTCTTAATGGAATTAAGAAGGTCAGCGTTTTGCTGCCTTTGATATTTTACATTATAATGCTTGTGGTTGTTCTTCTGTTTATGATGCAGGTAATAAGGAACAATTTCAAGGAAATCGGCATTTTGATGATGCTTGGCTATAACAAAGGCGAAATAGTTGCCATGTTTTCGGTATGCGCACTTATCAGCTCACTGATTTCGGTAGGAATAGGAATATTCTGCGGATCTTTTCTTCTTGAATATATTGTCGGAATATTTTTGGATGTACAGACTGTTCCTTACATTTATTCGGAGCTCGATATCTTTGCCTTGGTAATTTCTTCTGTGGCTACAATTGCAATCATGCAGATAGCTTGCCTGATCAGCATGCTTCAGCTAAAGGACATTACTCCAGCATCGATATTTCAGGATGATTTTGGTAAGCATTCTGTAAGGGCTCATGGGAGACTGTTGTCTGTATTACCAGCAGATATACAAATCGCAGCAGGATCAATCAAACAAAATCCGAGGAGAGCTGTGGTCTCTATTTTTGCAATATTTGCGGCCTTTGTAATGGTGTTTTTAGGCTTAATAATTAATCAAGGTGTAAACACTAACATTGAGCAGATTGAAAACGAAAGATTGTTTTATGATGCTCAGATAACGATATTAAATGATGCAGACTATGAAGCCAGTGAGTACATACGGGATGAACTGTTAAAGCAGGATTTTATTACTGCGGTTGATCAGGTTGCCGTTACGACTGCTGATATTTCTAAGGGGGATTTTTCTGATGAATATCCTATTACTGCTATGAAAACGGAAAACAGTCTGGTAAAAATACCTGATGAAAAAAATGAAGGCTATCTGAG
>DCGW01000069.1 GCA_002315335.1 Firmicutes bacterium UBA1768 | reverse complement strand
CCAACTTCGGGCTTCGCCCTCGTTGTCTTCTTCCTCTCGTTTCTTTTCTTTAGTTTACGTAAAATCCTTTATACAGATTTCACCCCAACTATTGACAAAGAGCCAAACAAAAAAGAAGACAAGACTGAAGTCTTACCTTCCCAATAGTGAAAAAGTTGCATATTTAAACAATTTGAGGGTCTGCAACTTTGAGGGTTAACTTTGAGGGTCGACTTTGAGGGGCTGAGTTTGAGGGGCAACTTTGAGGGTTAACTTTGAGGGGAGACAGAAGACTTAAAAAATGGTATAATACATTGCTTTCGTCCATTGTAAAGGATAGTGCAACGGTGGGAACCGACACGAGTAGTACAATGGAACCTTGCAGGAAGAGCGGATGAGAAATCGTCTGCTCTTTTTTTCGCTCTTCCCGGAAGGAAAAATTCGTTAAATCCCGGGGTTCGGGGCAGAGCCCCGAAAAGGATAGGCAGCGGAACAATGAATGTAGTATAATTTCAACAGCGGAAAATCCGGGAAAGGAATTATATGAATGACATTACGAAACTTTTGGATCTTGACGACGATAACATTCAAATATTAGATATAGCAACAGAAGGAGACACAAAGATATTAACAATAGAACGTATCCCCGAAGAACACTACTGTCCCACATGTGGATTCAGAATGTATTCACGTGGAATCAAGATACGAACTGTTCGTCATCAGATTCTCCAGGATGGATACAAAATGATCATTAAACTACGTCAGCGCAGATGGCGTTGCAGTAATCCCGAATGCTGCTATGATTTGAGTGACAACTTTGCCTTCGTTGGAAAATCCAAACAAACAACAAATACCACCGAGCTCCTTGTGCTTGATGCACTTTTGAATCTTGACAACACATTCAGCGATGTTGGCAGAACTCACAATATGACTGCAACTCAGGTCATCAATATCTTTGAGAAGCATATTAATATGAAGCGCCTTTCTCTTACAGAAGCAGTATGCGTAGATGAAGTATATCTGGAAATGGACGTTTCTTGCAAGTATGTACTTGTTCTTCAGGATTTTCGTACAGGAGATGCAATTGATCTGGTTCAAAGCCGCAGAGATCATATTACTGAGCCATATTTTCTGAATATTCCTTTCGAGGAACGTAAAGGAGTAAAATACCTTATTTCAGATATGTACAACCCATACATAAGATTCGTAGATAAGTATTTCCCGAACGCTATTTCCGTTGTAGACTCATTTCATGTTATGCAGTGGATTATTCGCAGGATTGACAATTTTCTCCGTGGACTTCTTCGCGAGTTCAAAAAACGTGACCAGGAAAAAGCAGAACAATTGGCAATGGAACGTAACTTGCCTGAAGTCCATTTGAAATTATCCGATGAAGTATATCTTCTACAGAACCACAAATGGGTTGTGTTAAAAAATGAGCGTAACATCGATTACTCTCAGCCAGCTCGTTTCAGTTCGCATTTTCAGTGCTATATGGATTCATACCGTATTGAAGCAAAATTTCTCTCGCTTCATCCCGACTTACCCAGGATTCGCGATTTGAAAGAAAAATATGTGTCTTTCAACTGTCGTTATGCCGGTCATCCAATTGAGGCCGCTGCTGAATTGGATGACCTTATTGAATTGTATTCGGACTCAAACATTGAAATATTCCGGGACTTTTCCAACACTCTCAAAAACTACAGGCAGGAGATTTTGAACTCCTTCATTATTGAAGAACGAATTATTAACGGAGAAGTTAAAATGTCCAGGTTGTCCAATGGACCAATGGAATCTTTAAACAGAAAGGCAAAAGATCTTAAAAGACTTTCCAGAGGTTTCACGAACTTCGAACATATTCGTAACCGTTTCCTGTTTTCAACCAGAAAGAGTCCCGAACTCAAAAATTAAATCGTTCGGATTTTCCGCAAAAAGCATAGGGACACAGGCCTTTTGGACCTGTGTCCCTATGCTTTTTAGTCCTTTTTACTCATGGTCGAGTTTCCGTCTTTTAGGGATCAGACCCTCAAAGTCTCCCCTCAAATTGTTTATGAAAACCCTCAAATTGTTTAAGGATCCGAAAAACCGCCGAATGAGACAGTGTTGACACCGTTCGCCGCAACCGATTGTATTTTTTCGGACGACGAAAACGATTCGCTGCAAACCGGTGAAACAGTTTGCGGAATCTCCTCATTCAGCGTGAATATTTGTGCGATGGCAAGACAAGAAAAGTTCACCAAAAAACAAAAAACGCAGAAAACACTGACCATTTTCTGTTTCAGACAATTCTTCATTTTATTTCTCCTTAATGTAAATAATCAAAATCCCACAATTCACGGAGTTTCATGGCATACCTATGGGATGTCCTCAAAATCGTGACATAGAAAAATTCGTTCCTGTAGTTAAGCGATACAAACGGGAAAAGCTGTGGAAGCAAATGCCTTTCTTTTTCTTTTTCACCACACGTATTATATTACATAATAAGTGAATAATCAATATTTTTTTGTGATTTTCGTTTTTTTGAAAATAATACTAAAAAAACAGCCATCCAATTACCGGTTGCCGGGGCCTGAATTTAATGTTTTTTAATATCCACTC
>DCGW01000044.1 GCA_002315335.1 Firmicutes bacterium UBA1768 | reverse complement strand
TGACTTTTCATAGCTGGTCTCCTTCGGACTCCTTTAATTATTATACATAATATTAGCAAAAAGTAATGTACAATTTTTTGTTGGTCAGGCAAGTCTGCTGCAGCGTAATATTTTTATGTGAAAGAGAGCAAAAATCAGACCAACAAATATAGGTCTTTTTCGCATAATCACTTTATAAAAACAACATATCGTGTTATACTTAAAGTTGTCGAGAAAAACTATTTTTTCAACCAAGGAGGTGGCGGTAATGAAAAAAACTGCCCTTATTCTGGCAGCCGGAAAAGGCACCAGAATGAAGTCAAAAACGCCTAAAGTGCTGCATAAGGTCTGCGGCAAACCAATGCTTTCTCACGTAATGGAAGCGGCAGCCGAAGCTGGCATAGACGAAAGCGTTGTAGTTCTCGGTCACGAAATAGATAAAATAATTGAATATTATCCGGAAATAAACTACGTTGAACAGAAGGAGCAAAAGGGAACAGGACATGCAGTAATGTGTGCCGAGGAAAAGCTCCCTGCGGAGGGAATGGTTGTTGTAATTTGCGGAGATACGCCTCTGATAACAGCCGAAACCATTTCCAGGCTCATGGACTTTCATGCCGAAGAAAATAATACAGTGACGGTGCTCACAGCAGTAATAGACAATCCTAAGGGCTATGGACGCATAGTAAAGGACGAAAACGGCAACATCACCGCTATAGTGGAAGAAAAGGATGCCAGCGAAGAAATCAGACTTATTAAAGAAATAAATTCCGGCATATACTGCTTTGAAGCGGGCTTCCTGAAGGAGAGTCTTTCAAAGCTGACAGACAATACTGCCTCTAAGGAATACTACCTGACGCAGCTCATAGAAATTGCGGTTTCCGAAGGAAGAAAAACAGGAGCCTTAGCTGCTGATAATCCTGACGAAACGGATGGAGTAAATGACAGAGTTCAGCTCGCGGCTGCAGAAAAAAAGATGAGGGCCGTGATAAACAAGGCGCATATGCTGAACGGGGTAACTATAATTGATCCGGAAACCACATACATTGATAAAAACATAACAATAGGACGAGACACGATAATTTATCCCGGAGCAATACTTTCGGGAAAAACAGTTATTGGAGAGGATTGCATTATAGGTCATAACTGCAGAATAGTGGATTCCGTTGTTGGAGATAAGACCGAAATTCAAAGCTCAACCTTAACTGAGGCACAGGTCGGAAGCAATACTCATGTCGGCCCGTGCGCATATTTAAGACCGAAGGCAAAGGTGGGAAATGACTGTAAAATAGGGGACTTTGTCGAGGTAAAAAATGCCAATATAGGTGACGGCTCCAAGGCCTCTCACTTAGCATATATTGGAGATGCTGATGTCGGAAAGGATGTCAACATCGGTTGCGGAGTAGTGTTTGTTAACTACGACGGAATAAACAAATTCAGAACAACCGTTGACGATGAAGCTTTTATAGGCTCAAACTCAAACCTGGTGGCACCTGTACATGTTCAAAAGCATGGATATATTGCCGCAGGCACAACAATTACTAAAGGCGTAAACGAAGGCGCTCTTGTTGTGGGCAGGCCGAAGGAGAGAGTCCTTGAGGGCTGGGGTGAACGAAAAATGATGCAAAAAAAGGAGAAGAAAAATGCCAAATAGCAGACACGAAAATGAATTCAAGATTTTCACAGGAAATTCCAACAAATCACTGGCAGCAGAAATCGCAAAATTAATGAAGCATGAACTGGCGGATTCAGAAATCAAAGCTTTCAGCGATGGCGAAATTGCTGTTTCCATTAATGAAACTGTAAGAGGCAGAGAAATCTTTGTCATTCAGTCAACAAGTGCCCCGGTTAACAACAACCTCATGGAGCTTCTTATCGTAATTGACGCTCTCAAGAGAGCTTCCGCAGGCAAAATCAACGCAGTAATTCCTTACTACGGCTATGCAAGACAGGACAGAAAAGCAAAGGCAAGAGAACCGATAACATCAAAGCTGGTAGCAAATCTTATCGTAAGTGCAGGAGCTGACAGAGTTATCACTATGGACCTCCATGCAGCACAGATTCAGGGCTATTTCGATATTCCTGTTGACCACCTCCAGGGTCACCCTGTTATTGCAGATTACTTTAAAAAGCAGAATCTCGAGGACCTCGTTATCGTCGCTCCTGACGTAGGTGCTGTTAAAAGAGCAAGAAACGTTGCCGCTCTCTTAGATGCTCCGATTGCAATCGTTGACAAGAGAAGACCAAGACCAAACGTATCAGAGGTTGTAAACGTAATCGGTGATATTGAAGGCAAAAACGTTGTTTTAGTAGACGACATGATTGATACAGCAGGTACAATCACAAATTCCGCAGACGCTATGATAAAGATGGGCGCAAAGAACGTATATGCAGCTGCAACACACGGCGTTCTTTCAGGACCTGCTATCGAAAGAATTCAGAACTCATCTATCAAAAAGATGATACTCCTGAACACAATAGAGCTTCCTGAGGAAAAGAAGATAGACAAAATCGAAACAATCTCAGTTGCACCGCTCTTTGCAGAGTGCATGATGAACATCTTTAACAACGAATCCGTATCAAAAATGTTCGTAATCTAAGAGAAAAAACTATGTTAGTAATAGCCGGTCTCGGAAATCCGGGACGAAAATATGAGAATACAAAACACAATATGGGCTTTCTCACTATTGACAGGCTTGCCGAAAAAAACGGAATAAAGGTTAACAAAATCAAACATAAGGCACTTGTGGGAGAGGGAATTATCGGAGGGAAAAAGGTTCTTCTGGTAAAGCCTCAGACCTATATGAACCTTTCGGGCCAGTCAATCAGAGAAATCGTAGCCTATTATAACATTGAGCCGGAAGACCTGATGGTAATTTATGACGACGTTGATATTCCGGTAGGGACTATCCGCATGCGCAAAAAGGGCAGTGCGGGAACTCATAACGGAATGAAGTCAATCATATTTGACTTGCAGTTTGACAATTTTCCGCGGCTAAGGGTCGGAATAGGTACAGAAAAACGAGGAGATATGATAAACTTCGTTTTGACAGGCTTTCATGGTGAAGAAAAAGACAAGGTAAAAGAGGCAATAGAGACTTCCGTTTCCGCTCTCGAATGTTGGGCGGAAAGGGGAGTTGATATGGCAATGAATACCTACAACACAAAAAAGGAAAAGAAGGAAAAACAGGGTAAAGAGGACGGAGAACAAAAGGAAGGGCAAAAGGATGGAGAAGCAGTCGAGGCTGAAATTCGAGAAGATAAGGACAACGGCTGAATTCAATGAAGGAATAGTGAATATATCGGGGCTTTCGGAAGGACGAACCGCCCCGATTATCTCTTTAATAGCGAAGGAAAGAGGCTCGCAGATACTGGTAGTAACTTCTTCAAAGAAGAAGGCTGAGGAGCTGGTCTCTGATATTCGCTTCTTTTTGCGTGAGGAAAACGGAGAGCAGGAATTTTTCGATAAGGGTAAAGAAACCGAGGAAATCCCTGTTATTTTTGTGCCGGAAGACGAAAAGCTTTTCCTGAATTACGAAGCAAAGAGCAGGTCCTATTTAGAGGAAAGGCTAAAGGGAATACTGGCACTTGCTTCGGGAAAGCCGGTAATCGCAGTAGCGACCGCAAGAGCAGCTTTCAGGAAAATAATGCCAAAAAAGGAATTTCTTAGCAATTCCTTTACCTTGACTACAGAATATCAGATACAGCCGGAGGAAGTAATCCGCAAGCTGGTTCTTCTCGGATACGACAAAACCACCGCCATAGATGTAAAAGGGCAGTTCAGTATGAGGGGAGACATACTCGATATTTTCCCCTATGACAGAGAAAATCCGGTCAGAATAGAGTTTTTCGGCGATGAAATCGACTCCCTTAAGGAGTTTGATGCACTTACACAAAGGTCTATTGAGGCCGTTGATAGCGTGACCATTTCACCTGCGCAGGAGCTGGTCTTTGAAGAAGCGGAAAAGCAAAAGGCCCTTGATTTTGTGGAAAAAACCTATAAGCTAAGGGCGAAAAAGCTTCATGATCAGGCCTTTGACAGACTTCAGGCAAGAAAGGGAAAGCTTTTAGAAAATATTTCTACGGGCTCAAATGTTCAGTCCCTTTCGAGGTATGTAACATATTTTTACGATGAAACAGAAAACTTAGCTGACTACATGTCAGATGAAGGGTGCCTTATTATAGAAGACTTTGACAGAACTCGTGACAGAATTTCTTCATTTGAAAAGGAGATAAAAGAGGAGTTTAAGTCTGTTCTGGAAAAGGGAGAAGCCATACCTGAGGACTTTGACTATTTTACAGGGCTTTCAGACCTTGAAAATACCATTAACGGGAGAAAAGGTCTTACCTATTTATTCACACCATTTTCAGGAAGCCTTAAGGGAGTGGACCGCCTTAGAGATATAATTTCTGTGAGAACCAAGCCTGTTACGGAATATGCCAACAGGATGGAGGTCTTTTTAGAGGATGTAAATGAATACACAAGAAGAGGCTTCACCACTGTTCTCGTCTGTGAAAGTGAGGAACGAAAGGAAAATCTTTCTGATTATCTGGCAAGAAATGATGCTAAGATAGATAGGATAATGATTGGAAATCTCTCGGCCGGAAGCGAGTTTACTGAAGAAAAGCTGGTATATTTTTCGGACAGAGATATTTTTGCTGTCTCAAGGGCGGCAAAAACAAAGAAAAAGAAGAAATCAAAGCCGATCAAGGCGTTTATTGATATAAAACGGGGAGATTTTGTAGTTCACGAAAACCACGGCATAGGCAGGTTTGAGGAGATTACACAGTTAGAAATAGAGGGAATAAAAAGAGATTATTTAAAGATAAAGTACGCAGGCGAGGACGTATTATATGTTCCTGCCGACCAAATGGACAGTGTCCAGAAATATATCGGAGCAGACGTTAAAAATGTGAGGGTCAGCAAACTCTCGAGCGGAGAGTGGAACAGAGCAAAGAAAAGGGTCAGAGAGTCAATCAGAGAAATGGCTGTGGAGCTTATGCAGCTTTCGGCAGAGAGAAGACACCTCAGCGGATTTCAGTTTTCTCCAGACTCTGACTGGCAGAGGGACTTTGAAAACAGCTTTCCTTACGCTGAAACAGACGATCAGCTCAAATGTGCGGAGGAAATAAAACGGGATATGCAAAAGCCCGAGCCGATGGAAAGGCTGCTGTGCGGAGATGTTGGCTATGGAAAGACAGAGGTTGCCGCAAGGGCAGTGTTTAAGTGTCTTGCCGACGGAAAACAGGCGGCAATTTTAGTTCCGACAACCATATTGGCTAACCAGCACTACAACACCTTCAGAGAAAGGCTTGAGCCTTTTCCGTTCAGAATGGAGCTGATGAGCAGGTTCAGAAGCAGTGACCAGCAGAAAAAAACCGCGATTGACCTTAAAGAGGGCCGAGTGGATCTGGTTATCGGGACCCACAGGCTTCTTTCAAAGGACATAGAGTTTAAGGACTTGGGGCTTCTCATAATAGATGAAGAGCAGCGATTTGGAGTTCAGCACAAGGAAGCAATAAAGCTTTTAAAAAAATCAGTTGATGTACTGACGCTTTCGGCAACGCCTATTCCGAGAACCCTCCACATGAGCCTTATTGGTGCAAGGGATATGAGTCTGATAGAGGAGCCGCCTGAAGAAAGGTATCCTGTTCAAACCTACGTAATGGAAGAGGATCCCGACGTTATCAGGGAGGCGATAACAAACGAGCTTGAAAGGGGCGGACAGTGTTTTGTGGTATATAATCGGGTTAGAGATATAAACTCGGTTGCCGACTACATATCAAAGCTGGTTCCGGACGCGGAAATTGCGGTAGGCCACGGAAAAATGAGCGAAGAAGCCCTTGAAAACGTGATAATAGACTTTGTAGAGCAGAAAACTAATGTACTCGTATGCACTACAATTATCGAAACCGGAATAGATATGCCTAATGCGAATACAATAATCATTCTGGATGCGGACAGATTCGGTCTTT
Organism: Firmicutes bacterium UBA1768; assembly: GCA_002315335.1. GTDB lineage: Bacteria > Bacillota > Clostridia > Peptostreptococcales > Anaerovoracaceae > UBA1768. The sequence continues at coordinate 6,534 of DCGW01000044.1, read as the reverse complement.
CTCAGCTTTACCAGCTGAGAGGAAGAGTTGGCAGGTCGCAGCGCATGGCATATGCTTTTCTTATGTACAAACCCTTTAAAGCTCTGTCAGAGGTTGCAGAAAAACGACTTACCGCAATAAAAGAGTTTACAGAATTGGGTTCCGGCTTTAAAATAGCTATGAGAGACCTTGAACTCAGAGGTGCCGGCAATCTGCTCGGAGTTGAACAGAGCGGGCACATGGTGACTGTCGGCTATGAGCTTTATTGCAAGATGCTTGATGAAACTATAGGGGTGCTCAAGGGCGAGCGACTTACAGAGGAAGAGCCGGAAGTAACAATAGAGCTTGAGGTAAACGCTTATGTTCCGGACTCATATATTGCCGACGAGTCTCAGCGAATAGAGGTTTATCAGAAAATTGCAGCAATAACCTCGGAAACAGAGAGAGAAGATGTAATAGATGAGGTAATGGATAGGTTTGGTGAGATTCCCAAGCCTGTATATAATCTCACAGGGGTTGCCCTTATAAAGGAGCGGGCAAAAAAAGCCGGTGTCGAAAAGGTTTCCGAAGAAAAGGGAATGGTAAAGCTTACCTTCATTTCCCAAAACTATATGAAAGCGGAAAATATTTCAAAAATAGTTGTGGCCTACGGAAGAAATGTTGAGATTTTCGGAGGCCGTAAGCCATATATCAAGCTAAAAATAAAAGAAAACCGAAAAAAAGTTTTTGAAACAGCAGAGCTTTTGAAGGCTTTTATAGACTGAAGGAGGTCTAAAGGAATAATGTCAGATACTAAAAAAACCTTCCTGAAGGGCGCCGTTATTATGGGCCTTGCAGGGGTATTAATCAAGTTTTTGGGAGCGATATTCAGAATACCTCTCGGTAATATTATAGGGGCTCAGGGCCTGGCATATTATCAGGGGGCATATCCTATATATGTTTTCCTGCTCACTTTGTCAACTGCAGGCATACCGACAGCTATTTCAAAAATGATTTCCGAAAAGCGTGCGGAGGACCAATACGGAGAGGCTCACAGAATTTTTAAGGCTTCATTCAAGCTAATGCTGGGTATAGGTATAGTAACAGCCGCAATTCTGTTTTTCGGTGCAGAGTATATCTGTGAATTAATGAAGAACCCGGGAGCGTTTTATTCTATGAGGGCGATTGCCCCGGCATTAATATTTGTGCCGATGATGTCGGCCTACAGAGGATATTTCCAGGGCATGCAGGATATGGCTCCTACCGCAACCTCCCAGGTAATTGAACAGTTTTTCAGAGTAGGCTTTGGTCTTGCGCTTGCAATTGCCTTCCTCTCTCAAGGCCTTGAATTTGCGGCTGCGGGGGCTTCTTCGGGTGCGGCCTTTGGCGGCCTGTTTGGAACAATAGGAATACTGATTATTTATCTCAGAAGAAAAAACCATATAATGGAAGAAATAAAAGAGGGAAAGGAAGGAGAAAACGCCCCTATCGGAAAGATAATGAAGCGTATTCTCGCAATTGCTATTCCTGTTACCATCGGTGCATCCATTATGTCTATTATGAATCTTATTGACTCTGCGTTGGTAATGAGAAGACTTCAGCTCGGAGCAGGTTTTTCTCCGGCTGTTGCAGAGGATTTATATGGTCAGCTTTCGGGAATGGTTGCTTCGATAATCAACTTCCCGCAGGTAATTTCTATGGGTATAGCGGTCAGCTTAGTACCGGTAATTTCTGCATCCTTCAAGAAGAAGGATATGGATTTTGTGCATAAAAACGTTGAGCTCGGACTCAGAACAGCGGTGCTTATCGGCTTGCCTTGTTCTCTTGGTCTTATTGTTCTCGCAAAACCTATTATGCTCTTGCTTTATCCGATGCAGCCGGAGAGTGCAGCATCAAGTGCGGGTTGTCTGCTTATTATGGGAGTAGGGGTAATTTTCCTATCAACCGTTCAGACTCTGACTGGCATGCTTCAGGGTATAGGCAAGGTATCAATTCCTGTAATAAATCTGGCGATAGGTGCAGTTGTAAAAATTGCCTGCACGCTGCTCTTGGTAGGTATTCCGTCAATCAATGTTAAGGGAGCGGCTTTCGGTACGGTTTGTGCTTATGCAATCGCGGCTATTTTAGATTTTATTGCGGTAAAGAAATACACCGGGACGAAGTTCAACGCGGGACTTACCTTTGTAAAGCCTGCTATTGCATCCATAATGATGACGGTTGCAGTAATAATAGCATATAAGGGCTGTTCTATTGTTTTCGGAAATGCTATTTCGGCGCTTGCAGGGGTTGCGGTAGGAGTAATTGTATATGGAATAGTAATTGTTTCTATCAAGGGAATTACTCAGGAAGAGGTTAAGATGCTTCCTAAGGGAGAAAAAATTGCAAAACTAATGGCAAAAATTCAGAGATAGTGAGGTAAGAGATGGATATTTTTAAGGCGGCGGCAGCCTCGGGTGAGGCGTTTGAGCGACTAACAGAAATAATTCGCTATTTGAGAAGTGAAGACGGATGTCCCTGGGATAAGGTCCAAACCCACGAAAGTCTTAAAAAATGTCTTATAGAAGAAACCTATGAGGTTATAGATGCTATCAATAAAAAGGATGCGGATTTGATGGAGGAAGAGCTCGGGGACCTACTTTTACAGGGCGTTTTTCATGGATTAATTGGTGAGGATGATAAAGAATATAATCTCACGAGTATACTAAATAGAGTAAGTGAAAAGATGATATTTCGGCATCCACACGTATTTTTACGGGAAAAACCGGAAAATGAAGCAAAAACACTTGACAGTGCTCTTGATAAATGGGAAAATATGAAGCGATTAGAAAAGAAGAATAAGTCTCAGACACAGTCGATGATGGATATTCCGCTCGAGTTGCCGGCTCTGATGAGGAGTAATAAAATTCAGAAAAAGGCAGCTGATGTTGGTTTTGATTGGGACGAGGTTGGCGCCGCGTTTGATAAAGTTTATGAGGAGATAGACGAGGTTCGAGAGGCGGTTAAGACCGAGGACAAAAGTCACATTAAAGAGGAAGTCGGTGATCTGTTATTCTCGGTGGTAAATGTCTCAAGATTTTTGGGCATAGATCCGGAAGAGGCGTTAAACTTCACTTCTGACAAATTCATCCGACGGTTTAAATTTGTGGAAGACAGGGCAAGAGATTGCGGTAGGCTTATCACAGATATGAGTCTTGAAGAGATGGACGTGTTATGGGAAGAAGCTAAGGATGGAGAGTAATTTAAGGAGGATACTATTGTGAACAAGGCAGAACTTATCGCAAAGGTTACAGAAACAGCAGGTTTATCTAAGAAAGATGCAGAAGCAGCAGTAAATGCAGTTATCGACGGTATTGGCGATGCGCTTTCAAAGGGTGACAAGGTACAGCTTATTGGTTTTGGAACATTTGAAGTAAAAGAAAGAAAGGCAAGACAGGGTAGAAACCCTCGTAAGCCGGACGAATTAATCGAAATTCCTGCTTCAAAGGCTCCTGTTTTCAAGGCTGGAAAATCATTAAAGGACGCAGTTAACGCTTAGTCCGACAAAGCAACATTAATATGAAGGTTAAAGGGCACCCATAAAGTGCTCTTTAATTTTTGGAGGGAATATATGGATAGTATGAGAGCGGATAAGTTTTTAAAGGTTTCAAGAATAATTAAAAGGAGAACTGTTGCTAAGGAAGCCTGTGACACGGAAAGAATACTAATCAACGGTAAGCAGGCGAAGCCGTCTTCTCATGTAAAGGAAGGGGACGTGCTGACAGTAAAATTCGGCACCGGAGAGGTTTGTGTAAGAGTGAAGAAGCTGTTAGAGCATGTGCCCAAGAACGAAGCTACGGAATTGTATGAGATTGTAGCGGAAGAGTAGGGAAAAGGAATTCACGCCGGGTAACTGAACTGTTCGCTAAAAGCTCCCCAGAGCTCACCCCGTGACGATCCACCGGACCGTCACGCCCTAGCGGGTTCGAGTCCCTCTTAGTCCCCAAAAACAATAAAAGAACACCCAAACGGTGTCCTTTTATTATTGGTGCGCGCAAAGGGACTCGAACCCCCACGATCGCTCGCTAGATCCTAAGTCTAGTGCGTCTACCAATTCCGCCATGCGCGCGTGATTATCTTAGGTTAACATTTATTGTGCCAGTTTGTCAAGGAGTTCCTCGATTCTTGAAGCTTGACAAATATAGTTTCTGAAAATATACTCTTCTTGGAGGTTAGGAAACTTGAAAAACTCAAAAACCGAGCAACTTGTCATAATTGCATTTTTCATCGCATTAGATGTGATTTTGACACGTTTCTGTTCAATAAACACAGATATATTAAGGATAGGCTTTGGATTTCTGCCGGCTGCAATGGTAGGTATAATGTATGGTCCGTTGTGGGCAGGAATTTCCTATGCAATAGCAGATGTGCTTGGCATGATGATTTTTCCTTCCGGCGCATATTTTCCGGGCTTCACGTTTACTGCGTTTCTCACCGGGTTGGTGTACGGTCTTTTCCTCTATAAAAAAGAGCTGCTGACCTGGAAAAAGATCTTAATTCCTGTCCTGATTGTTTGCATGGGAATAAACCTGTTTGTGGATACGCTGTGGTTGGAAATTCTATATGGCCAAGGCTATCTGGCAATCTTCCCATTAAGGGTAATAAAATGCGCAGTAATGGTGCCGATTCAGACCATATTAATAAAAATCATCTGGGAAAAAGTAATAATAAGAATAAAAACCGGCAGGCAATGAGCTGTCGGTTTTCTGATTTTTGAAAATCAAGCTGAATGAAGACGCTGTTTTTTATTTGTAATCCTCTGAATAACCATCAGCACCGCAAGCATAAGAATTACTGCAAAGCCCAGCGACAGTATGCTTTTGGTGTAGCCGGCGACAATATATGCAACACAGGAAACAACGGCAACCGGCAGCACATACGGAATTTGTGTGGTAACGTGTTGTAACAGGGCGCATTTTGCCCCAGTTGAAGCCATAATTGTTGTATCTGAAATCGGTGAACAGTGGTCTCCGCACACAGAACCTGCTATGCAAGCCGAAATTATTATCACAAGCATTCTCTCGTCAACAACAGAAGCAAGGTTGGTTACTATTGGAATCAGAATGCAAAAGGTTCCCCAGGAGGTCCCAGTAGAGAAAGCTATTACTGCAGAAAAAATAAAGATTCCAAGAGGAAGCAAAAAACCGAATTCAGCAGCATGGCCGGAGAAAAGAGCCGCTATAAACTCATCAGAACCAATCATACCCGCCATCTTTTTCAGACAAAGAGCGAGAATTAGCACTATTAATGTCGGAGCCATAGCAATAAACCCTGAAGAAATGCTGTTGATTGCAGTCTTATATCTGATAAGCCCTCTTAACATATAATATATGAAGGTAAGGAAAAGCGTTATCAAAGCGCCAGCAGCAAGACTATAGGAAGAATTACAGTTGCAAAGTGCGGTGATAACATCGCAGCCACGGAAAAAGTTTCCTGTATATAATAGTAGAACAAATAAAGAAATCGGCAAAAAGATAATTGGCAAAACCAGATCTATTATATGAGGAGTGCCTCTTTCTATTCTGATATTATGGTTAATATTTTTCAATTCTCCGTAACATTCCCCATTGTTTTTCGGATTATCGGCTATTGGAGAACTTTTTTCCATAAATAAGTCGTTCGCTTCTAATTCATTTTTTCTCATAGAGCCATATTCCAAACCGGTAAAAATAAGAAACAATATCATCAGCAGGGTAAGAATTGAGTAAAAATTATATGGGATTGACTTTAAAAAAAGACTCATTCCGTCACTTCTGTCGGTAATGGTAGAAATAGTGGCAGCCCAGGAAGATATTGGGATAATAACGCAGAGAGGAGCAGCTGTTGCATCTATCTGATAAGCAAAACGAGCTCTGGATACTCCACAAGCATCATTCACCGGCAGCATAACACTGCCAACAGTCAGGCAATGAAGATAATCGTCAACAGAAAGCAGCAAGCTCAAAATTAAAGTTGAGCAGAGTGCTCCTCGTTTTGTCTTGATTTTGCTTAATGCCCAGTCTCTATATGCCTTAGTCGCACCGGACCTGTTAAAAAGTTCAACCAATACTCCAAGAAATACAATAAAAAGAAATATACCGATATGCTTTGTATCAGAAAGAACCGAAATCAAACCATCATTGAAGGCGGTTTCAAATGCGGCAAGCGGGTTAAAAGAGGTGGCGAACAAGGCGCCCAAAATAATTCCTATTATAAGTGATCCGTAGACTTCTTTAGTTTTTATCACAAGAATAATGGCCACCAAAAGTGGTAATAATGACCAAATCGTTCCAAACATAATTATATCCTCCGAGAAATCATTATAACATAATAATGTAGAAGAGTGAATAATAAGTAAAGTATGGGAAGAGCGAGATGAAATGGTATTTTATTGTGAAGGTTAAGATTAAATTGCGATATGGTAATGCTGCTGAAACAATAGCGGTAAATATGTTTATAAAAGCATTGAAATTCAGGTAAAAACGGGAAAAAATGATGTGCTGAAAGCTTTTAAAAAACTTTTGAAAAAAAACAATAAAAACTTGTTGACAAAGGGGGACA
>DCGW01000088.1:16245-22499 GCA_002315335.1 Firmicutes bacterium UBA1768 | reverse complement strand
GGCTCAAAGATGGGCTTCGGCCCGGGTCCCGGAAAGTCTAAGCCTAAAAAACCGGAAATGCAGAACGGCAAGCCGGTAAAGAAGGAAAGACACAAGAAGAAAAAGAAGAAGTAATTGGGATAAAAAAACGAATCTAATTAATTATTAAAATAATGGAGGTAACAAAATGGCAGTTAAAATCAGATTAAGAAGAATGGGCGCAAAGAAAAAACCTTTTTATAGAGTTGTAGTAGCTGATTCAAGATCACCAAGAGATGGCAGATGCATTGAAGAAATCGGTTATTTCAACCCAATCTCAGATCCTGAAGAAATCAAGATCGACATCGAAAAGGCAAAGAAGTGGCTCGCAACAGGCGCACAGCCAACAGACACAGCAAAGGTTCTTCTCAAGAAGGCAGGCGCATACGAAGAGTAATTTGAAACAGGAGAATTGGAAATGGTTGAATTAGTTGAAGCTATCGCTAAAAACCTGGTTGACCATCCGGAAGAAGTTCAGGTTACTCAGACCGAAAACGACCAGACAGTTGTAATAGAACTGAAGGTTGCAGCGGATGATATGGGTAAGGTTATTGGAAAACAGGGAAGAATTGCAAAGGCAATTAGAGTTGTTGTTAAGGCGGCAGCTACAAAAATGAACAAAAAAGTTGTTGTAGAAATTGCACAGTAAAGCAGAAACGCTGAACACTCAGCGGTTCTTAAGAGAGGGGCCGCGTGCCCCTTTTTTGTTTACGGAAAAGGGAAGATGTTAGAAAGATTTAAGCTTGGACAGATAGTAAATGCGGTAGGCCTTAAGGGGGAAACAAAGGTTTATCCGTACTGTGACTACAAGGAGCGTTTCGAGGAGCTTGAAACACTCTTTATTGAAGATGAAGTAAGAAAAATCGAGAAGGTCAGATATCAGGGGGAGCTTGCAATAATAAAGTTTGAAGCTGTATCAGACCGAAATGCAGCCGAAGCACTAAAGGGAAAGTACCTGTATATTGACAGGGCTCATGCGAGGGCGCTTGACGAAGATGAGTTCTTTATCGCAGACCTTTGCGGTCTCAAGGTGGTTTCGGAAGAAGGCGCTGAGCTCGGAAAGCTAAAGGATATAATTCAAGGTCCTGCTCAGGATGTTTACGAGGTAGAAAAAACTGAGGGAGGACTGTTTCTTGTGCCCGCAGTTGCGGAGTTTATAAAGAATATAGATATGGAAAACGGGGTAATCACTATTAAGGTTCTTGAAGGGATGATGGACTAATGCAGATTGATGTACTGACGGTATTTCCGGAAATGTTCACACCTGTTGTCGATACAAGCATACTGGGAAGAGCAAATGACGCCGGAATAATTGATGTAAAGGTGCATAATATCAGGGATTATACAACCGACAAACATAATAAAACCGATGACTATCCCTTTGGAGGAGGAGCGGGCATGGTAATGTACGCTGAACCGATTTCTGCCTGTCTTGAGCAGGTTGGAGCAAAGGGTAAAAAAATAATATATATGTCTCCAAGGGGCAGAATACTCACTCACGAAAAGGTTCTGGAGCTTGCAAACGGAGACGATTTTGTTATACTGTGTGGGCATTATGAAGGAGTTGACCAGAGAGTAATAGATTACTGGGAAATGGAAGAAATTTCCATCGGCGACTACATACTCACTGGGGGAGAGCTCCCGGCTATGGTTGTGATTGACTCAGTGGCACGATTTGTACCCGGGGTTCTCGGAAACAGCGAGGCTCACCACGAGGAGTCCATCTGCAGCGGCCTGTTGGAATATCCGCAGTATACCAAGCCGCGAGAGTGGCGTGAAATGGCGGTTCCGGAGGTTTTGCTTTCGGGTCACCACGAAAATATTCACCTCTACCAGCTTGAGGAGTCACTCAGATTGACCAAAGAGAGAAGGCCGGACTTATATGAAAAATACCTTCGTGAAAAGGCGCCTTCCTTCAACAAAAAAGAAAAGAAGGTATTGGAAAAGCTAAATAGCTGTATTAATGAATAAGCTATACGGGAGATGACTAATGCGTAAGCTTTTTACTGTGGTTGTAAACAACCCAAAGAAAACAGTTGTCGCCTTTGGAATTATCCTCGTTGTTTGCCTTGTTATGTGGCAGTTTGTAGGTGTTGACTACAATATTTACGATTATCTATCGACGGACAGCAAGTCTTCGGTGGCACTCAAGGTACTCGAGGAAGAGTATGATGGCGGCATTCCAAATATGAATGTGATGGTGGAAGATATTTCGGTGGCTGAAGCCTTGACGCTCAAGGACACCCTGGAGCTTGTGCCCGGTGTTGAGCAGGTGACCTGGCTCGATGATATGGTCGATATTGCGCAGCCGCTTGATTTTATTGATGCTTCGATAAGAGACGCTTACTATTGCGACGAGTCTGCACTTTTCACTCTGACAGTAAATGACCTGATGCTGGTTTCGGCAACAGAAGAAATAAAGGATATTGTGGGTGAAAAGGGTCATATTGCCGGTGCGGGAGCGGCCACTGCGGCGGCTACCGTGGGCACGCAGGAAGAAATTCCGGTAATTGCGGTTGTCGGAATGCTGTTTGCGGTGGTCATGCTGATGCTGACTATGACTACCCTGGTAGAACCGATGATAATTATGATTGGACTCGGTGTTGCTATAGGAATGAACGCTGGTACAAACCTTATTTTCGGCGATATTTCCTTCATCACAAACGCTGCCGGCTCTGTACTGCAGCTTGCGGTTTCGCTTGACTATTCGGTATTCATATTGCACAGGTTTGAAGAGTACCGAAAGAAAACGGACAATGTAAAGGATGCTATGCTTGAGGCTCTTTGTTCATCTGTAACATCGGTTCTGTCGAGCGGAATTACAACGGTTATAGGCTTTATTGCCCTTTGCTTTATGAAGTTCAAAATCGGGCCGGACCTTGGTATGGCGCTTGCAAAGGGAGTGGCGTTAAGTCTTATTACAGCCTTTCTCTTCCTTCCGGCGCTTGTTCTCGTTTGCTACAGGCTGATAGATAAGACAAGGCACAGACCTCTCATGCCTTCGTTTGCAAAGGTGGGAGAATTCGCTCTGAAGATTACTGTTCCGGCGCTGATAATATTTGCAATGCTCATTATCCCGTGCTTCCTTGCTTCAAATGCCAACGACTTCTATTTCGGGGCTTCGCATATTTATGCGGAAGGAACGGAGCTGGGAGACGACACGGCATTGATAGAAGAAACCTTCGACATGAACGACACCTATGTGCTGATGGTAGATAAGAGCAGCACGGCAAAGCAACAGGAGCTTTCGGATGAGCTGAAGTCTGTTCCGGAGGTTCTGAACATAGTTTCGTATGTTGATACTGTTGGGGCAACTATTCCTACCACATATCTTGATGCAGGAACCCTTTCGCAGCTGAATTCGGAAAACTATACACGAATGATTATTACTGTTGATGCCGAGGCGGAAGGCGAAGACACCTTCACGCTTGTTGAAGAAATAAGGGGAATTGCAGAGAAATACTATCCGGGAACGTGGCTCCTTGCGGGAGAAGGGGTTTCAACCCTGGATCTGAAGGATAGCGTAACCTCGGACCTGCTCAAGGTAAACCTGATAGCGGCACTGTCGATTTTGATTGTACTGTTCTTTGCAATGCAGTCGCTAATACTGCCGTTCGTACTGGTACTGGGAATAGAAACAGCTATTTGGGTAAATATGGCAATTCCGTATTTCGGCGGAAGCAACGTCTTCTATATAGCATACCTGATGATATCGTCAATTCAGCTTGGGGCGACGGTTGACTACGCAATCCTTTATACCGACAGGTATAAGGAATTCAGGCAGCGAATGAGCAGGAGAGATGCGGTAATTGCAACGACAAAGAACACCTTTGTGTCAATTATCACATCAGGCAGTGTGCTCACGGTTATGGGCTTCCTGATGGGAATATTTGCCACCCATGGCATGATAGCTCAGATGGGTATAATGCTGGGAAGAGGTACGATTTGTTCGTTAATAATAGTATTTCTTGTGCTGCCGTCCTTACTGTATGTCCTGGATGGCCCAATACAAAGATTTTCCAAAAATTGTAAATTCCTCAACGAAAAGACTGGCATAGCGGCTGGAGGGGAAATTGTGGAAATGACTCTTGAACATATATATGGTGATGCATCCATTGAGGAAAATCAGGACCAATGGAACAGCCATGATAAGGCGTAATGTGGGAAGGAGGTAAAACTGATGAAAAGAATAAAAACTGCAGGAGTGCTTATACTTTGTCTGCTGCTTGCGGCAATTTTCACATTGACTGCACTTGCTGAGGCAGATGCAAGCCTTAAGGAAGAGGTTGTTTATGTAATGACCGATGCGAGTGGCAAGGTTAATTCTGTAGATGTTGTAAATATCTTTTATGGGGGAGATATTGTCGACTACGGTAACTATTCCGAGGTAAAAATGCTCACTACTGAGGATGAAATACATCAGAATGGAGATAGAATTACCTTCTCGTCGGATGCCCAGACCGTATATTATCAGGGTACTTTAAAAAATGCCGAAATTCCTTGGAATATTTCTATCAGGTACTTCCTTGATGGCAAGGAATATGCTCCGGATAAAATCGGTGGAAAGAGCGGTGACCTTGAGATAAAGTTTTCGATAACAAAGAACGAAAAGTTTGAGGGACGCTTCTATGAAAACTACGCGCTTCAGGCTGAGTTCAGCCTCGATACGAAGCGCTGCAAGGACATATATGCGACAGAGGGGGCAACTCTTGCGAATGAAGGAACAAATAAGCTGATAACATATACTATTCTTCCAGGGAACGGTGTTGATTCGAGCATTCATGCAAAGGTTAAAAATTTCCGTATGGATGCGGTTGAAATCAATGGTATCAGGCTTAACATAGCTCTTGGAAATATTGATACAAGTGCAATTGATGGACAGATTGGCCAGCTAATAGCGGCAACAAAGGCTTTATATGCGGGTTCTACCGCTTTATACAACGGCTCAAATCAGCTGAAAACAGGAAGTAAGACCCTTTCCGATGCAACCGAGCAGTTTGGGACGGGTGTGAAGACTCTCGACAATGGCGTTGTTCAGCTCCAAAAGGGTATGCTTGAGGCAAACACCGGAGTGGCAACCCTCAATAGCAAGTCGGCCGAGCTTGTCAACGGTTCGGGGCAGGTAAAGTCGGCTCTGAGCCAGATTGATGATAAGCTTTCAAGAGTAACCTTTAATACCAATGATGTAAATAAGATGTCGTCAAATGCAGCGGCGATTTCATCAACCCTTAACTCAATCAGCTCAAAGTGCAGCAGCATTGCAGGCAGCGTGGGCTCGGTTTCTTCGAGTGCACAGGCGGGACTGAACGCACTCAGCTCAAGCATAAGCGCGCTTCAGCAGGCTGCGTCTGTTTGCTATGATGAGGGGACAAGGGCTCAGATTAACCAGCAGATTGCTAACCTTAGAAGTGCATATACTCAGCTGTCTAATTCGGCAAGCGCAATAGGCAATGTCTCGAGCCAGCTCAGCAACCTGGGTTACGCGGCCTCAGGTCTGAATTCTCAGTTTGCTCAGATAAATACCGGTATTTCTCAGCTTGGTTCTTTTGCCGGCGAGTTTGCAACACTCAAGTCTGCAATCGGAACCTTAAATGCTAAGTATACAGAGCTCGACAACGGTCTTACGGCCTATGCGGATGGGGTGTCACAGGCCTCAAAGGGCTTTAAGGACCTCAATTCCGGCGTGTCACAGCTCGCTGCCGGAAGTAAGGAGCTGCTGAACAATACCGGCAGCCTGACGCTTGGATCAAGAAATCTGTATAACGGTGTAATAGACCTCTGCGAAGGTACTTCCCAGCTTAATAAGGGAACCGGTACTCTTGCTAGTGAGGCTTCAAACGTAAATCCGCAGGATCAGATTAATGCAATTCTTGCAAGCATAGGCGGCGATCAGAAAAATCCGGTTTCATTTGTAAGTGCGAAAAATGAAAATATTCACTCAGTTCAGTTTGTAATGAAGACCGACGCAGTTGAACCTGTTTATGACGATGTTCAGCAGGATGACGGCAAGAAAAAACTCAGCTGGTGGAAGCGTTTACTGAAGCTTTTCGGATTTTATAAGTAGTTAAAATCGGGGCAAAGGTCAGGCGGAATTCGGGCTCCTGACCTTCGCTCTTATACCCTTAAAATTATTGGGAATTTGCAAAAAAACTTATTGACATTAGTGTTGTTATATAGTAAGATAAGGAAGTCGTCAGCGAGCGGCTAAGTGACCGGGGTGTAGCGCAGTTTGGTAG
>DCGW01000088.1:3260-16225 GCA_002315335.1 Firmicutes bacterium UBA1768 | reverse complement strand
TTGGTAGCGCAACTGGTTTGGGACCAGTGGGTCGCGGGTTCAAATCCTGCCACCCCGACCATTTTTATATGTGGGCCATTAGCTCAGTTGGTCAGAGCGTCCGGCTCATAACCGGCAGGTCCTGGGTTCGAGTCCCCGATGGCCCACCAATATTTTATAGTTTGCCCAGGTAGCTCAGTAGGTAGAGCAGGGGACTGAAAATCCCCGTGTCCTTGGTTCAATTCCGAGCCTGGGCACCATCTATTTTTTGAAAAGAAAAGTCTTATGAATTTTGACTGAGAGTCAGAGTTCATAAGACTTTTTTCGTTTAGTGTTTGAGCTTTACCGATATCAATCGAGTTTAACTACTCTGTATTCGTAATCCTTCAGGCTGTCATCTCTTTTAAATGAAAGGATGATTTGAGGGAATTTTTCCCTGAAGTATTTTCTGTTTATCCCGCTTAGGCCGGCTGCATTTCCTATAGAGCGGGAATTGGCAAAGACTGACATCCTGACTTTCGGTTTAGCTGAAGAGGGAGAGGCCTTGGAGGCTTCTGGAGTGCCTGGGTTTTGCTGTAACTCCGCTTCTGCAAGCTTAGCTATTTGTTCCTCAACCTCCTCTTTGGCAATATCGCCTTCGACAAGCTGCCTGAAGGCCGGGTGGAAGGTTCCTCCGTAGATTTCTCCGTTTTCGTTGATAATATCAGAAGACTTAAGTCCCACTCTTATTATATTTATGCCTGCTTTTGCTATGATTTTGTACATGGCTTTGGTTCGGTCCACTGCTTCCTGCAGGGAAAGAGCGTGATACTCGCCGCTTTTATACATGTTAAGAAGCTCAGTATCCTCTATTACTATTGTGGGGTAGAGCCGCACAATTTTCGGCGAAAGCTTTACTGTTTCCATTGCGGAGAATATGGCTTTTTCAAGACTGTCTCCCGGCAGGCCGATCATAAGCTGTATGCCGAGAGTGAAGCCGTAGCTTTTTATCAGCTCGCAGCTTTTATAAACGACTGAAGAGTCATGCCCCCTGTTTGAAAGGGAGAGGACCTCGTTATCGAAGGACTGCACACCGAGCTCTATTACATCAACTCCATATTGCATGAGATTGTCCAGAATTTCTTCATTTATATAGTCCGGTCTCGTGGAGAGGTGGATTTTGTCTATCAGCCCCTCATCCTTATAGCGTTTTGCTGCGGACAGGTATTTGTTTTGCCGATCTATGGGAATACCTGTGAAGCTCCCGCCGAACATAGCCATTTCGATAACCTCCGGTCTCGGATTGTTGAGGGTGGAAAGGTAGGCCTTCGCAATAGCATCAATATCTATATTTTCCTCCGCGTGAGCTCTGGCCGTTATTTTTTTCTGATTGCAGAAAACACAGTCGTTCGGACAACCCTCATGAGGTATAAAAATAGGAATTATAGCATGTTTTTTCATCTTGAAACATCCTTTCTGCAAAGGATAATGGAGCCTATATCTTCAAGCGGGTATTCTGGAAAGTATTTCAGCGAAAGCCCTTTGGCTTGAATGAATTCTTTGATTTTCTCAAAGTCCGGGTGGGCTGAAAGATTGCCGTTGAAGACCATAGTCTTTCCAATTCTGCCGCAGGTACCTCCGATGAAGCCCATATCATAACCGCGAAGCTTTATGTGGCCCTTATTAATAAGAAGAACCTCCGCTCCGGCAGCTCTTAGCGGTATCGCAATAGCTTCGTCTGAGGTGATAAAGGAGTCTTCGTCAACTATGGCGGTGCTGCACTTTGAGTAGCCCTGCCTGGTGTTAACTAAGGTCATACCGGCAGCGGTTGCGGTGGCAAGCAGCTCTTTGTCTGTATACTTAAGGTTATGAATAAAAAACCTGCCGCTGCAGGCTGCGTTGTAGATAATATCGCCTGGATAATTATTGGAAATTTTTTCCATTTCTCCGAGGAATACCATAGCCCTGTCGTCTGCGCCGAGCTTGCACATATATATGTCCGGATGGGTTGAAATTCCGGTGGTTATATGCTTTGGAGGCGAAATAAAAACAACCTTCAGGCCGAGAGCGGTCAGGTATTCTACAAGTAATTTGTTTGAGTTTTCTGAAATATATACTGTATCCATGCCTTTATTATAGACAAATGAAGTGGGGTGTCAAGGCGACTTTTCTGTTGCGAAAAAATGGAAAATAGGCTAAAATTATTTCAACATGGAGGTTTGGGAAAATGAGTAAGTGGGGAAGAAGGATAGGCGCTGTTTTTTTAGTGATAGTGATGGCAGCGGGTGTTGCAGCGCTGTTTTTCGGAGATGGAATTAAAGAAAAGCTGTTTTTCGGCTTTAACCCTTCGGTAATAGTGCAGGGCGCAATCAAGACAGCAAGCCAGCAGATCACCGAGACTATTCCTGCTTTGGGGAACGGGGATGACGGTGGAGCAGCACTTGAAAAAGAAGAGAATATCTGTAAAATACGGGACGCAATGATAAATAGGCAGGAAGAAATTGTAGTTGCCTTCTGGGACTCAAAGCACGACTATATTGACGACGGCGATTCCTTTTTTACTGATTTTGTGAAGCCTGCAATGAGTGAAGACTATGCTGAGGGCTGTTATTCGGGCGACTATCTGAACAACACTGTTAAGTCATATGACTGCAGCATCAGAAGGCTTGGAGACAACTATGAGGTGACCCTGAGGGTGGAATACAGGGATACCGCTAAAGAGGAGCAGATGGTGGACAGCGTTATCAAAGAGGTAGAGACTTCTTTAGGGCTTGCCGAAATGAACGAGGCTGAAAGGGTGAATACCATCTATAAGTTCATAACTTCATATGTAGAGTATGACGAGGCCGCCGGGAAGGCGAGTCTTGAGGGAAATCCTGATAATGTAGCTCACACGGCTTATGGTGCGTTGATAAATGGTCAGGCCGTCTGCCAGGGCTTTGCTTGTCTGTTCTATGCTATGTGTGAAAATGCCGGTCTCGATGCGCGGATTATCAGCGGCACTGCAGACAACGGCAGGAGCATAGGCTCTCATGCCTGGAATATGGTTAAGGTAGACGGGGAATGGTATTACTGCGATGTCACATGGGATACCTGCCTGAAATCTATTTACTGGAAATACTACATGATTTCAGAGGAAAAGATGGGGAAGGACCATTTTCCTTCGCAATAATTCAGCGTTAGGGATTTAGGATTTACAATTGAATATTACAACGACTGATACGGAAGGCAACAGGGATTTATTGTTTAGGCTTTGAGCCATTGTGCGGATGGATGTGTATTGCTTTGACTCTGCTCGAACGGATGATGAGGCTGACATAGCCACAAATGACTGAAAAGGGACAAACTATGAATAATTCTTTAAAAGCTAATGAAGGAATAAACGAAATTAATAAGAAAAAGGACAGAATAGCGAAGTACTATTTATTGTTGATTTTCTCCGTTGCGGCATATTCATCGGTGCCGATTGCCGGAAAGCTTGCGTTAAACAGCTTTGGACCGCTTACCTTTGCCTGGCTGAGAGGCTTTTCTGGATTTCTCGTAGTTTTACCGTTTGCCTATAAGCGCGGCTTCAGGCTAAAACAACTATTCAGAAAAAGGTCAATGTTCTATGGAATGATTGCGTTTCTGTTTAATACAGCGCTGTTCCATGTGGGAATGCAGTGGTGCTCGGCAAATATTTCGTCCATGCTTCAGGCTTTTATGCCGGTAATGATGCTTATTGGCGGAGTTTTGTTCCTGAATGAAAAGATGACAAAGAGCAAGGAAATCGGAGCAATACTGGCGGTGAGCGGTATTTTGATTACCTGCATAGGCGGTTCGCTGATAGACGCAAGTACAAAATGGTACGGAATTCTCATGGTGTCGGTTGCAGTACTGACCTGGACCATATACACGGTTTTCATGAAAAAATATGACGCGGACACAGATCCCTTAATGATTTCGGGCTATGTTCTTGGCTGCGGCTCAATGCTCACCTTCCCGTTTGCGGTTGGGGAAAGCATAATTTATGGACTGCCGCATATAGATTTTTCTGTGGTTTTTTTAGTATTGTTTGCAGGCGTGGTTTGTCTTGGCCTTGCAAATATGGCATGGACTTTGGCTGTCAGCAGAATAGATGCTTCGATTTCCGGTCTTTGCTACAACCTCTCGCCAATATTCGGAGTATTTATTGCGGTTGCCTTTGGGGAGACTGTAGCTGCTATGCAGTGGATCGGCTGTGTTGTAGTAGTTGTCGGAGTTATTGTCGGAGTAAAGGACGAAGAGATTTTTAAACGAAAAAAAAATCAGAGCGCTTCCGAATAATTGGTTTGGGCTTGCAGAATAGTTAAACTGCTGATTTGAACTTGCAAGCTAAGAAATCTGTTATTAATAAAATAATCATATTTGCCAATATTAAAGCATACAGAAAAAGTGTACAATTACCGTATCAAAACAGAGGGGAGGAATAATCGTGGAAATAACTTTAAGGGATAAAATTCTTGGAATAGCCTGTGCATTAATTGCGATATCAATCTGGTCAGGCAACTTTGTTATTTCAAGAGGGCTAAGCGGTTCATATTCTCCGTCGGTTATTGCCTTTTGCAGATGGACTCTTGCGGTAATCATAATGTTTCCTTTTGCAATTAAGTTTGTTATCAGAGACTGGAAAAAAATCTTGAAGCAAAAGTGGCTGATTATTGGCTGCGGAGTTACCGGTACGGGCCTTTATAATCTGCTCTGCTACACTGCGGGGAGGACCACTACGGCTACGAATCTGAGCCTGCTGGCTACTTCGAGCCCGATTTTTACAATTATTATTATGAGAATAATCTTCAAGGAAAAGGTTACCCCGAAGAGAGTTTTCGGTGTAGTACTTGCTATTCTGGGCGTTGCATTTCTCCTTGCTAAGGGTGATATTAATGTGCTGCTCTCGCTGGATTTTGCGACGGGAGATATACTCATTTTGATAGCAACTATGCTGTGGTCTGTTTATACTATTCTCAATAAGTACAAGGATCCGGAGCTGTCAACCTGGGCGTTTATTTTCAGCGGATTTGTCGTTGCATTTTTAGTGACGCTGCCGTTCTTTATCGTACACTGTGCGTCTGAGGGTCTTCCTCAGTTTGAAAAGGTCGGAGTGGGGTGCTTCTTCTATCTGGCTATAGGGTGCTGCATCTGCGCGTTTATGCTCTGGAACAGGGCAGTGTTTGTTTTGGGCGCGACAAATGCGTCGATTATTTACAACACCATACCGGTGTTCAGCTGCGTAATAGCTTTTCTGGTATTGGGAGAGCCTATTCTTCCGGTACAGATTATCTCGATTATAGTAATTATAGCCGGCGTTACCATTGCGCAGGATTCGATAAAGCTGAAGAAAAAGAAAAGTGTCAGTGGGGACGGTTCTCATTGACAGGTTTGGGGGGTGTCAGTAGGGACTGTTCTCATTGACACCTCTTTTATATTTACTTAACATGGAGTGAACTGTTTCCTCAATTTCTTTTGCTCTGGATTTTGCGTAGGTTTTGTCTATTCCTGCAATTTTTGCAACAGCAAGAATATCATCCATTCCGGGATTTTTTCCTTCTCCATTGACTGTAGTAGCATGTTCTCCCCCAAGAGAACTGCTATAGGTAAGATCGTAAGCGGGGGATAAAATCCATCGGGATTCGTCTTCATCATACAAGTAAGAAAAGTTTTTAGAATGGTCGTCTCTGTTATGGGCAAATATATTGAAGCACATGAGATTAAAAAGGCTTTTCACTTCATTCATATCCCGGGTAAGGAGCATAGTCAGCCTGATTAACTGTGTATAATCAAGATTTGGATACCGGTGGGAAGTTTCTAATAGCCCACTGGCAGAAACCATATGAACCTTTCTGCCATCGCTTTTTCTATCAAAACGCTTTGTTCCAAAATAACCATCACAAATTTCAGACGGGAAAAGCTTAGTCTCGCTCATTTGAATACCACAGGCTTTGGCACATAGGCTATATTCATATTCCTCCAATCCAATATTTTTGCTGTCAAACGAGGATGGGAACTTTATTATCCATTCTTCGCTGTTTATTTGTGTGTGGACTTTTGGCCTGGCTCCTCCTGAAGAACCACCGAGTTGAAACAGTTCATCAAGATTATTGATGTTTTCTTCTTTTAAAAGGCTTTTGCAGGCTTTAGCAAGCTTGTCATAGTCCTGAGTCGAAGAGCCATCGGCCGATTCAATTGAAGGTTTATAGCTTAAGGCGCCCATACCGGATTCGGACACCAACATCAGCCGGTGAAATCCTGATAGCTCATCAGGCAACATACCAAAGTACTGCCGTATAAAGCGGTCAACTAAAAGACGGCCCCACCCATCAGGCAGACTGTCCGAAAAGACTCCATATAAACCATCAAAAGGTTCATATTTTGGGAGGAACAGCCTGTTTTCAAGTGGAAGAGAAAATGGGCTTATGCTAAACCCTGTTTCAATCCATTCGTCGCTATATTGGAAAGCAGTAATATGCTTTGAATTAGCCAATATACCCACATGTCTTCCACATGAATAAACATCTATTCTATCTGTTTTTATCATTTAAAAGCTCCTCTATTGAAGTGTATTCCGGCTTTTCAAATAAGCCGTCGAACTCCTTTAAACAATCCAGTACCGTTGCTATTTTTAATAAAGACATTAGCGATATTTCACCGGTTCTTTCAAAACGCTTTAAAGAACCTAAGCTTACTCCTGATTTTTCTGCAAGCTGGGCTTGGGTAAAACCTAAATATTTTCGCCTCTGCTTTTCTTTTTCTGATAATTCCATTGAAATTTCATATGGGGTTTTAAAAGATAATAAGTTGATCTCCATGGTTAATATTTTATCCAAATCTTATAATATTACATAAAACGATTAATATATTAGCCATATTTTACCATATGATTAAAACGGGTTCAATACCTGCATTCAAAAAAGGTTTCGGAATAAGGCTCCGGCCAGCTATACATGCAGCATTCGATGCATAACCATCGTTTACGCCGCTGTATACGATGTGAGCTAAAAAAACATATGTCTTGATTTTTTCGAGGGGAATAGTATAATTTAATTTAACATCGGTGTTTTCATCGAATTACAAACAAATGGAGGACTACTATTATGAAAATAAGTTCGTTGCACCCAATTATCATTTCTGACAATACAGAAAAACTCATTGAGTTCTATGCGTCTTTAGGCTTCACAAAAAAACATTCCAGCATAACAGACATGGGCGGACCTGTATATATTATTGCTAATGATGGTATTGAAATAGAAATTATGGAAACCCCAAAAAATCCACATTTCCCTATGCCGCCTGGATTATATGGTCTTAGATTGAACGTCGATGACATTGACGCCGCAGTTGAAGGAATTAAGCAAAAAGGTGGAACTATTCTTGCCGGACCTTTGGAAACCCCTTCTACAATTGTATATGCGGTTAAGGATGCAGACGGAAACTTTCTCACAATAATGAAGCATATAAAAAAGTAACATCATGCTGCATATGATAGGGGAACTCGCAACGAGTTCTCCTGTTTTAATATTGCACCAGCTGCGGAGGGGTGATGCTTTCCTTTGCCATCAGTCTGTGATATAATGTCGAAAATAAATTTTTTTAAGGAGAATACCACAATGAAAGTAAAATCAATGTACCCGGTTATCGTTTCAGAAAATCCGGAAAAAACTATGGAGTTCTATGAAACTTTAGGCTTTACAAAAAAACATGACCTTACAACAAACATGGGCAGCCGTGTGTATATTATTGCTAACGGTGATCTTGAAATAGAGCTCATGGAAGCAGTTAAAGACGGACCATACAAATATCCGGCAGGATTATATGGCTTTAGAATGAATGTTGATGACATAAATGTCGCAGTTGAAACCTTTAAACAAAATGGTGGAACCATTCTTGCCGGACCTATTGACGCAGCAACTTCAAAGCTCCTTATAGTTCAGGACGTCGATGGAATTAATATCACATTAATGCAGCATATTAAATAGTACATATACTAATGCAAAAATGGAATTTGAACGTAAGCCGTACAGGGATTTGTACGGCTTGTTTTCGATATACAAAAAAGAGAGGACTGATTTCTCAATCCTCTCTCGTTAATATCGTTGATATTCAGCGCTTTCGGTTTAGCCAAAGTATCTCTTGAGGAGACCTTCAAATGCTTTTCCGTGTCTTGCTTCGTCCTTAGCCATTTCGTGGACTGTGTCATGAATAGCATCGAGGTTCTGCTGCTTAGCCATTGTTGCGAGAGCTTTTTTACCTGCGCAAGCGCCTGCTTCAGCATCAACTCTCATCTGAAGGTTCTTCTTTGTTGAATCAGTAAGAACTTCGCCTAATAATTCTGCAAACTTAGCAGCGTGTTCTGCTTCTTCCCATGCAGCCTTTTCCCAGTAAAGACCGATTTCAGGATAACCTTCTCTATGAGCAACTCTTGCCATTGCAAGATACATACCTACTTCTGAGCATTCGCCGTTGAAGTTGTCTCTGAGACCCTGGATGATTTCAGGATCAACGCCCTGAGCAACGCCCACGATGTGCTGATCTACGAACTCAACTTCGCCTTCAACTTTGTTAAACTTTTCTGCTGGAACTCCACACTGTGGGCACTTTTCTGGTGCTTCAGGACCTTCGTGTGTGTAACCGCAAACTGAACATGTCCATTTCATAATAAACTACCTCCTATATATTTAAATTAATTAAAAACGTTTTCTTTTGAAAACTTAAGTTATTGTACCATAAGATAGTAAAAATGTGAAGTCTTATTAGTAATTATTTCTAATAAGCAAAGGAGTTTTTATATACAATAGTATAAAGAGTTATGATACTGATTGGTCGGATTATAATATAATAACAAATGAATTGGTATTTTCTCATTATTATCCGTTTGCATAGCAATATGCCAACCCAAATAGTGCATAATCTGAGTCTACCCCAAACACTTAAGCAAAAAGTTTAAAACATCCTCCTTTACATAAGGAGCTGATTTTTCGTTGAGAATTTCGTGTCTGAGCCCCGGGTAGGTTTTAAAGTCAATGTTTGAATAGCCGGCCTGGCTCATGTAGTTGATGGCCTCCTGGAAGGCCTCGTCCCCGACTCTGCAAGGGTCATCCTCGCCGGAAAGAAACAAAATCGGCAGCTGTGGATTTGTGCAGTTCCAGCCCTTGTGGGTATAAGCTTCCAAAACCATTTCCATAAGAACCTCAAAACCATTCAGGGTGAAGGTGAAACCGCAGAGCTCGTCGTTGTCATATTCTACCACATTATCCCTGTCAGCTGAAATCCAGTTATTAAACGAATCGCTTTCCTTAGAATAGGGCTTGTTGTAAACGCCAAGCACCAACCTATTTACCATATCGCTTCTGTGGCGGGGTCCGAAAAGTGCAGTCATTCTTTTAATGATAAAGTCGCCAGTAGTTCTGTTGGATAAAGGAGAAGGGCAGCCGCAAACAATAAGCCCGTCAATAGTGGAATCGTAGGTTTTGGTGTAAACTCTCACCTCAAGAGAACCCATTGAGTGTCCTAATAGGAAGATTGGCAATTCCGGATATTTTTCGTGTAAAAGCTCGTTGATAGTTTTTATGTCTTCAACGCAGGCGTGCTTATCGTCAGAATAAAAATACCCGAGGTCATCAGGGCTTTTAACACTTTTTCCGTGACCGCGCTTGTCATTTATCCAGGAAGTAATTCCGTTTTCTGCCAAAAATTCCATGAATTGTATATAACGTTCCTTGTGTTCGCACATTCCGTGGCAGAGCTGAACAACCGCAATTGGATTTTCGGCTTCACAATAATTAATATCAAGAACAAGCCCGTCGGCTTTTGACTGAATTGTAGTGTGTTGCATAGCTTTTCCTCATATTTAATGCTGAATGATATATTGAAATATCACGGCAATACATATTATTTCCGTAAAATTCTACCACAAAAATCGGTTGACAACAATGCGAAAAGAGTTTTTAATTATATGTATATACACGAATGAAAGGAAAAGTTTATGAATACAAGAACAGAAGCACTCATAGGAAAATTTGCTATGGATATCCTCAAAGAGAGAAAGGTTTTCATCTTCGGGGTTGGCGGAGTAGGCGGTTTCGTAGCTGAAGCACTTGCAAGGAGCGGAGTAGGTACTATTGCTATGGCTGATTTTGACGATATCGAAGAGTCTAATCTCAATAGACAGATCATGTCGCTTTCAACTAATGTAGGAAGAAACAAAGCTGAAGCAATGGCCGGCAGAATCAGAGCTATTAATGAAGATATCGTGGTTAAATTTTTGCCGGAAAAAATTGATGCAAACATGTTGAAGTTTCTCAAGATTGAGTCATATGATTATGTAATCGACTGCGTAGATGATGTTGCGGCTAAGACTGCGATTATTAAGCATGCAAGGGAAAATAAAATTCCGGCAATCAGCTGCATGGGAACAGGGAACAAGCTCCATCCTGAAATGCTGAAGGTTTCCGATATTAAGGATACGAAGGGCTGCCCGCTTGCTAAGGCGGTGAGAAAGTCTCTCAGAGCAGAAGGAATAGAAGAGGGCGTTAAGGTTGTATATTCTGAAGAAGAGCCTGTTTCTGCAGGAATAGAGGACGAAAACGGAAAGGTTAAGCCTGCAAGTGCAATTTTCGTGCCTGCTGCAGCCGGTATTCTTATCGCGGCAGAGGTGTTCAGAGAAATGGCATATCTCAACGACTGATTGAAGTTTAGTGAAGATTTTAAAACTATTATATGGGCACAACTTGGGCACAACTATCCGGGATATGAATTTTAGATTTGTTTTAGCAAATGACAGACATTTTTATGAAAATAAGCAAAAGCGTCTGTCTAAAAGGGTCAAATCCTGTGAATTCAGCTAAAAATCGATAAAAAACGACTGCCCAAGCAGGAATAAATCGGTTGAATTGGAAAATTTTGTAAGAAAATCCGCTCAACAATGTTGGAATTTATGAAATATCGTAAAAAAGACAGACGTTTTTGCCGAAAAAGAGTAAAATGTCTGTCTTTTTGAATTACAAAACTTTTTTATGGGGCTTTCGATGAAGCCGACAAAGTAAAGTCCATATAATGGTGCAAATAATAAAAGAGGACGCTCGATAAAACGTCCTCAAAGTATCATATGTGGTTTGACTATAATAATATAGGTTTGCTCTACTGAGCAGGAGTTTCGGCGCTGCCTTCGCCTGCACCCGCGTCGGTTACGCTGTAGCCAACACTCACTCCGCAGAGAATGTTAATCATTTCTTCAAGGGTACAGCCCTCAGGAATATAGTGCGTACCAGCGTTTAGCGAACCGGACTTGCCCATAGCCTGGAGCTCAACCATAAAGCCTTCAGTATCTGAAATTGCACCGGCTTCCTTAAGAAGACCTGCAACAACGTCTGTTGAAGAGCCGGCCGGAATGGAAACCTCAATGTATTTCTGACTCGGGTCGAGGTTGAGTGATGTTTCTGTATCTGCACTCTGAGTGTCGACAACGCTTGAGGTATCCTTTGATGCATCAGGATAGTCCATAATAACATCAATTCTTGTTACTATCAGAACAACCGCAATCGCAACTATTATTATTGCTACAAAAATATCGCTTGAGTTATATATGAAATTTTTTATTGCACGCATAAAAATATCGCTCCTTATAAAATGTGTAGCGAAAACTGATATTCACCATTTTTTGGAAAAACCAATTAACGTATCTATTATGATAATATAATTTGATGAAATTCTCAAGTGCATTGCGGGTAGAAAAGGTTAAATTATTATTACAATGAAACACTTGACTTTCAAATGATTTTTTTATCAGGTATATTATATATGGAAGGAAGTATTTATGGAAATCATACATATTGGTGCAGAGCATGAAAAACAGAGGGTGGACAGGTTTCTGCGAAAGCTTTTGCCGAACGCACCTCTGGGACGAATTTACAAAATAATCAGGACAGACCTGAAGGTCAACGGCAAAAGGGTGAAGCCGGAGCATATTCTGAGTCTCAATGATGAGGTTAAGCTCTTTCTGCCGGCAGATCTCATGGAAGCCTTCGCTCGCGAGGAAAAATCTCCCGAAAAAAAGGCAAAAAAGCAGTTTACAGTTGTCTACGAAGATGATAATATTCTATTGGTGAACAAGCCAAAGGGGCTGCTTACCCATGGGGACAAGACTGAAAAGAAGAACACTCTTGTAAATCAGGTTGTTGGGTATTTAGTGGATAAAGGGGATTACAAATTTTCCAGAATTAATACTTTTGTTCCGGCGCCTGTCAACAGACTTGATAGAAATACGTCGGGACTTGTCATTTTTGGCAAAAATAATGTTGCGCTTCAGGCGCTTAATCGAATGATTAAGGACAAGGAGAGCATAAAAAAGTATTATATGGCGATTGCGCAAGGGGAGCTTCGGGAGGAAAAAATCCTTCGGTCGACGATGGAAAAAGACCATGAGCAGAATAAAATCAGGCTCGGAGCGGAGGACGAAGAAGGACTGAAGTATATGGAAACTATAATTCGGCCGCTGGCGGTAAACAACGGGTTTACGCTGGTAGAGGCGCAGCTTGTTACGGGAAGAACTCATCAGATCAGAGCTCACCTCGCATCACAAAAGCTGTATATTATAGGTGATATCAAGTACGGAAGTCCAAGCGGCAACGCTTATGCAAAGAAAAACTTCGGATTGACAACCCAATTTCTTCACGCATATAAGCTTGCCTTTGAAAAGTGCCCGTCACCCTTTGAATATCTCAACGGAAAAGCCTTTGAGGCGCCGCTTTCAGAAGAGCTTGAAGCTGTGAAGGAGACAATTTTCGGAAATCTTTAGATGTGCCTGAGCATCATATAAATGATAAAACAGCCTTGAATATCGGGCGAAATGGAGAGAAAATGCAGAATAAAATAGAACTTAAACCAAGAAAAATTAATGAAGAACCAACTAAGGTTGAAACAAACGAGGGCGAAAAAACAAACGTTGAAGCAGAAGACGACGAGGACAAAAAAGGAAGTAAAAAAGCGGTGATCTG
>DCGW01000088.1:0-3236 GCA_002315335.1 Firmicutes bacterium UBA1768 | reverse complement strand
GATCTGGGACTGGGTAAAAACTCTGGCGATTCCAATTATTGTTGCGATTTTGATTCTTCAGGTCATCAGGCCTACCCTCGTTCAGCAGCAGTCAATGATGCCGAATGTTCAGCCAAACAATTATTTAATAGTTTATAAGCTTGCCTACTGCTTCGGCAACGAGCCTGAGTTTGGAGATATTGTGGTTTTCAAGTCAGAGCTTCAGACCGTTGAGGGCAAAGATAAGTACCTCATTAAGAGAGTAATTGCAACGGAAGGTCAGACAATACAGATTACAGATGGAGCAGTATATATAGACGGAGAGGAAATTAATGAGCCTTACCTTCACGGAATAGAAACTCCGGGCGATGTGCTTCCAACAGTGGTGCCTGAGGATTCAGTGTTTGTAATGGGCGACAACAGGGCAAATTCAACTGACAGCAGAGACTCCTTGGTAGGATTTGTTTCAACCGACACGATTATGGGTAAGGTTGTGGTCAGACTCTTCCCGTTCAATGAAATCGGTGGGTTATATAGTGGAGATTTAGCCATAGAATGAAAATAATAGCACAAAACAAAAAGGCAAGACACGATTACTTCATAGAGGAAACCTACGAGTGCGGAATTGCCCTGACCGGTACGGAAATCAAGTCTGCGAGGAAGGGCAAAATCAATCTCAAGGATAGCTATGCTAAGGTTGTTGCCGGTGAGGTAATTGTCTTCAATATGCACATTTCCCCCTACGAACAGGGAAATCGCTTCAATGTGGACCCCACAAGGGAGCGAAAGCTTTTGCTTCACAAGAGGGAAATCAGAAAGCTTATAGGGTACACAACCCTTGAGGGGCTGACACTTGTTCCGTTATCTGTTTATATTAACGAAAAGGGTCTTGCCAAGCTTGAGCTTGCGGTTGCTCGAGGCAAGAAGCTCTACGATAAGCGACAGGTTCAGGCGAAGAAGGACTCAGACCGCAAAATCGAAAGAGCGATGAAGGGATAGCTCCAGCTTGCGCCGGATTTTACGTGAAGAGCGCGAAGCGCGACGAACGACGTGCGAACGCATCTTGCGATGGTGAGCGAGGAGAGAGGAGCAGCGACAAAGCAATTCGCGAAAAAAGAAGCCAACTTGCGCCGGATTTTTCGTGAAGAGCGCGAAGCGCGACGAACGACGTGCGAACGCATCTTGCGATGGTGAGCGAGGGGCGAGGAGCAGCGACAAAGCCATTCGCGAAAAAAGAAGCCAACTTGCGCCGGATTTTTCGTGAAGAGCGCGAAGCGTGACGAACGACGTGCGAACGCATCTTGCGATGGTGAGCGAGGAGAGAGGAGCAGCGACAAAGCAATTTGCGAAAAAAGAAAATCAGCTTGCGCCGGATTTTTTTCAAAGATCGAGGCGCGCGATGAATGAGGAGCGAATAGAATTTGAATTCATGAGCGACGAATGAGCCACTGTGACAAAGCCATTCGCGAAAAAGAAAGCCGACTTGCGCAGGATTTTTCGTGAAGAGCGCGAAGCGCGACGAACGACGTGCGAACGCATCTTGCGATGGTGAGCGAGGAGAGAGGAGCAGCGACAAAGCTATTCGCGGAAAAGACAAGCAAGGGGATGATTTAGGATTCGACGGGGCCATAGAACCACACCAAGCGAGCCGTTGTTCCGAACAACGTTAAAATCGGAAACCTTTAAAAATAAATGACAACAGATCATTACAGTTAGCTGCCTAGTTGCGGCTCGTCCGCTCCGGTTCACCTGCAGGCCGGAACCCGGGCGTCATTAATGCAGGAAAACGGCATGCCACACTCCTTTAAGCATGTCGGACTAAAAGGATAGCTGATGAAACAGCCTGCCTTTCGGCGGTTTCGGATGCGAAGCTTAAAATGATAGGCTGCGCTCGGAGAAAAGTGTGCGGAAATAGTTTCGGACGCGGGTTCAAATCCCGCCATCTCCACCAGATAAGGCAGTAGATTTTGATAGAAAATCTGCTGCTGTTTTTTTATGCAAAAAGCCTTGAAATTCAAGGGCTTCAAGGCTCATAGGTGTTTTTCAGACCGTTGCGGAGTGATTTCTGCGGCTGTTTTTTTGTTTCCGAGTAGGATTATTGTGTCGAAAAACAATTGACCCGAGTAGCACAAATGTGCTACAATTTGCAAGAGGTGAGATCAATATGCCAAAAACAGCTACAGTTCATGTCCGAGTGGACGAACAAATAAAAGAAGACGCCGTTCGGGTTCTCGACGCACTGGGAATTAGTGTTTCTGAGGCAATTACCATGTATTTCAAACAAGTGGCATTGAAAAACGGAATTCCCTTTGAATTAACAGCAGACAGAAAACCAGTAACAAATCTTGAGAAAGTAAGCGGATTTAAGCAGGAAGATTTACGGAAAGTACTGGATGTTTTGCCTGATAGCGTTGATGAATTGTGGGTATTCGGCAGCGCTGTCACACAGTATTGCAGACCTGATAGTGATTTAGATGTTTGTGTAATAGGTGATAGCATTACTAAAGAAGACAGAAAAACATTAGCACATGCTCCAAGATATGGAATGGATTTAATAAATACAACTCATCCCGAGTTTGATCGTGAAAGTTTGGAAAAGGGTTCTATTTTTAATGAGATAAAAAATAAAGGGTTACTGGTTTATAAGAAAGGATTGGGATTGGTAAATGGGGAAGTATGAAGACCTGATAAGGCTCGCAATTAATGATCTGAAAGTTGCAGAGCTGATACTTAATTCGGCCAATGATGAGCTTATGCAGAACAGTGCTGCATACAATACTGAACAGGCAGTAGAAAAAATAATGAAGGGTTTGCTGGTCAGAGCGGGTGGTACAGCGGGAATTACTCATAACATCACACAGCTTTCAAAGGATATGGATGACTTATCAATTGATTATCCGGAATGGATTCGCGAAAAAGACTACGAAATATCCTCCTGGGCAACAACTATAAGATATAATGCAAATTTCAAAGCAGATCATGATGAAATTGCAACAGTGATAAACCTTACGAGAAAGTGGTTAGACAGCATTGAAAATTAGCGGAAAATAACTGGTAAGTTGAAGTCTGTCCGTGGTGTACAGTTCCACGATGAAATGGGAAAATGATAGAAAACGAACATTAGGCTAAAGCATATCAAACTGAAATTCTATCAAAATATGATTTTAAATCCACAGATAAGGCAGTAGATTTTGATAGAAAATCTGCTGCCATTTTAAATGCGAATATTCATATCTTGAAATAATGATAATGAATCT
>DCGW01000089.1:18710-36411 GCA_002315335.1 Firmicutes bacterium UBA1768 | reverse complement strand
GACGCAGCGACAATGGTATTCGGGAAATAGACACGCAAAAAGAGCCGCTGATAATTCCAACGGCCCTCTCCTTCGAGTTAAAATTATTAATCAATAATTAGAACGCAGCGTTTAAGATGTCGATACATTCCTGCTTACCAATCTTAACAGGTGTATCAGCAAGAAGTCTGTAGTTCATTAAATCGTCAGCAACTGCCTGGAAGATTTCTTCTGTTACAGGCTCTGAGCAGTGTCTCTTAGCTGGGTCGAGTTCTGATAATCTCATTGGAACGTTGAGGTCTTCAGCCATTTCGAATACAGCGTCAACTGCAGCGAAAGCAGCATCTCTTAATTCCATGCCTTCTACGTTCTTTCCAAGAGCGATAGCGATTTCCTTGAACTTTTCCATGTTACCAACAACTGACTTTTCCATGCAGTATGGGAGTAAGAGTGAGTTAGCAACGCCGTGTGGGATATGTACGAATGCGCCAAGAGTCTGAGCGATACCGTGAACAACACCAAGGCCACCGTTCATGAATGCAACGCCTGCGATTGTAGCAGCTACTGCCATGTTTGATCTTGCTTCCATATCAAATGCGCCAGCTCCTGTAGCTCTTCTGATGTACTTGCCGATCATCTTGATAGCCTGCATACCCATAGCATCTGAGATAGGGTTAGATCTGTTTGAAATGTATGATTCGATAGCATGTGTTAATGCGTCCATACCTGTTGTTGCTGTGATGAATGGAGGGCAACCAGCCTGAACGATTGGGTCGATGAATGCATACTTAGGAATGAGGTATTCGTGTGTTACTGAAACCTTTGTCTTTTCCTGGTTGTTTGTAATAACTGATGCAGCTGTCATTTCTGAACCTGTACCAGCAGTTGTTGGGATACAAACTAATGGGAGAATTGGGTTGTTAACTGTCTTTAAGTTCTTTGCTCCGAAGAGGTAGTCTCTTACTGAACCTTCGTTTGTCTGGAGCATGCAGATAGCTTTTGCTGTATCGATTGGGGAACCGCCGCCTACTGCTAAGCAAACGTCAGCGCCGCTCTTTCTTAATACTTCTGCAGCTTCGTCAACGATTTCGATTGTTGGGTCTGGAATCATTTCGTCATATAAAACATATGGCATATCTCCAGCCTTAAGACCTTCTTCGATGATACCAGCGATACCAGCAGCTACGATACCTTTATCTGTAGCGATGAATGCTTTTGTGTAGCCCATTCCCTTAAGGATTGCGCCGATTTCGTTTACGATGCCTTCGCCAAACTTAACTTTAGCAGGCATTTTGAATTCAAAACCTCTCATGTCAATCAGTCTCCTTTATTAATTATTATAATAGCGAGTCAGCCCGTACACTGGGTGCACAGGCTGACCACCAATTTAATTAGTTTATGCGTTTTTCAGATATCTAAGATACTACTTGTAGCCAAACTTCTTTTCCATTGCAGCTACAGCATTTTCGAACTTCTGGAGGCAGAGATCTACTTCTTCCTTCTTAATGCTGAGAGGCATGATGAATCTGAAACCATTGTGGTTTACGCCACAACCTGTTGTGAGCATCTTTTCTTCTTCTCTGAGGTACTTGATAACGCCACCAGCGAAGTCGCCAGCAGGTTCAAATGTACCTGGCTTACAGAATTCTGCAGCTGTCATGAGACCGATACCTCTGATGTCAGCGATAGCGCCGTGTCTCTTCTGCATAGCCTTAAGCTGTTCCTGGAGGTATTCACCCATAACTCTTGAATTTTCGATGAGGTTTTCTTCTTCGATAATGTCGAGTGTTGCTAAACCAGCAGCTGCGCAAACTGGGTTACCACCGAATGTTGTTCCGTGTGTACCAGCATTCCACTTAGCCATGATTTCTGGTGTTGACCAGCAGCATGACATTGGGAGTCCACCGCCGATAGCCTTACCTGTTGTCATGATATCAGGAACTACATCGAAGTGCTGTGAAGCCCACATTTTACCTGTTCTACCAAATCCTGACTGAATTTCGTCGAAGATTAAGAGGATGCCGTTTTCGTCGCAGATTTCTCTAACGCCCTTTAAGAACTTAGGATGTGGTGCAACGTATCCGCCTTCACCCTGGATAGGCTCCATGATGATACAAGCAACTTCCTTAGCAGGAGCTAAGAACTTAAGTAAGTTTTTGAGCATCCATAAGCAGTAATCAGCTCTTCCTTCGAGGTCTTCGTTAGGAATTGAGTCTGGGCAAAGGATTCTCTGTGGGAATGGTGTGAAGTAAACGCCGCCCATGAGTGGTTCGTATGATTCTCTGTAGTGTGAGTTTGAACCTGTGATAGCTGTTGTACCAACTGTTCTGCCGTGGAATGAACCCTGACAAGCGATAACGAGTGGTCTGCCTGTAGCACATCTTGCGAGCTTGATAGCTGAATCGTTAGCTTCTGCACCACCGTTTGAGAAGAATAAGCTTGTTAACTTTTTCTTTCCTTCGCCAGGAGCTTTTTCAGCGAGTCTCTTAGCGAGTTCGAGTGTTGTAGGATAGTTAACGTGGTTAAATGAAGCGTGGATAAGCTTAGCAGCCTGATCCTGGATAGCCTTAACTACTTTTGGATGTGTGTGACCAGCTACGTTTACAGCGATACCCTGGATCATGTCGAGGTATTCTACGCCATTAACGTCTGTAATATAAAGGCCGTGGCCGTCGCCTGCAACGAGGTCTGAGCTCTTAACGAATACTGGTGATAAATACTGTTTGTAATCTTCAAATTTCATTGCCATGATTACATCCTCCTTAAAAATATTTTATTTTAAACAAATAAATTTTATTTATTTGTTATTCAGGGCCGACCAGAGCCGGCCCGTAATAACCAAGTAAATTACAAACTATGGATTAGTATGTAACCTTTGAGCATGTCTTCCAGAGACCCATTCTTTCAGCTTCTCTTACGAGATCATCCTGGAACTTAGGATCAGCGATAGAAATGAGGAGTTCTGCTCTTTCCCACATTGATCTACCCTTAAGGTTAACTGCACCGTTTTCTGTTACGATGAAGTGTGGGCCTGTTCTTGGAACTGTGCATGTAGCACCTTCCATAAGTCTTGGAACGATGAGAGATTCTTCTGATCCATCCTTCTTAACTAACTTAGAAGGTGTGCAGAGGAATGACTGACCGCCGTTTGACTTATAAGCACCGAGTACGAAGTCAACCTGTCCGCCGTTACCGCCGATGTGCTGCCATTTAGCTGATTCTGAGTTAACCTGACCCTGGATGTCAACCTGTAAGATTGAGTTTACAGATACGAAGTTGTCCTGAGTACCGATAACGCCGATATCATTTACATAGTCTACAGGCATATCCTGTACGATTGGGTTGTCATCTAAGAAGTCATAAAGTTCCTGTGAACCCTGGCAGAATGTGTGAACCATCTGGCCCTTGTTTAATACCTTCTTCTTACCTGTTACGCAACCCTGTTCATACATCTTGAGGTAAGCATCTACGAACATTTCTGAGTGAACACCGAGGTCCTGAACGCCAGCTTCAGCGAGCTGTGAACCGATGTAGTTTGGAAGTCCGCCTACGCCTAACTGCATTGTTGAACCATCCTTAACTCTTTCGATAACGTGCTTAGCAATCTTCTTATCGATTTCGTTAGCATCCTTAGCCTTGATCTGTGGCATATCAACTGGATTCTGCTGTTCTACAACGATGTCAACTTCTGCGATGTTGAGAGAAACGCCAACGCCGTGAGCCTTAGGCTGCTTTGGGTTAACTTCTACGATGATTTTCTTAGCTCTGTTCTTTCCTGAGAGGAATCCCCAGTATTCAGCAACCTGTGGTCCGAGGTTGAAGTTACCCCATTTATCCATAGGTCCTACCTGTAACATAGCTACGTCCATTCTTTCAACTGATTCAGCCCAGTACTTAGGGTTTTCTCTGAACTGTACAGGAACGTACCAGCAGCAGCCCTGCTTGTTGTAGCTTCTGTCTCTTGCTGAGAACTGTGTTGATAAATACTTGAAGTGTTCAGCCTTTGGGTCAGCTTCTAAGATTGCTGGTGGGAAAGGCCAAGCCCAGATTGTTGTCATGATGATAACATCGTGGAGCTCTTCTGTTCTCTTTGCGAGAGCCTTATCTAATTCTACTACGAGACCGTTGAACAGACCATAGTG
This sequence comes from Firmicutes bacterium UBA1768, assembly GCA_002315335.1. GTDB lineage: Bacteria > Bacillota > Clostridia > Peptostreptococcales > Anaerovoracaceae > UBA1768. The sequence goes on along the minus strand of DCGW01000089.1, from coordinate 32,290 downwards.
AACTCTGTCGTTTGACTTAATCACTTTAACAGCTTCGTCTGCTGTCATTAACTTTTTCTTGTACTCTTCCTGTACTGTGCTTAACTTATAAAAATTAGCCATTAAAAATACCTCTTATATTAATAGAATATTGTAGTAGTCTGCCTATCCTAATTAGAACTTGAAGCAAACAGCAACGCCCATACCTGTACCAGCACATGCTGATGCAACACCGTACTTAACTGAACCAGCCTTAGCTGCGTTTCTCTTCTGTGCTTCGTAGATGAGTGTTGTGATCATTCTTGTTCCTGTAGCTCCTACTGGGTGACCAAGTGAGATACCTGAGCCGTGTACGTTTACGATGTCTCTGCTAAGTCCTAATTCCTGGATACAAGCATATGCCTGTGCAGCGAATGCTTCGTTTAATTCAACGAGGTCGAGGTCCTTAACTTCGATGCCAGCTCTCTTACATGCTTCTGGAATAGCGTAGAGAGGTCCGATACCCATGTAATCTGGGTCAACGCCTGATACGAATACGCCAGCTACTTCTGCGAGAACCTTAGCGCCTGTTTCCTTAGCCTTAGCTTCTGACATGAGGATAACACCTGAAGAAGCGTCGTTCATACCTGAAGCGTTACCAGCTGTTACTGTACCGCCATCCTTGAATGAAGCCTTTAACTTAGCAAGACCTTCCATTGTTGTGTTTGGCTTTGGATATTCGTCTGTATCGATGCAGATAGGATCGCCCTTTCTCTGCTTAACGTATACTGGAACGATTTCATCCTTGAATGTGCCGTTCTTGATAGCTTCTGTAGCTCTCATCTGTGAATTGTAAGCCATGTCGTCCTGCATTTCTCTTGTGATACCATACTTTGCAGCAACGTTTTCAGCTGTCATACCCATTGAGCAGCCAACGCCAGCGTTTGAGAGTGAATCCCACATTGAGTCTCTTAATTCTGAGTGACCAAACTTCTTACCAGCTCTCATGTCAAATGTCATGAATGGAGCAGCTGTCATTGATTCTGTACCACCAGCTAATACGCATTCAGCGTCGCCTGACTTGATCATGTAGTAACCAAACTGAACAGATGATAATGATGATGTGCAGTTTCTGTGGATTGTGATACCAGGAGCTGTTGTTACTGGGCAACCAGCCTTAACAGCACATACTCTACCGATGTTGTTTTCTTTGTATGTTCTCTGATAGTTTTCACCCCAGATAACTTCTTCGATCATGCCTTCGATGCCCTTAACGCCTGATCTTTCAAATAAAGCCTGCATTACAGGAATTGTTAATTCTACTGGTAATACTGATTTGAACTGACCGTTGATAGCACCGATCGCTGTTCTAGCTGCAGCTACTACTACTACTTTATTCATTTTTTGTTTCCTCCTATTTACCTATATAATTTGGTTTTCTTTTATCAACGAAGGCTCTCATACCTTCTTTTTGATCTTGTGTAGCGAAAAGGCTTGACCAGATATCAGCTTCCTTATCGATAGCTGCTAACTGAGCCTTTCCATTGTTGATGGATTCCTTAGCCGCCTTAAGAGCAAGCTTTGGTCTCTCTGCCAGCTTATTAGCTAACTTCATTGCTTCGTCGAAGAGCTCTTCCTTTGGAACAACCTTGCTTACGAGACCGATATTTAAAGCTTCGTCAGCCTTAATCTGTCCGCCGAGCATAATCATTTCCTTAGCCTTTGCTTCTCCGATGAGTCTTGGCAGTCTTACTGTTCCGCCAGCACCAGGCATAATGCCTAATGTGATTTCAGGAAGACCAACCTTTGCATTATCTGCTGCGATTCTGAAGTCACATGTGAGTGCTAATTCAAGACCGCCGCCTAATGCATAACCGCAGATTGCTGCGATTGTTGGGATGCCGAGATTTTCTAACTTGTTGAATGTTGCTGAGAATAGGAACTTTCTTGCTTCCTCAGGCTGTAATTCAACCATAGCTACGATATCGGCACCTGCAGCGAAGTTGCCGTCACTTGTGATGATTAATGCTCTTACTTCTTCATCAGCTTTGATGAGCTCGAGTTTTTCATCGATTAAGTCAACAACTTCTCTGCTGAGTGCGTTGAATGCCTTAGGTCTATTGATCTTAAGTACGCCTACAACGCCAATCTTTTCATAAAGAACAAGATTTTCCATTATTAAACGTCCTCTTCTCAATTAATTATTTTGCAGGATATTCGTAGAAGCCCTTTCCTGTCTTTCTGCCGTATTCGCCCTTTGCATAGTGCTCAACGATAGCTGGGGATGGCTTGTCTGATAAATCGCCAGTCATTCTGTACTTCTGCATTAATACGTCGTATTCGAGGTCGATTCCTGTCATGTCGAGGAGCTCGAGAGGTCCCATGCTGTGGCCAAGACCGTTCTTTACAGCGTTATCAATGTCTTCAGCTGAAGCGATGCCCTGATCGTAGATGTAGCAAGCTTCCTTTGTGATAGCTGAGAAGATTCTGTTAACGATGAAGCCATAAACTTCCTTGTTAACTACTGATGGAACCTTCTTGATTGACTTAACGAATTCAACCATGATATCAACGATTTCTGGCTTGAGGTGTGGTCCCTTAACAACTTCTACGCACTTCATGATGAGAGCTGGGTTGAAGAAGTGAAGGTTACATACGTTTTCAGGATGCTTTACAGCGTCGCAGAATAATGAAGCAACGATGTATGAGCTGTTTGAAGCGTAGATACAATCGTCAGATGTGTACTGGTCGCACTGAGCGAGAACCATCTTCTTTGTGTCGATAACGTCAGCTACAGCTTCGATTACGAGATCTGCGCCTTTGCAAGCCTTTTCGAGGTCGTTTGTGAATACGAGTCTTCCCTGGATAGCATCAGCATCTTCCTGAGTCATCTTGCCCTTTGAAACTCTTCCAGCAAACCACTTGTCTGAATAAGCCTGAGCCTTGTCAACAGTTGTCTGTCTTCTTGAGTAGCAAGTTACATCATAACCACAGATTGCGCACTGCATTGCGATCTGGTTACCCATTGTGCCGGCACCGACCATAGCAACTTTCTTAATTTCCATGATAATCAAATCCTTTCTATTAATTATTTTTTTTATTAAACGATTCGAGCGCGAACAACGCCGCACCAAGTGCACCGCATGCCTGTGGATCCGGTGCCACTGTTATATCATATCCGATCTGTTCTTCCATGGAGTGAACAACGCTATCATTGATAGCCACTCCGCCGGTCATAACAACAATCGGCGTGATACCAATTCTTCGAGCAAGACCTGCAACACGGCTTGTGATCGAGTGATTAGCACCCATTGCTACGTCTTCTCTTTTTGTACCCTGAGCCAACTGAGAAATAACCTCAGATTCAGCAAACACGGTACAGGTATTGCTTATTTCAACCTCTTCGGTTGATTTTTTTGCAAGTTCGGAAAGCTCACTTAATTCGCAGTTGAGTATTCTGGCCATTACTTCTAAAAACCTTCCCGTCCCTGCCGCACACTTTTCGTTCATAACGAAGTTATCAACATTACCTGTTTCCGACAGCTTAATGACTTTTGCATCCTGGCCCCCAATATCAATGATGGTGCGAGCACCCGGTACCAAATGTGCAACTCCTTTGCCATGACAGCTAATCTCGGTAATCTGCTTGTCTGCCTGGGTATGGTTGGCTCTTCCATAGCCTGTTGCAACAGTGAAATCGATCTGTTCTTCTGTAATTCCGGCTTTAGCAAGAGCTTCTCCGATTACTACAGAAGGACCGTTTGTCCCTGTTCCTATATTTTTAACTGCTCTTCCTACAATGTTCTTATTTTCGTCGATAATAACACACTTTGAGGAAGAAGAACCTATGTCAATTCCTAAAAAGTACAACTTAAGCTCCCTCTCTTATGCAAGAGTTTCAGCGAATGCCTGAATTCTTGTCTTATACTGTTCTACAGAAGCCATCTGCTGTTCAATTTCCATGTAAAGTACAGGAATTCCTGCAGCTTCTAACTGCTTCTTGAAGATAGGATAATCATATTCTTCAGGGTCACAGAACTTCATTGCGCAAACAACTACGCCGTCAGCGCCAGCTTCTTTAGCCATCTTGATGAGTTCTTCACCGTGTTCTTTCTTTTCGTCGAGGAGAAGAGGATCAGCATAAGCGTCTACGATTCTGTAAGCCATCTTTTCGTATACTGTACCAGCTTTTCTTCCTTCGATTCTGAACATTCTGCTCTGCTGTGCAACATCGTCAGCTACGATGCAAACATCGTTTTCTACGAATGCATCGAGGAGAGCGATAGGTTCTACGATGATACCTTCAACTAAAACTTTCTTGCCCTTGAACGCTTCAGCAGGTGCAGCTTCGATAGCAGCGTTTAATGCAGCTAACTTTTCTGTGTATGCTTTCTTGTCCATGAACCATCCAGCCTTGAGGATGAGGTGTCTCTTTGTTGCGTTTAATGTAGCAGGCATCTTTGCTACTAATTTAACGAACTTTCTGCATTCTGCTCTGTATGCTTCGTATACAGTCCATGCAGCTTCTAAGTCAGCTTCTGTAACCTTCTTGCCGCTGATAGCTTCGAGCTGAGCCTGAGCCTTTTCGAATTCAGCCTGCATGTAAGGAACAGCAGCAGCGATTTTTCTGTTCTGTGGGTAGTACATAGCGATTAAAGGCATGCCTGTAGGTTCAACTACTGCAACTTTCCAGTCTTCGCAGATGCACTTAAGTGTATCGCAGTAAGCAGCCATGATAACGCCGTCAAGGATTCCCTTATATGCGCCGTTCATACCGAATTCTACGTTTGCCTTGATGAGAGAGCAGCAGAAACTCTGTAAATACTTGTTTGAGAGTTTGAAGTCTGTCTGGCCGCCCCACATACCTACAGGAAGCATTCCTGCAGCGTATACGATTTCTTCAGGAAGGTGGTATGGGAACATACCGATTAATTTTTTACCTGATTCTTTCTTTAACTTTGCAGCTGATTTTGCAGGATTAAGAGCAATCTCTTCAAATTCAGCGATCATTGATTTAATGTCAGCCATTAGCCCTTTCTCCTTTCTTCCTTCTTATTTTCAAGAGTTTCTAAGAATGCCTGGATTCTTGTGTTGTACTGTTCTGTTGAGAACGCTCTTGGGTCTGTCTGGTCACCGTCGAAGAGAACTGTAGCAACGCCGCACTTTTCTTCGATCTGTCTCTGCTGTTCAAACTGTCTGAAGTCTAACAGCTTGCAGCTTCTGTTGGAGTGGAATACGATACCATCCAGTGAGAAGTCGTTAACGATGTTTGTGATTCTGTCAATACCGTTCTGGAGGTTAGAGTTACAGTAAATTCCGCTGTAAGCCTTAGCCATACCTTCGATATCGCCATTATCATAAAGGATAGTCCATGAGTCTGGATATGTTGATGTTACCATGTTGATACCATTGTTCTTCAGTCCCTTATATGTAGGTCCGAGATATGGCCAGCATGCGATACCGTCCCACATTACTCTGAACTTTTCTTCTTCGCCTGGCTTCCAAGGTCCCTGACCTGCAGCAGCCTTAGCTTCTAATTCTTCTTTCCATCTCTTGAAGAGCTCGTAACCAGCCTTTGTTCCTCTGTTTGTTACGATAGCAGCCATGTAGTTGAAGAGGTCAAAACCGTTTAATGGTGATGGCTTAGCCTTAGCAACTAATGTAGCATCCTTCCACATCTGTGAAGTTGCATTTGACTGTTCCATAACAGCCTTGAACTTGTCCTGATCGAACTTTTTCTTTGTGATTTTTTCTAATCTCTTGATAGCTTCTTCGATCTGGCCCTTCATATACTTTGCAGCGTGGTCCTGTACATCATAAGTATGGTTGAATGGCAGGTCAAATACGATCATCGGGATGTTTAATTCTTTTGCAAGGTTTTCGTACCACTTTAATACTGTGTGGCAGATGTTGCTGCAGGTATAGATGAAATCTGGCATAGGAACATTCTGTGCCTCTGAATCCTTTAATGCAGCATAACCAAAGTTTACTCTTGCATATGAGCAAAGGTCTACTGAGTAACCCTTTCCTTCTGAGTCATCGATGAACTTCTGTGCTTCTTTTCTTGCACCGATTGCAGCAGCCTGATTTTCAGGATACACAACCTTAACACCCATTGTTGTTAATAATTCCTGTGGCGCGATTGATGTTGCCCAGCAAACCAGTTCGCCGTTAGCTTTTGCATCCAGCGCACTTTGATAATGGTCAGCCATAAGGTCATTTAACATCTGTTTTGACGAAATCTTTTCCTGTTCCAAAGATAATGCCCTCCTTCGTTAATTTGTTCGTTTTAATAAATACACAAAAGCACAACTAAACGCCGTCAAATGGATGCTTTTTTTTTTAGATTTTTAAAACCTAAATAGCATCATCGCCGGCTGGTTAGTTCTTTTGGTATCGTTTCGATAGTTAATGTAAGTATACTATGTTTCAATTAGCTTTTCAAGTGTCTTTTGTAATGTTTTTGTAATCGCTTTCATGAATTTTTATGTCATTTTCGTTAAAATTCTGCCTATTGGGGTATATTGTCCTGCAAAACACAACACTTATGATTATTGGATACTTTTTGTCTAAATGTCTGACATTTTTTACATCTGATTATCTGGCAGTTGACCGATTGCGAATATGGAATTATAATTTCAAGCAGAATGCGAGTTTTCGCAATTAGCACATGTCGGATTGTTAATGATTTAACAGCTCGACATAAAGGGGGAAAAATAATGATAGCAATAGTAGCAATAGATGAAAATTGGGGCATTGGCCGCAGCAACAGCCTTCTCCTTTCCATTCCGGAAGATATGAAGTTTTTCCGCTCCAAAACTCTTGGAAAAACTGTGATATTAGGAAGAAAAAATCTTGAATCCTTTCCCGGAGGAAAGCCTCTTCCAAAAAGAAGAAATATAGTTATTTCGACCACGCTGAAGGCGGGCGAAGGCTATGAAATTGCGAGAAGCATAAGCGAGGCTCAGGCTTTGCTGGCAAACACTCCCGCTGACGACGTCTACGTTATAGGCGGGGCAGAAATATACAGACAGCTGCTCCCTTATTGCTCAAAGGCTTTTGTGACAAAAATGCATGCTGACCTCGGTCCGGATTGCTATTTCCCCAACCTTGACGCCATGCCGGAATGGGCAGAAACAGAAAGAAGTGAAGCCTTTAACCACGAAGGTATAACATACGAATTTACAACTTACGAAAGAAAAGCGGAGACAAAATGACTACAGAACTTATTATTGGAAGAAACCCCGTTACCGAAGCACTTAAAAGCGGACGAACAATCGAAAAGCTCCTCGTTATGAAGGGTTCAGAAAAAACCCTTTCAAACCTGATTGCCATGGCCAAGGACAGGGGTATTCCGGTTTATTTTAACGACAAAGCACGCATGGACAAGCTCTCTGACGGAGGTTCCCACCAGGGCGTCGGAGCTTACGTTTCAAGCTACGAATACTGCGAGGTCGAAGATATTATTGCCGCTGCCGAGGCCAAGGGAGAGGACCCCTTTGTAATCATTCTTGACGGCATTGAAGACCCCCATAACCTCGGTGCAATTATGCGAAGTGCCGAGGGCGCGGGCGCACACGGAATAATAATTCCTAAAAGGCGCGCTGTGGGTGTGACCGGAGTAGTAGCAAAGGCTTCTGCTGGTGCTATCGAATATGTCCCTGTTGCGAGGGTTTCCAACATTTCGAGAACCATTGAGGACCTCAAGCAGGAGGGCTTCTGGATTGCAGCGGTAGATATGAGCTCCACCCTTTACTATCAGGCAAATCTGAGAGGTAAGCTTGCTATTGTTATAGGCAACGAGGGCGACGGAATCAGTAAGCTGGTCAGACAGAACTGTGATTTTACCGTCAGCATCCCCATGTGCGGAAGAGTTCAGTCTCTTAACGCTTCAAACGCGGCCGCAATAATCATGTATGAAGTCAGACGACAGCGAAACATTGTTGGCGGAGTAAAATAACAGCACAGCTGCACGCGCAGCCCTACACGAGCTTCCCGGCAATATCCGGGGGAAAGGAAAATCCAATTGTTATCAACAACAATCGGATTAAACGTGAATTTATGAATAGTTTTTCCGACGAAAAACTGGTTATGCTGGCAAAAGAAGGAAACGACTTAGCTTTTCAGGAAATTTCAGGTCGTTTAAAAGAAACAGTGAAAATCAAGGCTTCCTCATATTATATTGATGGAGGCGACAGAGACGACCTCCTCCAGGAAGGAATGATAGGCTTGTTTAAGGCAGTAAAGGATTTTGACGAGTCAAAGGATATTAAGTTCAGAACCTTTGCAGGCATCTGCATAGACAGGCAAATAGTCTCTGCTGTAAGAAAAGCCTCGAGCGTCAAAAACGAACCCTTGAATAAATCGGTTCCTATTCCCGACGAGGATTATGTAGAAGCCAGGGGACATGCAATGAGTGCAGAGGAAATTGTTTTCAGCAAAATCACAGCCGAAGACAGGTATGATAAACTTCTGACCGCTCTTAGCGATCTTGAGAAGCGGGTTTTAGTCCACTTGCTCGACGGCAAAACCTACAAGGAGATTGCAGCCGCCGAGAGCATCAGCGAAAAAGCCTCTGACAATGCAATTCAGCGAATAAAGCGCAAAGCAAAAGACAGCTTTGAATGATGCGGAAAATCAATTCAACAGGCCGTATCCAGCGCCCGGTTCGGGAGGATAAAAGTTGTAATTCAAAAAGACAGACATTTTTGCTGAAAAGCAATAAAACGTCTGTCTTTTTTCGTCCTTTTCTAATAATTCTGCTGTTTTAGGCTTATTCCGCTTCCAAATTTTCCCAGCGCGACCTATTTTTACCTGCTTGTGTCGTTGTTTTCAAGCAATTCCTATCACTTTTATCATGAATTTCCTCTTTCAGACAGACGTTTTTGCTTATTTTGACCGAAATGTCTGTCATTTTGCAAAACAAAAATTATTTGAGGATTGAGTCCCATTTCGTCACAAAACTTTCACTTGATATTTTGAAAAAAAATGATATATTAAACCCATGGAAATGGAAAAATATGTAAATTGCCGAATCGGTCAACTTGAAGACTTGATAAGGAAAGAAACCAGAAAATACGCCGCTATGCCAGAAGGTAAAGTGAAATTTGGTAAGACCCGTAACAGCCTTGCAATCTATATTATTTCAGGTGGAAGAGAGTATAATTCAAAAAGAAAGAGGAGGTACATATCGCTCTCTAAACCGGAGGCTAAAAAGTATGCTACAAAGCTATATCAGGAAAGACTACTCCCAGTATTAAAGGATGAGTTGTCAGCATTGACTACTTTTGTTCAAAACTATTGTCCATCGGGAAAATACGACTTGCTCTACTCTTTTCCCGAAGAAATCCGCACCCTGATAAAGAATCCTTTGCGCAGTCCTGATGAGCGTTCTAAACATTGGGCGACTTCACCTTATGATATTAATCCAATGGAATTTGATCAACGAACCGAATATTATTCTTTAAAAGGGGATCGAGTACGTTCACGAGCTGAACTCATTATAGCAGACATACTATGGGAAAACGAAATACCTTATAGATATGAAATGGCTTATCAGATTGGATCCAGAACCGTGTATCCCGACTTCACTATAATGAACCCGTTAACTGGCGAGTTATTCTATTTGGAATACTTTGGTTTAATGGATGATTTTGATTATAGACAAAAGGCCTTAACAAAGATCAGAGAATACTATAAGACACCTGATGCAGCTAAGTTCATATTCATTTTTGAAAGCGAATTGGTTTCGATGGACACTACAGCAATAAAGAACCTGCTATTATCCATGCTGGGATTAAATGAAGGATTATCTACTTACTACAACTGACCACCGGGTATGTTTATGAACACTAACTCAAAAAAGGACTTGGCCCAGAAAACATTTTTGTAATTCAAAAAGACAGACATTTTTGCTGAAAAGCAATAAAACGTCTGTCTTTTTTCGTCCTTTTCTAATAATTCTGCTGTTTTAGGCTTATTCCGCTTCCAAATTTTTCCAGCGCAGCCTGTTTTTACCTGCATGTGTCGCTGTTTTCAAGCAATTCCTATCACTTTTATCATGAATTTCCTCTTTCAGACAGACACTTTTGCTTATTTCGATCAAAATGTCTGTCATTTTGCAAAACAAAAACTATTTGAGAAAATTAGAAATAGTTGCTTGGATGGATTTCGGGCTCAGGGCACAAGGCACAAGGCGCCGGGCTCAAGACTCAGGGCTCAGGCTCAGGGCTCAAGGCTCGAGGCTCAGGGCTCAGGCTCAGGGCTCAAGGCTCGAGGCTCAGGGCTCAGGGCTCAAGGCACTGGGCGCTGGGCACAAGGCGCCGGGCTCCAGGCTCAGGGCTCCAGGCTCAGGGCTCAGGGCTCAGGGCACTGGGCTCAATCTATAGGTTACAGATCTCAGTCAGCTCCCACCTCGAGCGCCCTACAATTTTCACCAATTCCTAAATCGCTACCGGGATATTCTTAATCTGCGGGTTTGTCTGATATTCCTCAACTATCAAATCCGAAACCTTGAAATCATAGAAGTTCTTTACTTCAGGATTAAGTCTCACCTTCGGAGCATCAAACATAGGTCTCTCCAGCATTTCCTCAACAAGAGGAATATGCCTGTCATAAATGTGCGCATCTGCAATCACATGAACAAACTCGCCCGCTTCAAGGCCGGAAACCTGCGCAAACATCATGAGCAGCAGCGAATACTGCACCACGTTCCAGTTGTTTGCAACAAGCGTATCCTGCGATCTCTGGTTAAGAATACCGTTCAGCTTATTTCCCACCACGTTGAAGGTCATAGAATATGCACATGGCTCAAGATTCATCTCCGAAAGGTCGGAAAAATTATAAATATTTGTCATTATTCTTCGGCTGAAAGGAGTGTTTTTAAGCTGCCAGAGCACGTTGTCAACCTGATCCATTTCGCCCTGTGCAAACTTGTACTTCACTCCGAGCTGGTAGCCATACGCCTTGCCTATGGTTCCGTCCTCACCGCCCCATTCATCCCAGATGTGGCTGTTCAGATCTTCAATTCTGTTTGACTTCTTCTGCCAGATCCACAGAATCTCATCAAATGCAGACTTGAGAGCAGTAGGCCTCAGCGTCAACGCAGGAAATTCCTCCTGCAGATTATATCGGTTAACCACCCCAAACTGCTTTATAGTATGGGCCGGAGTTCCATCCTCCCACCTAGGTCTTACAACCTGTCCCTCAGAGGAAAATCCTTCGTCGAGGATTTTTCTGCACATATCCTTAAAAATAACATCCGCTTTACTCATTCTTCTTCCTCCGCCATAAGGCTCAATCCGTTTCCACAGCAGCATAGCATAGACCTGAAACTTAATGTCCTATTTACCCGCTCAAGCCGCGACTCTGACTATACCGTATTAAACACCAGCCTTCAAAAATAGAGCGACCATAAGCCGCTCCTTAATTCGCTAAATCAGCGCCAGCCTGAGTATATCCTCCATCCTCTCGGTTTCACCGGAAAGATACAGATAACCCACCAACGCCTCAAATGCAGTAGCCGCCTTGTAATCCATTGGGTCTGCATTCTTTGGTTTTGAACTGATTTTCTTATTTCTTGCCCTTCTTACAACTGCAGCCTCAGTTTCCGTCAAATCACCTTCAATTCGTTTTAGAACGCCCGCCTGATACGCAGCCTTCGACCTCTTTGAAGACATTATATCAAGAACATGTGTCTTTGTCACTCCCGACTCCACCGAAAGGTTTCTGACATAAAGCTCATAAACACAATCCCCGATATACGCAAGCACCAGCTCATTCATTTTTATTGGGTCAGCCTTAAGGTCATGCCCATCAAATCTTCCAAACATGGCAAATCCCTATTTTCTCGGCAGCTCAATCTGCTTGTTTTCCTTGCTCTCCTTGTAGAGAACAAACCTTCTGCCGATAGCCTGTACAAACTCTGCGCCGGTCGCTTCAGCCACCTCGTTTGCAGCCTCCTTTGTATCAAGCAGGCAGCCCTCCTGAAGCTTCACCTTAACGAGCTCCCTGTTCTCATAGCCCACTTCCATTTCCTTGAGAACATTCTCGGTAATTCCCTGTTTTCCAATATATACGGAAGGGTCGATCTTCTGACCAAGAGCCTTTAAATAACTTCTCTGTTTTCCTGTAAGCATTTTTCGCCTTTCCCGAAGCAAAATCAAAACCCATTGCGCCCAACCTGCCAGGCCTCCCCAAAGGGCAGCGCCCAATTCCTCCTCTGACACAAAGGCAGAACCAAGGGCAGCGCCCAACGCCTCCATTGTAACAAAGGCAGAACCAAGGGTAGCGCCCAACATCTCCTCTGTAACAAAGGCAACTTCAGGGGTTTCAGTTTTCGCTCCGCTCCGCTTTTTTAAATAATATTATTCTCCAGATATTCTGACGCAGTCTTCACGCATTTCACACAAATGAGGGCCTTTCCGCAAGCCGCCTTTATTTCCTCCGGCGAAGCATTTGCCGCCATTTCCTTTTCCATCGCAAGCAAATCTCTGCACATTATTGCACCTGTCTTGCCTTCAAAATCCTTGCCGGCTTCTCTGAGAATAGCATAGGTGTCCTTTTTAGTCGTACTCGTTCCGTCGAGCACCCCATCGGAATTCTTTAATCCGATAGTCATAAACATTCCAGTAACCGCCCCACATTCATCCTTATAGCCGCCCATACCAAGCCCAAAGCCCTCAGCTATTTTAAATGCAGTTTCCTCGTCTAAGCCTGCCTGTTCACTAAACGCACACAGCACTGACTGAGCACAATTATAACCTTTATAAAAATTTTCTAATGCTTTTTCTGAACATTTCATAATAATCCTCCGATCATTTCCCCTGATATCTGAATGATCAGCTCCGACCAAAATCGCAATTGCCGATCACCTCGCCCAATCCCAACAAATATTTGACAGGCAACATTATTTCCTGGCAGCTTCAATCAAACTCAGAATCTTCTCCTGAATTCTTTTGCTGTTAAGCATTTTTCCATTATCATCCGTGCAATCCACAAGCACTAACTCAGGAAATTCCTCGCACATAGAACGATACATTTCCCCTACTCGCTCCTGAAGCCCATTGTCTTTCTCATGAATATCGGTCTTTCCCTTAAGATACTTTCTCTCCGCACCCTTTCTGTCCTTGTTAAGCTGCTTTTTCACGAAGTTCTGGGGAACACTGAGAAAAATAGACAGGTCCGGTCTCGGAATCCCGAACACATTGAACTCCAAATCCATAATCCACTTGCTTAGCTTTTCACGCTCCTTCTGGTCTGAAAGCTTGGCGCACTGATAAGCATTGTTGGAAAAAGAATATCTGTCGAGCAGCACAACATCATATTCCTCTATCCACTTTCTTAGCGTATCAGCCATATCCCGCCTGTCACCAGCAAAAATAAACGCCGCAAAATACGGGTCCACTGTGTCTGCCGCTCCAAAGTCACCCCGCAAAAAAGCGCTGACAGCCTCGCCGTAAAAGCCCTTTTCCGAGGGAAAATGAAACGACTTAACCTTAAGACCGCTCTCCTCAAAATGCTCAGTCAGCCTCCTGACCTGAGTAGATTTTCCAGAGCCATCCATTCCTTCTAAAACAATAAACCTGCCCATAAAATACCTTTAATATTAAGAGTGACACCGA
>DCGW01000089.1:11964-18607 GCA_002315335.1 Firmicutes bacterium UBA1768 | reverse complement strand
GTTGCCACACTCAATTTTCTTAACTATAATCTGGTTACTTTTATGCCCTGAGGAGTGTCCTCAAGCACAATTCCCTGCGCCTTAAGCATGTCCCTGATTTCGTCCGCTCTGGCAAAATTCTTCGCCTTTCTTGCAGCCTGTCTTTCATCAATCAGCTTCTGAAGCTCCTCGTCGATTTCTTCCTCTCTTGCTTCAACCATAAGAAGTCCTAAAACCTCTGTCAGTTCTTTAAGCAAGGCAAGGCTCTTCTCTGCAAAGCCCTTTGAAGCTCCATCTTTAACATCAGTATTAATATCTCTGATAAGCTCGAATACAGCCGTAATAGCATCTGCCGTATTAAGGTCATCTTCCATAGCATCGATGAACTTCTGACGATATGCCTCAAGCTTTTCATACTTTTCAGCTTCCTCGGCAGTTATATCTCCGCTGCCTGTGTTGATGAGGTGCTTTAGATTGCTCTCCGCATTTCTCATTCTTGCAAGACCGTTCTTCGCCTGTTCCATAAGGTCACGGCTGAAGTTTATCGGCCCTCTGTAATGTCCCGAAAGCAGGAAGAAACGCATTACTTCTCCCTCATATTCCTTGAGAATATCCCTTACAGTGAAGAAATTCCCCTTGGACTTGGACATTTTTTCATTATCTATCGTAATATAGCCGTTGTGCATCCAGTAGTTTGCAAACTGCTTGCCTGTGCATGCCTCTGTCTGTGCGATTTCATTTTCGTGGTGAGGGAAAGCTAAGTCCTGTCCGCCAGCATGAATATCAATGGTTTCACCAAGATATTTTGTCGACATTACCGAGCACTCAATATGCCAGCCAGGTCTTCCCATTCCCCAAGGTGACTCCCATGCAAGACCTTCGCCTGCCTTCTGCTCCTTCCAAAGAGCAAAGTCGAGAGGATCGTTCTTCTTTTCGCCCACTTCTATTCTTGCGCCAAGCTCTAACTCTTCAATATTCTGCTTTGAAAGCTTGCCGTAGTCCTTAAACTTCTTTGTGCTGTAATAAACGTCGCCGCCCGAAGCATAAGCATAGCCCTTGTCAATAAGCTTCTCAACAAAGGAAATAATTTCCGGAATATTCTCTGTTACTCTCGGATGAACTGAGGCCTTCTTTACATTGAGAGCTGCCGCATCCTTATAATATTCCGCTATGTATTTTTCGCCAACCTCTAAAGGTGTTATTCCTTCTTCGTTAGCTCTCTTTAATATCTTGTCGTCCACGTCTGTGAAATTCTGAACAAACTTAACCTTATAGCCCCTATACTCTAAATATCTTCTTAAAGTATCAAATACTACGAAAGGTCTTGCGTTTCCGATATGGAAAAAATTGTAAACAGTCGGTCCGCAAACATAAATCTTTATCAGTTTTTCGTCAATAGGAACAAATTCTTCCTTTGTTCTTGTTAGAGTATTATAAATTTTCATCGTTATTCCTCCGAAAAATCAGGTTTTTCAGCCCGATCAGGCCACTGACCGTTAACATTATCCGCCGCGCTGCCATTTCGGCCCTCGCATGAGGATAGTCCCACATCGGTTCCCGCACAGCTTCCGCAGTCGCCGTCTGCCATATCACATTTACAGGACCAGTCAAATTTATCATCATAATTAATCACATCTCCCCTGAGCCTTGCAAGCTGGTCCTCAAGAGACATGATTCTTCGCCTCAGGCAATCAAGCTCTACCGAAACCGGGTCAGGCAGGTCAACCTGATTCATGTCCTCGGTATGCTGGTTCGGTCTTCTGACAATTTTGCCCGGAATACCGACAACCGTACAGCCCGGCGGAACCTCCGCCAAAACAACAGAGCCCGCACCGATCTTAGAATTATCGCCGACCTTAAAAGGCCCTAAAACCTTAGCTCCAGAAGCAATAACCACATTGTTGCCTACTGTCGGGTGACGCTTGCCGACATCCTTGCCGGTACCACCAAGCGTTACTCCCTGATAAAGAGTACAATTGTCCCCAACCTCTGCGGTTTCTCCGATAACTACGGCCATACCGTGGTCGATAAAACAGCCCTTGCCTATTTTTGCTCCCGGGTGAATTTCTATACCTGTGATAAACCTCGTAAGCTGCGAAAAAAATCTCGCCAAAAGCTTCAGGTCCTGACAGTAAAGAAAGTGCTCCCACCTGTGAAGAATAAGCGCATAAACGCCCGGATAGCACAAAAATATTTCAAATTTGGACCTGGCCGCCGGGTCTCTTTCGAGGGCAGCAGTCAGGTCTTCATTAATTGCCTTAAAAATGTTCATTATTCCTCGCCGTTATCTTCTCTGAAGCTTGATAGGTTCTTCAAATTCGACTCCGAATGTATCAACAGTAACCTTCTTCATCTTCTGTTCTGTCTTTGGTCTGTCTCTCATGTCTCTCGGAGTGTTCACTATTTCATCAGCAACCTCCTGACCTTCGATAAGCTGCCCAAAAGAAGCATACTGACCGTCAAGGTGCGGCGCATCAGCAACCATGATAAAGAACTGCGAGCCTGCACTGTCATAGCTCATTGCTCTTGCCATTGAAAGAACTCCCTTAGAGTGTCTTAACTGGTTGTCATAGCCATTTGCTACGAATTCGCCTCTGATGCAGTAGCCCGGTCCGCCCATTCCTGTTCCGTCAGGATCTCCGCCCTGAATCATGAAGCCTGGGATAACTCTGTGGAAGATAACTCCATCGTAGGCGCCCTTCTTTACGAGACTGATGAAATTTGCAACTGTGTTTGGTGCAATTTCTGGAAAAAGCTCAGCCTTCATCACTTTTCCGTTTTCCATTTCTATTGTTACTATAGGATTGCTCATTTTATTAACCCCCTGTTATTCCTTGTGACCGAGTCTTACTAACTCATCTCTGATAAACTTAATACAAGCCTCTTCAGCTTCCTTGCCTGTCATTTCTGTCTTTTCGGCGTCCTTTCTGAGCTTGTATTCCACAACACCTTCGCCTGCCTTCTTACCAACAGTAATTCTTACAGGGAAGCCGATTAAGTCTGCATCCTTAAACTTTACGCCTGCTCTTTCGTCTCTGTCGTCGATTAATACTTCGATTCCCGCAGCCTGAAGCGCATCGTGAATTTCCATTCCGAGCTTCATCTGAGCTTCGTCCTTGGTGTTAACAACACAAACTACTGCATGATATGGAGCAAGTGATACCGGCCAGATAATTCCGTTTTCGTCGTGGAATTCTTCAACAACGGCCTGCGGAGTTCTTGTTACGCCAATACCGTAGCAGCCCATTTCCATTGGGTGCTTTTCCATATTTTCATCGCTGTAATAAGCGTGCATTGATTCGCTGTACTTTGTTCCGAGCTTAAATACCTGACCAACCTCAGTACCTCTTGCAATATGAACCTTGCCGCCGCACTTAGGACAAATATCGCCCTCCTGAACCTTCTTGAGGTCGCAAACGATATCAGCCTTATAGTCTCTGCCGTAGTTCACGTTGAGAGTGTGATAACCATCCTTGTTTGCGCCTGCAACGAGGTTCTTCATTCCTACAACCTCTGTATCAACTAAAATTGTGCAGTTTTTAAGACCGATAGGGCCTGTAAAGCCTGCAACTCCGCCAATCTGGTCGATTTCGCTTTCTTCCATGAATTCGAGTTCAAATTCAGGAATTCCTGTAGCGTTGATGAGCTTGATTTCGTTTAATTCTCTGTCTCCTCTTACAAAGCATACATAATATTTTCCGAGAGCCTTATACATGAGAGCCTTGAGGGACTGCTCCGGCTTCATTCCAAGATAAGTCACTACATCCTCGATGGTCTTGCACTCAGGCGTAAGCTCGTCCTTCATTTCCTTCATTTCTTCGTCAACCGCAGGCTCATCATAGCACTCAAATCTTTCGGTTGTTGCCGCATAGTCACACTTTTCGCAGTAGCCGATTTCACTTTCGCCAACGCTTGAAAGTGCGCAGAACTCGTGAGAAGCAGAACCACCGATAGCACCATTATCAGCCTCTACAGGTCTGAAGGTGAGGTCGCATCTTGTGAAAACCTTAGTATATGCATCGTACATATCCTGATATGACTTCTCGAGGCCTTCCTTATCTCTGTCAAAGGAATATGCGTCCTTCATGAGGAATTCCCTTCCTCTCATGAGACCAAATCGAGGTCTTCTTTCGTCTCTGTACTTCATCTGAATCTGATAAAGGTTCAGTGGAAGCTGTCTGTGTGAGGTTACATCGTCTCTGATAATATCGGTGAAAACCTCTTCTGCTGTAGGTCCGAGACAGAAATCTCTTCCCGCTCTGTCCTGAAGTCTGAAAAGCTCAGGACCATATGCATACCATCTTCCCGACTCTTCCCAAAGCTCTGCAGGGTGAAGAGCTGTACAGAAAATTTCCTGTGCTCCCTTTGCGTTCATTTCTTCTCTGATGATTTCTTCCATTTTATGAACAACTCTTACGCCCATTGGAAGATAGTTGTAAACACCAGCTACCTGCTTCTTAATGAGGCCTGCTCTGAGCAGCAGAATATGGCTGTCTATTACCGCTTCATTCGGTGTTTCTCTAAGTGTTGTAATATGCATTTTTGACATTCTCATGATGATAGTTCTCCTTGTTTTCCATTTATAGTATAAATATTTGTAAATATTCCATTTTTAATGCTGGCCCTGCCAGCTCCGGTCAAAGAGGCTCTACTGTTGCAACAGCCTGAGCGGAAATTCCTTCCCCTCTGCCCTCAAAGCCCAAATGTTCCGTTGTTGTAGCCTTGATATTCACCCTTGCGGGACTCAGTTCCAGAGCCTGTGCGATATTTGACCTCATCGCCTCGGAATGAGGGGCCATTTTGGGGGCCTGTGCAACTATTATCGCATCAACATTAGCCGGTCTATAACCAGCCTCTTCCATTTTTTTCCATACAGCCTTGAGCAGCCCTATACTGGAGGCTCCCTTGTACTCCGGCTCTGAGTCGGGAAAATGTATTCCTATATCCCCCAAGCCACAAGCTCCAAGCAGCGCATCCATAATTGCATGCACCAGAACATCGCCATCGGAATGCGCCTCAAGTCCCTTTTCGAAGGGTATTTTTACTCCCCCGATTATCAGGTCTCTTCCCTCTATTAACTTGTGAACATCATATCCGATTCCAGTGTACATTGTCCTGTCCTAAATAGTTTTTTTCATCAAAATAGCTTCTGCGATGGCAATATCGTCAGAAGTTGTAATCTTTATATTAGCATATTTGCCTTCAACAATAAATACTTTTTTGCCTTCTTTTTCCGCAAAGCTCGCTTCATCAGTGCCCTTAAAGCCCTTTTTTAACCACTTTTTTATAATTTCTTCGATTTCTCCGCAGACAAATCCCTGCGGGGTCTGCACCGACCACACTGTCGACCTGTCAGGAGTTTCTACCGCAAAACCATCTCTGATAATCTTTGTTGTGTCCTTTGCGGGTACTGCGACACAGCAATAGCCATGCTCATACGCCGCCTCAACAGCCGCCTCTATGGTTTCTCTTTCTACAAGAGGTCTTGCCCCGTCATGAATAAGAACTATGCTGTCTTTATCAGCAAGCTCCAGACATTTAAGTACAGTATCATATCGCTCAGCTCCGCCCTCAATAATATGGGAAAGCTTTGAAAGTCCGCCTGCTCCCACAACCTTATCCCTGCAAAGCTCAACCTCGTCAGCCCTCACAGCTGTTATTATTTCATCAACAGCCGGCACCTCTTCAAAAGCCTCAAGAGTCCAGCGAAGCACAGGTCTTCCAAGAATTTCCAGGTATACCTTGTTGACAGAGCCTCCCATGCGCCTGCCCGAGCCGGCAGCAGGAACTATGATTGTAACCTTTTTCCCTTTATACATCTTTTTACAATTCTTCTTTACACACAAAAATCGCACCCACTGCGATTTTTGTCCAAGCTATATCGAATTATTATGCTGCAAACCCACCTTGCAACTATAGTTTAGTTGCTGCCGTTAATAGGCTTGGCAAATATCATTCTGCCCGAGGCCGTCTGGAGCACACTTGTGACCTCCACCTTGACAACCATGTTTATCAGCCTTTTGCCGCCCTCAACAACTATCATTGTTCCGTCGTCAAGATAGCCTACCCCCTGGCCTTCTTCTCTGCCTTCGCGGCTTATCATGAGCGGCATAACTTCTCCCGGAATAACCACTGTCTTGAGCGCTTTAACGACATCGTTAATATTGAGCACGGAAATCTCCTGAATCTCCGCTACCTGTATCAGGTTGTAGTCGTTAGTGACAACCTTTCCTCCCAGCTTGGCTGCAAGCCTCAAAAGCTTCACGTCGACCTCTTCCACATTTTCCCAATCCTTATCGTTGTAAGTATTGTATATCTCTATTCCGTAATAAGCCTGAATATCCTTCAGTATAGCCAGGCCTCTTCTGCCCTTGGCTTTTTTCAGCGGGTCAGCCGAGTCAGAAAGGTGTCTCAGCTCGGTAAGTACATATTCGGGGATAATAATCTGACCTTCAATAATTCCGGTCTTCATAATGTCCATTATTCTTCCGTCAATGAGCACGCTTGTATCGAGAATTTTGGGTACAGCCTCCTTGCTGCCCTTAGAAGTGCGCCGTCCCGTCAGTGCAAGCAGCATGCTGTTTCTGTTTTCTTCCCCGTCTCTGCTTCGGTTTCTCCCGAAAACAAAGCCAGCCACTGAAGAAATACTGCCCAAAATAATGTA
>DCGW01000089.1:2885-11911 GCA_002315335.1 Firmicutes bacterium UBA1768 | reverse complement strand
AGCATTGAAAGTAAAAATGCTAAAATCAGGCCAACAATGAGGCCTATTACTCCGCCCAAGATTTCTCCGAGCGACGACCTCTTGATATTCCTCTCAAAATTATTTGCCGCCCTGTTCCAATCCTCAGCCAGTCTCGGCTCGATGATAAAAGTAAAGGTTCCCGTTAATAGTGTGAAAAATACTGGAACCGCATACTTTGCCGCAGCAACCACGCTTGAACTCGCATCAGGAACAGATGCAGTCGCAAGCAAAAATATTACTGTACCAAAACAGAAGCCAATAAGACCTCCTGCAACGGTAGCCAATACCCTAATAAACTTTTTTCCCATATTACACTCTCTTGTTTTCTATTATTTTTTAAATACCGCAGCAGACACTATACTTTCCGCCTCCTCGAGCACTACTCCTCTTACAAGAATAATCTCGCTTGTGAGAATCTGTCTGGCATTTTGCAGCATTTTTCTCTCTCCTGTTGATAGCCCCTTCCGCTTTTCCGAGCGCATCAGATTTCGTACAACCTCTGCGACCTGATGAATGTCGCCACTCTTGAGTTTTTCCATGTTATCACGATATCTTTTATTCCAGTTGTCCGACATTTCCGACTCGTCTTCACCCAATTCGGTTACAACCTCCGAAATAACTTCCTCAGAGACAATATTGCGAACTCCTATAGCTTCGCTGTTGTCCACGGGGATCATCACCTTCATGTCGCCAAAAGAAATTTTCATAATGTAGTAATCTCTTGCCTCATCAAGAATTTTCCTGGTTTCAATCTCTTCAATTATGCCGGCTCCATGCATCGGATAAACCACTTTGTCTCCTATTGAAAACATTTTTCTACCTCCGCTACAACCTTCAGTATACGCCTTTTGAGAGGTAAAATCAATCCTGTAAAGCCAAATTTACAGCCTCATAGAGGTCTGCAGCCCCTAAAATATCAATTTTTTCCGCAGATGACCACTTATCCTTATTTCGTTTTGGAAGCAAAATTTTTCCAAAGCCCATTCTTGCAGCCTCACCGGCAATTCGTTCTGGCTGACCTATTGCTCTCAGCTCTCCCGAAAGCCCTATTTCTCCAATAATAATCATGCCGGAGCTTCTGAGAGGCCTTCCCGTTGCCGCCGAGTATATAGCTATTGCCGCCGCGAGGTCCATGCTGGTTCCCTCTGGCTTTATTCCACCTGCTACATTGACATAAATATCGCTGGCCATAAGGTTAATATGTGCCTTCTTTTCGAGAACTGCTATTATCATTCCGAGTCTGTTGCTGTCCATCCCGATGGCAGACCTTCTCGCAAAGCCTACCCCGGACTGATTAACCAGCGCCTGAACCTCAAGAAGGAGCGGTCTTGAGCCCTCATAAACGGCTGTGATTACCGAGCCCTCGCTTCCGCCGGAAGCCTCTTCAAGAAAGCTTGACGAAAGGTCGTCTATTTCCTTCAGCCCTTCTCTCGTCATTTCAAAGGCCCCGATTTCGCTGGTGTTTCCAAAACGATTTTTGTACGCCCTCATTATTCTGAAGCCGTGGTTTCTCTCGCCCGAAAAGTTTAGCACAGTATCAACCAAATGCTCTATTATTTTGGGTCCGGCAAGCTCGCCGCTCTTCGTTACGTGAGCCACCACAAAGGTTGGAATTCCAACTTGTTTGGATATTCGCATAAACTCAGCTGCACAGGCTCTTACCTGCGAAACGCTGCCTGCCGCCTGAGTCAGAAGGCTGGAATAAATAGTCTGAATTGAGTCTATTATCAGGAACTTCGGTTCAAATTCGTCTATAGTTTCCACTATTGACTCAAGCTCGGTTTCTCCCAGCACATACAGGTTGTCCGAAAGCCCGCCGACCCTGTCAGCCCTTATCTTTATCTGCTCTGGAGACTCTTCGCCGCTCACATAGAGCACCTTTCCGCTGTGGTCGGCAATGTACGCCGCCGCCTGCAGAATAATGGTAGACTTGCCAATGCCTGGTTCTCCAGAAATAAGGGTAAGTGAGCCGGGCACTATGCCTCCTCCAAGAACTCTGTTAAGCTCGCTGATTCCCGTATCAAGGCGCTCCCTCTCTATGGAGCAGATTTCCTTTATAACCGAGGGCTTTGTTTTTTTTCCGCTTCTTGCCCTTCCGGGAGCCGCTCCACCGGGCAACTCTTCAGGGAGTCTTTCCTCAGTAAAGCTGTTCCAGGCACCGCAGATACACTGGCCAAGCCACTTGGGGCTTTCATAGCCGCACTGACTGCATACAAATACAGTTTTTCCCTTTTTAGCCATATATTTCCACTCCTTTGAGTACAATTTTTCCATCTTCCGCATCGACTACAGCCTTCTGTCCCGGCTTGACATCGTTTTTAAGTATAGCCTCCGCAAACCTGTCCTCAACCAGTCTTGTAATTGCTCGTCTGAGAGGTCTTGCGCCGTACTGCTCGTCAAAGCCCTCTTCAAAAATCCTGTTCTTTGCGGCCTCAGTAACCTCAAGGTCCATTCCAAGCTCCACAGCTCTCTTCCTGAGCTCCTCTACCATGAGGTCAGTAATGCTTCTTATTTCCTCTTTGCCTAAGTTATGGAAAACTATAATCTCGTCGAGCCTGTTCAAAAACTCCGGTCTGAAGCTTTTCTTGAGCTCGTCCAT
Source organism: Firmicutes bacterium UBA1768 (assembly GCA_002315335.1). Lineage (GTDB taxonomy): Bacteria > Bacillota > Clostridia > Peptostreptococcales > Anaerovoracaceae > UBA1768. The sequence continues at coordinate 9,291 of DCGW01000089.1, read as the reverse complement.
TATATTGTCCTTCATTTTTTCATAGGCATTCATCTTTTCTTCGAGGTCATCACCCGCTGCAAATCCAACGGTTTTCTGCTTCTTTATTCTGTGAGCGCCTACATTTGAGGTCATGATTATTACTGCATTTTTGAAGTCGGCTGTCTTGCCCTTTGAGTCGGAAAGCCTGCCGTCCTCCATCATCTGGAGAAGAATATTGAACACGTCCGGATGGGCCTTTTCTATCTCGTCTAACAGAATAATTGAGTATGGCTTACGCCTCACCTTTTCGCAGAGCTGTCCGCCCTCTTCATAGCCGATATAGCCCGGAGGCGAACCTATCAGCCTCGACACCGAATGCTTTTCCATGTATTCGGACATATCAAGACGGATTATTGACTCTTCATCGCCGAACAGCGCATCCGCCAGAGCCTTGCAAACCTCGGTCTTTCCCACGCCCGTAGGTCCTAAGAAGAGGAAGGAGCCGACCGGCCTCTTCGGGTCCTTAAGACCCACTCTTGCACGCCTTATCGCCCTTGAAATTGCAACGATAGGCTCTTCCTGACCCACAATTCTTTCCTTTAACTTGTTCTCTATGTTGAGCAGCTTTTCAGTTTCGCTCTGGTTCAGCTTTTCAACCGGAATTCCTGTCCAGCCAGATACTATTGAAGCAACATCTTCTTCAGTCACTACAGCCTTATCCGCCGCAGCCTCCCTCATTCTGATTTCTTCAGCCTCAATTTCCTTATTTAGCTCAGCTTCCTTTTCCTTCAGAGCATCAGCTTCAAGCTGGTTTCCTGTGTTTTCTGCATCCTCAAGCTGAGCCTGCAGCTTTGTAAGCTCATCCTCTAACTCATAAGCCTTGTCTGTCCTGACATAAACCGCAAGCTTTATCCTCGCCGCAGCCTCGTCCATAAGGTCGACAGCCTTGTCCGGCAGGAACCTGTCTGTTACATATCTTGCGGAAAGATTTACTGCCGCCAGAATAGCTCCGTTTGTGATTTTGACAGCGTGGTGGTCTTCGTAATGCTTTTTCAGACCATTCAGTATATCAATGGCTTCTTCCTGTGTAGGCTCCTCAACCTTAACCTGCTGAAACCTTCTCTCAAGTGCAGGGTCCTTTTCAACCTTTTTTCTATACTCACTATATGTAGTGGCTCCTAAAACCTGAACATCGCCCTTTGTGAGTGCCGGCTTAAGAATATTTGAAGCGTCTATTGAGCCGTCTCCTCCACCTGCACCGATAACAGTGTGCATTTCATCTACAAAGAGTATAACATTGCCGTCATTCTGCGCTTCCTTCAGAGCCTGCTTCATCCTCTCTTCAAATTCGCCTCTGAACTTTGAGCCTGCAACCAGACCCGGCAGGTCGAGAAGAATAACCCTCTTCTTTCGCAGACCGTCAGGTACGTCTCCCGCCACAATTCTCTGGGCAAGACCTTCTGCTACCGCAGTTTTTCCGACTCCCGGCTCGCCAACCATGCACGGGTTATTTTTGGTTCTTCTGCTGAGTATCTGTATTACTCTGTTTATCTCCTTTTCTCTGCCGACTACAGGGTCGAGCTTTCCTTTTTTTGCCTCCTCGTTGAGGTCTATGCCGTACTTGATAAGCATGGAGTTTTCCCGCTCTCTGGCCTTTTTTTCTTCCTTCTCTGCTTTTTTGGCTATTTCGAGAATGTCCTTCTCAAGAGATGCGAGGTTGACGTTCATGTCGTTTAGCAGCTTTACCGCAAGTCCCTTGCCTTCTCTTATAATTCCCACCATCAGGTGCTCTATGCCTATTGCATCTCTGCCCATCTGTGCTGCTATCATCTTCGATATTTCAAATATCTGCACTGTTCTCTGTGAAAAGCCCAGCAGTCTTGTTGCCGAGCCCGAGCCCATTCCCACAAGGTCGGTTATTCTCGCTCTTATTATTTCTGCGGTTATTCCGGCATTCTTAAACGCCGCAGAAACCTGACTTTCGCTTTTTAATATTCCAAGGAAGATATGCTCGCTGCCGATGAGACTATGCCCCATAGCTACGGCTTCGTCTCGCGCCGCATCGAGAGCCAATTTTGCTTCCTGTGTAAATTTGCCTAATTCCATTATTCTTCCCCTTCCTTTTCTTTCAGAGTAACCAGCATGTTTTTAAGAAGGTTTGCCCTAAGCTGATTTCTAAGGTTAACAGGCCCGATCAACGACCTGTCCGCCGATGCGGACTTCATAAGGTTGGCCTCTCTGCCTGTGATTACTTCTCTTTCTTTTAGTAAGTCGACGGTCTGCTCGGCCTTGAGCTGAGTTATGCTGTCGCCTACCTCCCGCATTATTCTTGTAAGGAAGTCTTCCTCTTCAAGCTCAAGTCTGATTATTTTTATTGAGCCTCCGCCGCCTCTCTGGCTTTCTATAAGGTAGCCTCTGTCCACAGAAAATCTCGTGGACAGGACGTAATTAATCTGCGATGGGGCGCACTTAAAATATCCGGCCAATTCGTTTCGTTGAATTTCGACTATCTCGCCTAAGCTATCCTCAAGCAGTTCTTTAATAAAGACCTCGATAAGGTCGCTCATCTTTGCCATAACTTCCTCTTTTCTCTATAACTGCTGCTGTCACTGTGATTTTATATTATCATCAAATCTCTGCTGATCAGCTTGCTTTTGACTTTCTTTGACCATTATACGCTGTTCTATCTCAGATTTCAACTAAAAATTGTGAAGCGAAATGCTTTGTTTGGTCATTTGACAGACACTTTTGCTTAATTGGGCAAAAATGTCTGTCTTTTTTCCGGCTATCAGTCGATTTTAGGCTATTTTAGGCGGCAAATTACCATAATTTTCCATTTATTAAGCATTTATACTCAAATTCAGTCCTCTTGAAGAAAAAATCCCCTTGATTTTCGGCTTTTTTCAGTTCAGAGACAGACATTTTCATGTTTTTCTATAAAAATGTCTGTCATTTACTAAAACAAAAAATTTTTCTGAGTTTTCTAATCTAATCATTGGTAAAGTCCCTTTTGTGTGTACATTCATATCTCGGATGTTGCGCTATTATCCCACTGTAAGCTTTGCAACAATCCTCCGACTCCGCGAAAAAAGGCCATCGCAACTACTGCGACAGCCTTTTATAAGTCATTTTGTTATGCAATTCAAACTATTCCTGTTCTGCTGCGTATTCCTTGATGATCTTGTCAGCTAAGTGTGCAGGAACTTCTTCGTATCTTTCAAAGTTCATCTCGAAGCTTCCTCTTGCCTGAGTCATTGATCTTAATACGATAGCATAGTCGAAGAGTTCAGCCTGTGGAGCCTCAGCCATGAGCTTCTGTCCACCGCCTGCGAGAGGTTCCATACCGAGGATCTTACCTCTTCTCTTGTTCATGTCGCCCATTACATCGCCCATGTAGTCGTCAGGAACTGTAATGTCGAGGTGCATTACAGGCTCTAAGAGACACGGCTTAGCTTCAACGATACCCTTCTTGAAGGCTAATGAAGCAGCAATCTTGAACGCCATTTCGTTGGAGTCTACATCGTGATATGAACCATCGTAAAGGACAGCCTTAATGTTTACTACCTTGCAGCCTGCGAGAGGGCCCTTCTGCATTGATTCTACGAGACCCTTTTCGATAGCCGGAACGTAGTTCTTAGGAATTGAACCGCCAAAGAGCTCTTCTGAGAACTCGAATTCTTCCTGTGATGGGCTGAATCTGATGTGAACGTCGCCGTACTGACCTGCGCCGCCTGACTGCTTCTTGTGCTTACCCTGAACGTCTGAGTTACCCTTGATTGTTTCTCTGTAAGCGATTTTCTGTTCTATAGTCTGAACCTCAACGCCAAACTTTTCCTTAAGCTTAGCCTGAACGATACCTAACTGGATTTCGCCCTGACCACCGAGGAGAGTCTGCTTTGTTTCAACGTTTCTTTCTAATACGAATGATGGGTCTTCTTCAGTGAGCTTGTGAACGCCTGAACCAACCTTTTCGTCTTCGCCCTTGTTCTTAGGCTCGATTGCGATAAAGAGAGCCGGCTTCGGGAATTCAACGCCTGGAAGCTCAACTAAGTTAGCTTTTTCACAAAGTGTATCGCCTGTCTGAGCGTACTGCATTTTTGCAACTGCTACGATGTCGCCTGCTTCAGCACCCGGGCAGTCTCCCTGTGTCTTTCCTCTGAGATAGAAGATAGACGCGATTTTTTCTGCCTTTTCTGCTCTTGCATTGTACATTTCCATGCCTGATGAAAGCTTACCTGAAATAACCTTAACGAGGTTGATTTTTCCGAGGAATGGGTCAGCAATAGTCTTGAATACGAAACCGATTGGCTTGCCTGAAGCACTTGCTTCGATTTCCTTGCCGTCTACTGTCTTATATGGTGCATGAGCGCTTGCCTTTGGAACGAACTTGACTGCAGCGTCTAAGATTTCTTTTATGCCTTCGCCCTGCATTGATGAGCAAGTGAGTACAGGCACGATTGAACCCTCAGCAAAGCCCTTCATGAGGCCTGTGTTGAACTCTTCGTCTGTGAATTCTTCGCCTTCAAAGAACTTTTCCATGAGAGCTTCGTCTGTTTCAGCGATAACCTCTACGAGAGAGTCCTTGTCGTCTAATGTTACTACAGAAGAACCGAACTTATCCTGGAGCTCTGCAATTAATGCGTCTGTATCAACGTTTTCCTTGTCTGTTTTTGAAAGGATGAACATCTTTGGCATATTGAAGTGCTTGCAGGAATTCCATGCTTTTTCTGTACCAACCTGAATACCTGAAGAAGCATCTACTAAAATCATTGCTGCATCTACTGCTGCCATAGCTGAGTTTACTTCGCCCACAAAGTCGAAAAAACCCGGTGTGTCTATAAAGTTAATCTTTACTTTATTGTATTCTACCGGCACGATGGAAGCTGAGATTGAGTAACCCTTTTCGATTTCCATTTTGTCGTAGTCCGATACTGTGTTTCCGTCTTCAACCTTACCGATTCTGCTGATAACTCCGGTTGAGAGGAGAGCCGCTTCCAGGAATGTGGTTTTGCCGCAGCCGCCGTGTCCCAGGAGTGCAACGTTTCTGATGTTGTCGCCATTATAGCCTTTCATAAATGAGATTCCTCCTATTTATATTAAATTTTATTTTGTCCGTTATTTGAGTAACACTCGTATATTATATCATTTAATACTTTATCCGTAAATAGGAAATTTTCAGCACTTTTAAGGCAAAATATTGCCAGAGAAGGGAAAAGAGGCACCCCTCAGGGCACCTCCTTGCATTTGTTATTATTGTGTCTTACAGAATGTTACTTGAACATCTCCGCTATCAGGTTGCCGCTGAACAGACTCGAAAAGCCAGAACCAAACAGCTTCTTAAAGAATGAATTTCCATCATTTTTGAAGATTGCGTTCCAGAGGTTCTCAAGAGCGGTTCTGATAATCCCCTTCTTTTCTATTGTGAAGTCAAAGGCATTGTCAATCTGTTTCGCGATGTAAGCATGGCCTGCTTCAGATGGATGAGAAAGAGGTATCTGTGTGAGAGCGCTTGTTCCAAAGGTCAGAGCGTCTACAGTCATTCTGTACTGGTTTCCACAGCTGTCAGGTGTGCTCAGCTTTGTTATTCCTGAAGCATAACTTTTTATCGTAGCTATTGTATCAGCATCAAGGTTTTGACTTTCTGTCTCATATTGTAAAACTAACCCAGCTGCAAATAATTTTGTTGTAAGCTCCGGGCTCAGGGTTTTGTTATTTCCCTGAAGCTGCTGAGCTGCTTCATAAATTGCTCCCATGTTCTGCTGTGAAATCATTTCAGCCTTGGTAATGTCTATTGCCACACAGTAGTCGCTATTATCAGCAGCTATCTTCTGCATCTTCTTGTTAATAATCTTGTAGAATGGCATTACGAGGTCAGCAACATTGATGGTGTATTTGTCAGTAACCTTAATTGCGTAGTCACAGAATGCCGGCGGCAACCCTGTTATAGCAATTTTTGCATCCGGATTGAGCTTGTGAATGTATGTAACCAGCTCTGGAAGCGCCTCATTAAACGAAGCGGTTGTGTAAAGGATGGACTTTATCAGGTCGAAAACTGCTGTCACTGTGGTATCGAGGCTTTCATTTCCGGTTATTTTTCCAGCAACCTTTGCGGCTTTTTCTGCAACGGTTCTCGCCAAATTGAACTTGTTAACAACGCTCTGGTCGTAGAACCAGGTTAAGTCTTCCTCTGCCTTAGAAGTATTATCGAGTTCTCGCTGATATAATTCCGTCAGCTTTTCATTTAAATCCTTTATGGTATCGATGTCGTTTAACTCATTCGGATAGAACTGATTGTAGTATTTCTGCATGTCTTCAATATACTGTTTTTCAGTTTTACCCCCATAAGGACCCACTTGATATTCTTCCGTGGTTCCAGGCACAGTCACATGAACATTTGCATAGTCACTGAACTTATATGCCTTCATCGTTGTCAGGTCAAAGGAGG
>DCGW01000089.1:315-2712 GCA_002315335.1 Firmicutes bacterium UBA1768 | reverse complement strand
TTGTCGGATTATTGCTGTACACTCCCTGGTCAAGCTCATCTCCCGCCTGATATGCGTAAACATAAACCGGATACAGCATATAGTCATAATAACATCTTTCATCCAGATTACCCATCGAATAGAGTGAGGTTCCAGCAAAAATGTTTATTATCTTTGAAGAAAGATATGAAAAGAAGTTGTTGCCTCCTGCTGTGATAGTAACGAAATCAGAATTTTTTATTCTGCTTGTAAAATCTTTATTAATCTCTTTTATTGTTGGTGGAGTTTCACTATAAACGATATTTCCCGGCAAATAAGAATATGTAAAATAGTTCATCGGGCCAGACGCAACCGCATCTACATAACAGTTTTTAAGCGTATTCTCATAGAAATTATAAAAATAATCATCTCCGCCATGATTTGGTTCGCCAAACTCGTCCTTATTAATGAAGCTGAGCACGTCTTCAGCTCTTAAGCCGCACATTGCTCCTGACCAGCTTGTCATAGTTTTTGGATATAGCTTTTCCAGCTGCTTGGAATAAGCCCCCTCTGCAGCTCTGCCATAACCGGTTTTCCAATTGATTGTATAGATGCCCTCATAGGAGTTCATAGAACATTCACCTGTACCAAATCCAACCGCAATAGAGTCGCCAAGTGCAACATAGTCGACAACGCCTTTAGTTCCTCTATTGTCTCCAACCTTCATCTGGTCAGAAGCCGCAAATGCAAAAGTCGGCAGGCAGCACACAACCATTGCAAAGCACAAAACTATAGCCAAAATCTTTTTCTTCACGACACTTTTCTCCTTTCCATAAACCTCGGTCATCCTCTCCAAAGTCTTGTCTCGTTATCTCGACCTTATCCTATCACAAATAGCTTCCGTTTTCAATGCAGATTTTGTGTTTTTGAAAAGTAAATACCACAATAATCGGGTGTATATTGTTATTAAAGAGCATCTTGAATACCAGAAATTTTACTCCATTAAGCTAACCCCCTTCGGCGGCGTCTTGCAACGCTTCCAAAAGGGGTAACTGTTTTTTACTTTCTTTATTTGAAAAGGGTCAGGCCTGACCAGTCTATTTTAATTAGTCCAAACGGGTTGAACTGCTTAACAGCTGCGATAAAGTTCTGGATTTTTAATGTGCCCAGCCTGCTTCTTACCATAGTATTTATGTTTTCTATCAGGTTCTTTACTTTGGAGAAGCCGGTGACTTCCTGCTTGAACTCAAAGCTTGCAAGGATTCTTTGTTCAATCTGCTGATGTCCCTTATATGATGGGTGAGTTATTTCAGGATAGTTTGATATTATTTTAGTAAAATCTTCTTTTAGTTCGATAACTGGGCCAAAATCCGATGCAGTACACAGGTCAACATCAGAAACATCTATGTATCTCACATAGGAGCTTCTCTCTTCTGCCGCATTCTTAACAGCCAAATTAATAACAGATACCATTGGTTTCATTATTTTTTCTAAATCTATCAACAGGTTTCCAATCTTTAAATCATAACCCGAAAAAATAACAGGTATGCCACTGTATGCTATTACTGCTTTGCTGTTCTTTGAATGAATCAGGTCAAGTAAAAGCTCAGTTTCTTTGGCATTTTGACCCATCGAATACAATATAGTCTCTATTACATCAAATAAATACTCAACCTTTTCCGCATAGGTTTCATCTTCAGTTTTTTTCTGTCCGGCAAGGTTGTCAATCAGCTTAGCCTGAGCAAGAATTGCCGACTTAGTTGAATAGAACGCAGTCGTAGCTGCTTTGCCGTAGTATCTGTTTAAGTCGACAGCAAACGCCGATTTGCCCCAGTTGTCATCCAGAATAAACATTAAGGTCATTGTGGTGTTGCCCCCTGCCGAAATGGATATGAAATCAGCATTTTTTACAGCGCTGCCGTAATCCTCAGTGAGCCGTTCTAAGTCAGCTTGCTGACTACTATTTTTAGGAAAAAACCATGACCCAAGACCTGTATAGTAGGCATCAGGTTCCACAGAGCTGTTATCTATTAGATAGCAGAGCTCCTGCTGCCTCGATCCGCAAATTGAACCCTGGAAGAAGTTTGCATCAGCAACCTTAAGATAATGCTTCAGCAATATAGGATAAGCCCCTGGCACCTCATACTTATAGTAGTCATCTGAGTAGGTCATTACTTTTATGTATTCATCCTTCCCGGTACAATTCTCATCAAGCCCAAAGCCAAAGCTGATAGAGTCCCCCAGGCTGGTATAATTAAGCCCCTCCATACCATAGGTTACGGTGAGCGGTTTTAACGTTTTTTCGTTAGTTGAGGTAGTGACCCCCCCAGCATACACCGGCAGCGCGGTCAAAACCATCAGCGCAGACAACACTAATGCAATAATTTTTTTCTTCATTGTATTCTCCTTCATATCAGTCTATTTGTTAGTGTTATAAAC
>DCGW01000089.1:0-236 GCA_002315335.1 Firmicutes bacterium UBA1768 | reverse complement strand
AAGTACCGGTCGCCGAAAGAAAAACCCCCTTCGGCTCATCTTTCAACGCTTCCGAAAGGGGTAATGAATTGTAATAATTAAAATCTTGCTTTTCTAAATCAACTATCCTCTATCTACTTCCAAATGCTGAGTTTTACTACTCCCCAAAGGTTAATCTGCCTGAAAATATCAAGGAAGTTCTGTACCTTTGTCACACCCAGGCGACTAATAATTGCAGGGCAAAGGTTAGTCAGGAA
>DCGW01000055.1:12969-20386 GCA_002315335.1 Firmicutes bacterium UBA1768 | reverse complement strand
AACGTGAAGAAGGACGTGAAGAAGGGCGCGAAGAAGGTCGCCAAGAAGGGCGCGAAGAAGGACGCGAAGAAGGTCGCCAAGAAGGGCGATTAAACATACTTGTTGAGTTAATCAAAAAAGGCCGACTTACCATTACAGAAGCAGCAGAGGACTCTGGTTTTGATGAAGCAACAATTAAGCGTTGTTTATCAAACTAGCCTATATCACATATTACGAACCAAGCAAGGTTCCGAAAGAATTAAAACCGCTGTTTGACTACATAGAAACCGTCCTGAAGAGCAGGATGACAAGCTAATCATCAGCATTTACGTGTGTCAATTCGATATAATCGAGCAAATAAACGTAGCGCAAAAACCGTTTGGCCAAATGCCAGGCGGTTTTTTCATGAATGTGAAATTGCTGGCGAATAAACCAAAGTTATTTATGTAAATCTCTTTTTCTTTTCCGAAAAACAGTTTCTTGTGAACCTTTTTCAAATATGGAAATTTTCTCCATGGTGGTTCAAAAATGGTTATTGAATTGCTGTGAAAAATCTGTGGATAACCTGTGGATAAATAAATGCGCCTTTTTAAGAATGTTGGAATTCCAATGATTTGAGCTGTGGGTTTTTTCCACAGCTTTTTTGTAGAGTTGTGGACAACATTTTGTTGACAATTGGATGCTTTCAGAAATGGGTAAATTCCACAGTTTCCGCTCCGAACACCCCTCTCCCCATCGGCCAAGGGCGAGTTTACATAAATATTTTTGCCACTACTATTTTAGTGGTAGTTTTTTATTATCGCACTTATGATATGTGTTCTCGGCGCTCCTGAAACCCTCTCCATCTCATCAATTATGGGTTTCATCTTCTCTCTTTCGGTATAGCCTGAAGCGGGACACGGATTGACCACTGCCTCTATACCCTCTCTTTCGACGGCTTCCTCAAGGTCTTTTTCAAGAGCGTAAATCAACGGTCTTATCTGCACAACCTCTGTCCTTTCAAAGCCCGTGACAGGTTTAAAAGCCGAAACCCTCGATTCATAGAGCATGCTCATCAGGAAGGTTTCAATCAGGTCGTCCCCATGATGGCCGAGCGCCAGCTTGCTTATTCCCCTTTCTGCACATACTCTGTTTAAAATACCCCTCCTCATTTTGGAGCACAGAGAACAAGGGTTGGTTTCCTTTCTTTCCTCGAAAATCAGTTTCCCCAATTCTGTGGGCACTACAATATGTTCAACCCCATTGGCTTCGCAAAAGCCAGCGATTTTTTCCAAGTCAAAGCCTTCAAAGCCCATATCTACGGTTATTGCCTTTACCTCATAGGAAACCGGAGCAAAGGCCCTGAAAAGACAAAGGGCACGAAGCAGAAGCATGCTGTCCTTCCCACCGGAAAGACCTACTCCGACCACGTCGCCCTCTTCAATCATATTAAACTCGTTTTGCGCACGCTTAACGCAGCCCAACACCTTTCTCATAAAACCTCTCCTCGGTTAGCTCAAAAAGCTCTACTATGCGTTAATCAACCAGGAGCCTAAAACAACAGCGCCTGCACAGGCCGCAACGCTTATCACAATATAGCACACCGCCATCATCCAATGACCTCCGGTAAAAAGCCTTACCGTTTCCAGAGAGAAGGCCGAAAAGGTTGAAAATCCACCGCAAAAGCCTGCTCTGAAAAGAAGGTCAAATCGAGAGCTAAGTGCCGGATTGCGTGCCACATGAGCGGCAACCACTCCTATTATCAATGCCGCAATAATGTTTACGGCCAAGGTTTTTATAGGAAAAACATAAGCTTCATCAATAGGAATACGCCCTACAAGGTAACGCAAAACAGAACCCACAAAGCCGCCTATTCCCACTACCAGACAATTAAGCATAAAAAATCCTTCCTTCCTCAGCCTCCGAATTAACAATACTCACTTTGGTTTTTAAAGTCCCGTTTGTTACTACACGTTATTGTATCGTCCCGTCTTATCCGAGACAAGCCAATCTGACAGCACCACCCTTAAAACCTTACATACCTGTCAATTATCAGGTCTTTTGGATAGAAAATCGCATCTTTTTCTACAAACTCGAATTTCCCATCATTAACCTCAATAATATTAACCGCACAGTTTAACGGAACTCTTCCCTGCCAAAACCTGTTTGGTTCCTCATACATGAAGTTGAGCATTGCCCTGACCGCACAGCCGTGAGAAGAAACCAGAACCGACTTATAGTCCTTTTCCGCAAGCTCTCTGAGAAATTCCTGTGTTCTTACCATCGCATCGCGGACTCCTTCGCCACCGGGGAAGCTGCCTCCTTTAAGCGGATTGTCAAAAAACTTGCGAACTTCGACTGTATCTATTTCGGCCTCACCGGGTTTGAATTTTTTTCCTTCCCAGTCGCCCATATTTATTTCTATTATTCTGTCATCGATCTGCACGTCTACATCGCCACAGCCGGTTTTCTCAAGCACGATTTCCGCGGTTTTTTTTGCTCTTTTCAGAGAAGATGAAAATGCCGCATCAAACTTTATTCCCGCTTCCTTCATTCCCTTACCGGTCTCTTCAGCGAGCAAAACCCCATAGTCGTTAAGCGGGTTGTCCACCCAGCCCTGCAGTCTGCCTTCTTTATTGTAGTCTGTCTCGCCGTGACGCATAACATAAATTTTCATTAGCTTCTCCTAAATAACCTGACCTTGACATGGACTCTGCCATCATCCGACCGGATTATGCCTTAATAGCTCAGTCCATTTCCAAAGTCATCAGAAAATCATAAATTGCCTTTGCTGTTTCGCCTCTTGTCAGAAAACCTTCTCCCTCGAGGCCTGTTGAGTATTCCTTGCCTAAGGTTGCAGCATATCTTGAAATAATTAAGTTGAGCTGGTAAGCCTTAACCTTATCATACGGACCGAAGTTTCCATCTCCGTAGCCTAAAACTATGCCGTTGTTGTTTGCCCAACCGACATATCCGCTGTACCACGAGCCGTTTTCCACATCTTTATAGGTGTCGGTGTCCTGCTCCTCCGCTCCGGCAATTCTCCCTAATATAGTTATTACCGTCGCTCTCGTCAGCGTCTGGTTCGGAGAAAACTCTGTAGCCGAGGTTCCTATCATGTATCGGTGCTTAAACAGGTAGCTGACCGCCGGATAATAAGTCTCTCCCGCAGTAATATCTACAAATGGCATCGACGCTCTGTCCATCGCCGCACCGGCATCAACCATTCCGGTCATAACCTTGCCTTCCAAACCGGGCAGAGGTCTGGCAGTTTCCAAAATGATAGAACGTATTTCTGTTGCACTAAGCTCCGGATTATATGAATGTATCAAAGCGGCCACAGCTGTAACAAAAGGTGCTGCCATAGAAGTACCTGACATCATTATATATTTGCCTTTTTCACCTGTGCTGAGTATGAAAGTACCCGGCGCAGCAATTTCAATCGAAGAAGCCCCATAGTTTGACTGGTCGTTAAGGGTTCCGTCCGGTTTGAGATTTGCTACGGAAATAATGTTTTCAAGGTCGAAGCATCCCGGATATGCAGGAACCTCATCGCAGTTTGCTCCTCCATTGCCCGCAGAAATAACAAAGAGCATTCCTGACTCCTTAATTTCTTTATAAAGCAATTCATCGTAAACCTCTGTTCCCATGCTGAGATTGCAGATAACAGCGCCCTTGTTTTTTGCATATCTGATGGCTCTTACTATATTGCTTGTCTTTCCTGTCTGGTTATTGCCGCCTAAGGTCTTTAATACCATCAGCTTAACATCGGTCACGCTTGCAACACCCGCTACGCCCTCGCCGTTATTGCTCTTCGCAACGATTGTGCCCGCCACATGAGTTCCATGAGGATTATCTGTCCCATATGCAATATTTGCCCTGTCATCATAGAAATTCCAACCATTTATATCGTCGATATATCCATTATTATCGTCATCAATTCCATTCTGTGGTATTTCCTCACTATTCACCCAGAAGCTATCAGGGTTAAAATCGGTATGAGAAATATCAACGCCTGTGTCAATTATCGCTACGATGGTCTGTGCATTCTGACCCCATTGGCTGATTTTCCACGCCGGAATTATATTTATATCGAGTCCCTCACATACTTCTACAGGCTTTCCCCCATCGTATTTTCCGAGGTACGAGGAAAGAGCTGCCGAGCCGTCATTGTAAAGACCCCACTGATATTTGCTGTTTGGGTCGTTTGTGATAGAGGAAGACTTATAATCATAGTCCGGCTGAACTATTTCAACATCCTCATCAACCCCTGCCTTCGCAATATTTGCTGCCAGCTCAAGGTTATTATTGTAAGGCTTTACTTCGATATCACCATTCTTGTGAAGAACAAGCATATCTGTATTATTGTATTCAGTTAAATCGGAAATCACAGCTTTATTTTGTACTTCTTTGGAAGCAGTTGCATTGTTTTCGGTCTCCGTCGCTGCCATAGGAGCAGCCGCACAGAGAAAAACTGCAATAAATATTAAGCTGACCGCTAAAACCTTCTTCATCTGACTCACTCTTTTCCGCGACCGACTCACCAATGCAAGTCGAAAACGCCTGCGGGTTTTCTTTTTTACCCCTTACCCTTCGTATGAACAGGCAGGCTTAATTAAATATATTTCTCTATTCTGACAAAAATCCTGTTCTTTCGACTTTCGCCGCCCACTTCTTTAAGCAGGGCCTTTCCTTTGCCTCGAAGAACGATTTTGTCGCCTTCCTTTAGCTTGTAATCCGTCTTCTCCACTAACAGATTGTTGACATAAACCAGACCCATCTTTATTTCGCCTGCCGCAGCTGTCCTTGAACCGCCAAAGGCCGTCGAAACGATATTGTCCAGCCTTAAGGACGCAACAGTATCTGTCTTTTCCTTTGTCTGATATTCCGGCTCCCTGATTTCCGACAAAGCAACCTCCGAAACAGAGAGGTTTGTGTGACCCGCCTGATAATAATTCATTAGCAGAAAGTCGGAAATCTCCTTCAGGACGACAATATCGGCGCCATCGCTTCTCACAATAATATCACCTATGCACTCCCTTTTTATGCCAAGAGCCATAAGTGAACCCAAATAGTCTCTGTGTGTCAGAGGCTTGGCCTTTTTATCCAAAACAGCACGCAATACTGTAATAGGTCTTTCGTCATTTGACATATCCACATAATTATACACATATTCGGGAAGAAATACCAGTACTGTTCTTTCAGCTTCGGCATATCCACCATCAAAAGTATGCCTGATGCCTCTGTTTTTTATAAGATTATCTGCCAGACTTCGCTGTCTCATGTCCAGAAACCCCGTATTAGTCACCATAGACCGCTTTTCACTCTGGCGAATTTTATCCTCAATAGAAGACAAAAGTATTTTATCGTCCATTTTCTCCTTGCTCCAGCTCTCATTTGCTAAAACGGAAATCAATCGGAATAAACTGAATATTGAAGGCTCCACCCCTATAATTCATGTTTACTCTCCCCGCAAAATCCATTGGTCTGCCATCAAAAACCAGCCCTCTGAACTGAGGCTCTGCACCAAACATTATACATTCTAAAGAATTTCCGTCAAGGTCATATAAGTCAAACCTGCAGTGCTCTCTTTCCTTTCCTACAAGCTTGAAGTTTTTAATAAAGACTCTTTCAACAGCAAACAATGGTCGTTGGTTAAGCTGACCAAAGGGTTCCAATTTTTCTATCTCCCAACCAAAAGCATTAGTTGCTTCTGATAGTTTTAACCTACTGTCTATTTTTACTATTTCATCTAAAATGCCAGGGTTATCTGCTCTCAGATTATCAAAAGTCTCTTCCAGACCAGCTTCAAATTCTTCCAAAGCTTCTTCCCTGAGGCTAAAGCCGCAAGCCGCCCTGTGACCGCCGAAGTTGAGAAACAGATGCGACTGGGTATTGAGAAAATCATAAAGATTTATTGAGTCTATGCACCTTCCCGTTCCCTTGAGAACGCCTTCCTTTTCGCTCTTGGTTACAATTAGTGCAGGTCTATTGAACTCGTCCTTGAGCTTGCCGGCAACTATTCCCGCAACGCCCTCATGAATATCTGCCCCCGAAACCAGCACGAAGCGGTCCGCGTCGGTTCTGATATTCTGCAGAGCTTCTTCATAGCCTTTGTTTTGAAGCTCCTTTCTGAGGTTATTGTTCTCAACAAGTCTTTCCGCAAGGTGCAGCGCCTTTGCCGGGTTCTGTTCAAGCAAAAGCTTGAGCCCGACCTCAGCCGAATCGACCCTGCCTCCCGCATTGATGTGCGGGCCGATATTAAAAGCTATGTCGCCAGAGCCAATAACTTTAGAGCCAAAGCTTCCTCCGATAGTAGTGATAAGAGCATTAAGGCCTATCCTCTTCTTTTTATTTAGCTCTTTGAGGCCATACTTTACAAGAGTTCTGTTTTCGTCAAGCAGCGGCACTATGTCAGCAACCGTTGCAATGGCAACAAGGTCGAGTCCCCTAACTAAGGTTTTTCTGTCCAACTTCATATTTCGCTGCAGCGCCTGAACAAGCTTATAGGCAAGTCCACAGCCGCAGAGCTCTTTGAACGGATATGGACAATCCTTTTGTTTTGGATTGATAGTTATGCAGCCAAGCGGCTTATCCTGCGGAGTGTGATGGTCTGTCACTATTATTTCCAGTCCTGTTTCCTTTGCATAAGTAACCTCTTCATAAGAAGTTATTCCGCAGTCTACCGTAATAATAAGGTCACAGCCGCCGTCTCTGATTTTTTTTACTGCCGCTTTGTTAAGACCGTAGCCTTCTTCTCTGCGATCTGGAATATAAATCTCCAGCTTCTTGGTAATATTTGTCAAAAATTCAAAAAGCAGGCAACAAGCGGTAACCCCATCCACGTCATAATCTCCGTAAATGCAGATTTTGCTGCCCTTTTCTATGTGCATTTTTATTTTTTCTACTGCAGCGTCCATTCCCTTCAGCAGAAACGGGTCGTGGGTTCTGACAGGTTTGTCCGACAGAAACTCCTTTATTTCTGCCTCCCCGCATATGCCTCTGCTTTCAAGAAGTCCGACTATACTCGGAGAAATCCCCTCAATTTGAGGGGACTCCTTATCCGCACTTATTATCCACTTTTTCATAAAATGCTTCTCCAAACAATAACGATTAGCTACCCTTTAAGGTACGACATTGGATTTACCGCTTTGCCGTTTACTCTTACCTCAAAGTGACAGTGTGGTCCTGTTGAGTTTCCGGTCGAGCCAATATAGGCTATAGTCTGACCCTGGCTGACCGAGGCACCCTTTGAAACCGCGTTTGATGTATTGTGTCCGTATAGGGTTACTATGCCGCTGCCGTGGCTGATCATTACTGTGTTGCCGTAGCCGCTAACCCAGCCGGAATAAATAACCGTTCCTGCTGCTGCCGCAACACATCTTGAGCCCTTTGGCGCAGCAAAGTCTATTCCTGTATGCAGCTTTCTTGTGCCTGAAATCGGGTGAATTCTATATCC
>DCGW01000055.1:0-12876 GCA_002315335.1 Firmicutes bacterium UBA1768 | reverse complement strand
GACTTTTTGGCCGCTGCTGCAGCTGCTCTTGCGGCAGCTTCCTCCTGCTTGATTATCTGCTGAATCTGAGATGCAGAGGCTTCTAAGTAGTCAAGCTCATTTGCAAGAGCTGCCTTATCTTCCTCGGCATCAGCCTTCAGGCTCTCTGTCTTTGTTTTCTGTGCGCTTAGCTGAGCCTTCTGGCTTTCAAGCTGGGCTTCTTTTTCCTGAAGCTGGGCATTGAGTTCCTGCAGCTCACGCTTCACATCGGCAAGTGCGTCGTACTGCTTCTGTAAGGTCTTCATGAATTCCTGATCCTGAGAATAAATTCTGGAAATCATGTCGATGTTTGTAAGCAGCTCTCTGAAAGAGGACGAGCCCAAAATCACCTGAAGGTAGCCGGCCTCACCATTTTTATACATTGTCCTCAGTCTTGAGTTGAGGTCGTCGTTCTGCTTGGCAATTTGCTTGCTCTTTTCTTCTAATTCTTGCTTCTTTTGCGCTATTTTTGCCAAAGTCTGCTGTATTTCATTCTGTGTTTTAGCAATATCATTCTCTGTTACTACTATCTGATTATTCAGCGTGTTAATCTGAGACGAATAGGCGTTGATTTTGTTCTGCGTAATAGTAATCTGAGACTTTGTTGCACTGATTTTCTTGTTAACCGTGTTCAGCTTCTGCTTGCTGGATTCGCCATATGAAGCAACCGAAGCCACCGCTAACGCCAAAACCAGAACTACTGACAATATTATAGTTAGCTTTCTTTTCATAGCTGACCTCCTACGCCGAAAGGAACTTTCTCATTGAAAGTATGCTTCCAAGGGCCCCGATGCAAATGCCAAGAGCTGCAAATATTATCGCAAGGTTGTATATAATAAACTCTAACGGCACAAGACCGCTGTTGAAGAAAGCAAGGAACTTCGGTGTAAAGAAGTCTATGCACTTGTAGTAAGCAAAGCCCACTATTGCTGTGCTTAAAACTGAGGCGATAAAGCCGATTACTATTCCTTCAATCAGGAACGGGGCTCTGACGAACCAGTTTGTTGCACCAACATATTTCATAATAAGAATTTCGTCTTCTCTTGCATGAACCGTAATTTTTATGGTATTTGATACTACCAGCATGGAAATAAGAATAAGCACTACTATGAGAATAATAGCTCCGGTTTCAATATATTCCGAAATCTTTATTATCTTATCTATTTCTTCCTGATAATATTTGATCTCTTCTATTCCGGGGTTTTCTATGGTCTTGATTGCCTCAACCATTGCTGCTTCTTTTTCTATGTCAGTCGCCTTTACCTCAATAGTCGCAGGGAAAGGGTTGGAAACCAGCCCGTCTAAAAGATACGCGTTGTCTCCCCACCTTGTTTTCATTACTTCAAGGGCATCCGCCTTTGAAAGGTAAATAGCAGATGCAACATCGGGAAGGCCTCCTATCTGCTCCGTAAGAGCCGCGCCGTCCGCCTCTGTCATGCTGTCAGTAAGGTAAATTTCAACACAATCGAACTGCTCTTCTACATTAGCTGTCATCATGTTGACATTAACCATCAGAATGAAGAATATGCCTAATATTGCAAGCATTGCCGTGATCGCAAGGATGGAGGCTGTGCTCATGTTTCTGTTTCTGTGAATTTGTGAAAAAGCCTGTTTTAAGGCGTAACTAAATCTCTTCATCTTCTGTATACGCCCCCTTCTTTGAGTCTCTGACTATAATTCCATCGTCAATTACAATAACTCGCTTTTCCATTCGGTCAACTATATCCTTCGCATGAGTTACCATTACTATGGTGGTTCCTGCGTCATTGATTTTCTGCAGAAGCTCCATTATTCCCCAAGCTGTATCGGGGTCTAAGTTGCCTGTAGGTTCGTCTGCAATCAACAGAGTAGGCTTATTCACGATTGCTCGAGCTATGGCAACTCTCTGCTGTTCGCCCTCCGACAGCTGGTCAGGGTACATTTTTTCCTTGTCCTCCAGCCCGACAAGCTTCAGCACTTCCTGTACCGACGGCTTGATTTTTCTTCTCGATGCATAGACTATATTCATAGCAAATGCGATATTTTCATAAACAGTCTTCTTCGGCAGAAGTCTGAAATTCTGGAAAACTATTCCAATCTTTCTTCGGTGTTTCGGCACAAGCCTCTTAGGCATTCCGGTAACTTCTCTTTCGTCTACGAGAATGGTTCCCTCATCGGCTTCTATTTCTTTTAACAAAAGCTTGATACATGTGGATTTGCCGGCGCCGCTCTTCCCTACAAGAAAGACAAATTCGCCGTCTTCAATAATCATTGACAGGTCTTCCACAGCAACCTTATCGTCGTAGTATTTTGTTACATTATCGAATACTATCATAATCTCTACCTGTTTTCCTCTGCTCGTCAGTTATTGACCCTGCTTTTTCATATCATAAATAATTCCTTGTTTAGCCTGTCTGGTCTTTGCTGAGCGGCAAAATTAATAACTTTCACTTTTCAATACATTATTATATAATAAATTAGCTTATTTTTCTATGAAATGCGGGTTCATTTTGGAAATAGCAACCCAATATTCAACAAAATGTAACAATATTTACACTTTTTGCACAACATAAAGGATAGAATTATGACAAAAGCACTATATAGAAAGACCTATATCGAACAAAGGGACCAGCTTAGCGCAAGCTTCGTTGAAAACGCTTCTCTCACCTTTTGCAGCCGGTTTTTCTCATCCGAACAGAGGAGCCGGGTGAAGGAAAAAACCATAATGGTGTATTCTTCGTTTAAAAAAGAGGCCTGCACTATACCTCTTATAGAAAAACTTACAGCCTCCGGAGCTTCTGTTGTTCTGCCAGGGGTGACGGGCTCTGAGATTATTCCCTACTACTGTTCCGACCAATCGGTCATGAAGGCGGGCCCTTTTGGAATAATGGAGCCGGATCCGGAAAAATGCAGTGCCTGCGAGCCTTCGACTATAGATATAATTATTGTTCCCGGCATTGTCTTTGATAAAAAAGGCGGTCGGCTGGGCTTTGGTAAGGGATATTATGACCGGTTTTTGGCAAGGATAGGAAAAAAGGCGTTGAAAATCGGGCTTTGCTATGACTTCCAGTTATTAAAAGATGACCTGCTGCCAACGGAACCTCACGATATCCCCATGGATATGATTTTAACCGAAAACGGCTTTTTTAATTGTAAAACACATAGTTATATAAGTCGGTAAAACGCTCCGTTTCTATTACCGGCACACGAAATACAGGTATTTTTGAATCGAGGCCTTCGCAGAAAGCTGCAAGCGCCTCGTTAATATTTTCCTCATTATATTTGTTCAGAACGAGGCCGAATTTTACCTCTCTTTTTTTCAGGTGGTTTATCATTTTGGGGAAATTGTCGCTTACCTCGGCGGTGCAATCTGCTACCACCAGCATTGTGTTAATAATTGAGGTCTCCCTGTCCTCTCCGAGGTCAATCAGATCTATTTTTTTGTTGGCACTCGTGCTCTCCCGTCTGAGAAGACTGCAAATAAAGGTTGCTCCGCCTCCTCTGCTAAGGCTGACAACCCCCACCCTGTTTTCGGTGTCTTTACTAAGCTTTTCTAATGGGGCAGTCCCCCTGATATCCTTATATCCCATTTATCCTCCTTATGTTTAACTCTTTTTGCCCGTTATTCATTTTCTCTGCAGCGTTTTTTCGACTTTTGATAGGCTAATTATATCATTCCGTTTGGAAAAAGCAAGATAATTTTCAATTTATTACAAGTTCTTCCATATTCTTCCAATACGGGTCAAATACATACCCCCTCCGCGTTTCGCGGAGAGGGCAGGTTTAATAGCACTACGCCACTATTCCTGAAGATTACAGCAGACCCTTTGCAGCCTTAACTATGTCTTCTGCGGTAAGCCCATATTCCTTCATGAGCTGGTCAGGCTTTCCTGACTGACCAAATCTGTCCTGAACACCGATCATGCTGATCTTTGCAGGCGCCTTTTTAGCTGTTACTTCTGCAACCGCAGAGCCGAGACCACCGATTATTGTATGTTCTTCACAGGTTACTATACCCTTTGTTTCCTTTGCAGCCTTTACAATAATGTCTTCGTCTATAGGCTTGATTGTGTGTATGTCAATTACTCTTGCGCTTATTCCTTCTTTTTCAAGGATTTCTGCTGCCTGAATTGCTTCATTTACCATTATGCCTGTAGCGATAAGAGCTACGTCTTTTCCGTCCCTTACCTGAATGCCCTTTCCTATTTCAAACTTGAGGCTTTCGTCATAAACTACCGGAACAGACGCTCTGCCATATCTTACATAGCATGGGCCGTCTATTGCAAGAACAGCATCTAAAGCTTTCTTTGCAGAGACTCCGTCCGAAGGATTGACAACGATCATTCCCGGAATTTCTCTCATGAGAGCCAGGTCGGCTATAGCCTGGTGTGATGCACCGTCTTCACCAACGGTTACACCTGCATGTGTAGCACAGATTTTTACATTGAGATGTGTATATCCTATGGAATTTCTGATTATTTCAAACGCTCTTCCTGTAGCAAACATAGCAAAGGTACTTGCTACTACGGTTTTTCCTGATGCAGCAAGACCAGCTGCCACACCATACATATTCTGTTCGGCAATACCCATGTTAAAGAATCTTTCAGGGTAAGCTTCTGAGAACTTAACTGTCATTGTTGACTTGGATAAGTCAGCATCTAATACCACCAGGTCCTTATTTTTTGCCCCGTTTTCTACGAGAGCTTCACCGTAAGCCTGTCTTGTAGCCATTTTTTCAGCCATTACTGCTCACCTCCAAGTTCTGCTAAAGCTTTTTCTGTTTCTTCTGCATTTGGTGCTTTTCCGTGCCAGCCTGCAACGTCTTCCATATAGGAAACGCCCTTGCCCTTGACTGTTCTTGCGATGATAAGCACCGGCTTGCCTTCAACCTCGTCGGCAGCATCGAGCTTTTCGGCCAGTTCTTCAATGTCGTGACCGTCTGCTTCCATTACTTCAAAGCCAAAGCTTTCAAACTTTTCGTATACAGGTTCAACCTTCATAACATCGTCATTTCGACCATCAATCTGCAGACCGTTGTTGTCTAAGATAGCAACCAGATTATCAAGCTTGTAGTTGGCAGCTGACATTGCCGCTTCCCAAACTATACCTTCCTGAATTTCACCGTCGCCTAAAAGTACATAAACCTTAGACTTTTTGTTGTCTATCTTTCCTGCAAGTGCCATTCCAACAGCAGTTGAGAAGCCCTGTCCCAAGGAACCAGTAGACATTTCCACTCCCGGAATTTTGTTCATGTCTGGATGTCCCTGGAAAATAGAACCGATTTTTCTGAGGCTATACATTTCTTCTACATTGAAGTAACCCCTTCTTCCAAGAGTTGCATAAAGAGCCGGAGCAGCATGTCCCTTTGAAAGAACGAACTTATCCCGGTTTTCTGCCTTAGGATCTTCCGGATTTACGTTCATCTTGTAGAAGTAAAGAGTTGCTAAGATGTCGGTGGCTGAAAGTGAGCCGCCTGGGTGTCCTGAACCTGCTGCAGAAATAGCCTTGATTACATCGCATCGTATATTACGGGCAGCAGATTTTACGTCGTCAACGTTAATCATTTTTTCTCCTTTTTAGTATTTATTATTTTTAAAAATAACTTTTAACATGAATGCCGGCAGCGCCAACATTCTTTTATATCTTGTAGGCTCCTGGATAAACCTGTAAAGCCATTCAAGTCCGTGATTTCTGTAGAATTCCGGAGCTCGTTTTAGCTCTCCGGACCACACATCGAGGCTACCGCCTATGCCTATTGCAGCCTTGGCCGTCAGCCTTTCTTTATATTTCAGCACAAAAAGCTCCTGCTTAGGTGAGCCCAGTGCAACGCAGAGAAGGTCGGGCTTTGCCGCATTAATCTCGGCGATTATTTCCTCTTCCTCCTCGGGTTTGAAGTAGCCGTTTCGTGTCCCGACAACCTTTAGTCCCGGATAGGCTTCTTCCATTTTTGCTCCGGCTTTTTCCGCAATTCCCGGCTTGCTCCCGAAAAGGAAAACAGACTTGCCGGTTTCCGCCAGATATGCCAGAGACTTTCCTAAAAAATCTATTCCTGTCACTCTTTCTTCGAGCGGGTGACCCAATATTTTTGAGGCGTACACCAGACCTATTCCATCCGGAATAACCATTTCTGCCGATTGAATAGCCCTCTGCAGCTCTTCGTTTTTTGTGGCATTTACCACTATTTCCGAATTAGGGGTCACAATAAGGCTTACCCCGTCGCTTTCAATAAACTCCTTGAAACGGCTCAGTGCCGAATCAAAATTTACCATGTCGACGGGAACCCCTAAGATTTTTATTCTTTCTTCACTCATTATCGGTCTCTCCAATCAGTTTGCTGATAAGTTTCTCGTTAAGACCCAGCTTTTCTATCAGCACCGCCTTATGTTTCGCTACCTTTTCCTTAATTTTTTCGCTGTTGTTCATGACCTTTTCATATTCTTCAAGGAGGTATTCCCCCTTAAAGTCATAAACCGAACACATTGCTCTCAGATCCATTGACTTCATAAAGGAGTTTACCTTTGGATCATATGAGATTCCTATCATCGGAACCTCCATAATCGCCGCATGAATAAGTGAATGTAGTCTGACTCCTACCAACAGGTCGAGATTTCCGATAATTGAAAGCATTTCCTCCGACAGGCATTTTCGCTGTATCATATACACGTCTTTGCCCAGTCTGTATGCAACTTCTCTGGTTATCGGCATATCCTCCGTATAATGGAAAGGAATCAACACAATTCTGGCATTGTAGCTTTCCTTAATATCCCTTATGCCTATGCAGATTTCGTTGATAAAATCTTCATCGTTGAGTCTGCCTTTTATTGCCAGGCCAACCACAGGACCTTCCTCTTCAGGCTTCAACCCCGCTTCTTCAAGAATTCTTTTACCCTCTGAAAGTGCAGGCGGTTTTATTCTTATGACCGGATCCGCAGTTACCACAATTTTATCACCTGGAATTCCGTTGTCTAAAAGAAACTCCCTTGAGCCCTCGTCTCTGACAACGATGTTATCAACTCTCTTCAGAGTCATTATCATGAGCCTTTTGTTAAAGCCCGAATTTACCGGCCCTATACCCTGGCTGTAAATGAATACCTTTTTTCTCATCAGAAGAGCAATCCACATTATTGCAAGATAGTAGAGTATGCTTTTCTTACTGGTTACATCCTGCAAGAGGCTGCCGCCTCCGCTGATTAGCAGCTCCGACTTTGCAATGCTTCCAATTATTTTTGGAATATTCATTCTTTCCACCGAATTTACATTGTATTTTCGCTTGGTGGAGGTCGGATTTTGTGAGAGAACGGTAATTTCTAAATTGTCTATCTGGTCTCTAAGACTGGCCAAAACAGCAGTTAGTATCGACTCGTCACCTATGTTGTTAAATCCATAATATCCTGATACAACTATTCTATGCATTGTACTTTATTTCTAACTTTCCTGTATGTTCTGTAAATAATTTCCAGAATTAACAAATATATGAAACCAATCACTATCCCTGCTGCTAAGGAGCCGCCTGTTCTTGCAAAGCCCAGCTCAAGCGGTGTTCTAATATGCATGAAGGTGTTGATTACTGAGGTAAATCCGATTGTCGCTGCCGCTCCAAACAAGAAGGATAAAATTCTCCAGTCCCTGATAAGCGTGTAAACAAATAGTATCACAGCCGGGAAGGCGAAAAGGAATTCCTTTGTTCTCGGTCTTGCATAGAGGATTTCTTCCAGATAGTTTCTGAACATTAGCTCCAGATTTGATGCCTCTAAGGAAGACTCATGTCCTGTTCTCAAAATATATACAGCTCCTACTGCCCCGATTAACATGAGCAGGAATATCATCCACACCTTAATATCGTATCCAAGCACCCACTTTATATCTCTCATCTCCAGTGTTGTCTTTTTCTTGCCGGTCCACATATAAAGCCCGATAATCACGAAAATCAAAGCGAAATATGCTATCGGTGCAAGCTGAGCTACTTTTACGCCTCTGAAAATATCGAGCTCAAGCATGTAATTAATACTCGAAATAGGCGCAGCAGTCATCATTGCTCCTGCCAAGGAAATTAGCACTCCGCCAACAAGAACTCCGGTTCCTCTTGCTCCGATTTTGAAAACAGATGAATCCGGGGCAATTGTTTCTCTTATGCTGCGGCTTCGATACAAAAGCCAAATAACTGCCAGACAGCCCATAAAAACTGCTGCTGCAAACGAGGTTAGCAGGCAGGCGAGGTTAGGAGCTACAAAGTAAGCTCCGACAACTCCTATTACCGCCAATATCATCAGCAGATAGAGCCACTTGTTCTTGATAGCAAATACCGCTCTCAGGCAAAGAAGCGCAGCTGCCGCAGCACCGATTGCGGTGAGAATTTTTATGATAAGCGGCACCTGATATGCCTCAGACGGGGAAGCATCTCCAATGGAAATTCCGTGCTCGGCAAGTCTTTCCTCCAGATGAGCAAAGCTTTCTTTATACTCGTTAATGTCGGTAATATATGTGAAGCTATCATCTGTTTCCTTCATCGGCTTGTAGTAAAGCAGCTTGATATTTCTCTCAACTACAGCTCTGAAGAGAGAGTTTTCCACTTCCTGATAGCTGTCGTAGCCATAATAAGCATATCTGTACTGAATATAATCCCAAACAGAGAAGACTCTTACTACGTCGTAGTTTGTGCCTTCAATTACAGCCTCCATGCCGTCAGGCGAAATGTTTTCTCTCTGTGTAGTATTTTCAACAATACCTATAGTAATGTCATTGCTGTTAATATAGTCAGTAAGAGCTTTTGTTCCATCGTCATAGCCCGGAACCACGGTTGATCCCATAATCCAATAGTCAGGCGCGATATCCATTTCCGCAAACTGAGCCTTTACATCTTCTAAGAACCTGTTGTCATTCCAGCCCTCGTAGCCCATCGTGCGAGGCTCTACAATACAGCTTGCATTTCTGATTATTTCAACCTTTTCCGGAAGAACTCCAAGATTAAGATAGAAGATTATTGAACCCGCCATCTTTGTTTCCTCACGGAAGCCGTCTCCCAGCGTATCTACAATCTTTTCATCTTCATAATAGAGAGAATCCTGAACCGTGCCGTCAATTAGAATATAACCTACGCCCTCTTCCCTTAGAGTTTTTGTTCTGGAAGGGTCATATCGTTCAGTCATAGCCCTGTAGACAAAATCGTACATTTGTTCATCATTGGCTATTACCATGACATCGAAGTCATCTTTAACATTTTCGTCAATGAATTCAAGAAGCTGGTCAGACGCCTGGCTGACAAAGTATGTGTCCTGTAATAGGTCTGTTACCAGCTCAGCCTTAATAGGCTTATCGGATTTTGTGAGGGATTGAAGGGTTTCCTCATGAAGCCCCACCTTGTTTATTCCCATATCAGCAAACTCTGCAAGCCACCATGAAACATCATGGTCTGACTGCTCGGCCATGAGGCTTATTTCCTCATAATCCACCATTATGTCTACCGTTCTGTTGTCGGCTTCCACGCCAAATCTCTGACCAATTGCTACAAGTGCGGCAATCAGTCCAATCAAAATGATAATCAGAAAAATCCGATTTTCTCTAATATATTCTTTCATATTTATATAGTCCTTTATTTTGCCTTTAATCTCACCGGATAGTCGCTGTTATTTCTGCACCGCATATAGCTCTGCTATTATGAGAGCGTATAGTCTCCTTTTACCATAAGATAAGCTTCGGTAATAGCTTTTAAGCCTCTGCCGTCATTTCTCGGAGTAAGGAGCATGTGGTTTGTGGTTATTCTTGTTCCGTCTGTAAGGTCTAAGCCGGCCGTAATATCGCTGACTCCGTTTTCACCTGGAGCAACTATTCTCGCATCGCCCGACCTGAGAATGATTTCAGTTCCCTCTCCGCCGATTACAGTCTGACCTGCTGCAACATGCACAACAGAAAAGGTGTCGTTTTGTGTTACTGAGGATTTCAGACTTGAAATCTGCTGGTCAACATAGCTTTTTGTTACTATAGGGTCGTCTGCGTCTCCTGCCGCCGCATAGGCTCCGATGCATCCCCCGATTATTGCCATAAGCACAAGTAATATTACTATAGTCTGCTTCTTCATTTTTTCCTCCTTTTTTCGACCGGTTATCTGACCGGCCTGTCCAAAATACATTCGGATATCTCTAATCGCAAATC
This sequence comes from Firmicutes bacterium UBA1768, assembly GCA_002315335.1. GTDB lineage: Bacteria > Bacillota > Clostridia > Peptostreptococcales > Anaerovoracaceae > UBA1768. The sequence goes on along the minus strand of DCGW01000055.1, from coordinate 2,730 downwards.
GACCTCAGGGCTTTTCCCGTAAAGGCTGCAATATCTGTGGCCATAAGGCCGAAAATTCCTTCCTCTTTTATTCCCATATCTCCTGCAAGGCCGTGAATATAAACTGCAAGCCGTGCAGCATTTTCTGTCGGCATTATCGCCGCAAGCGCACCCGCAATTCCAGCCAGAACATCTCCGCTCCCCGCAGTCGCCATCCCGCAGTTCCCGGTGGTGTTAATGCTGACCTCTCCCGAGGGACCTGCAACCACTGTGCCAGCTCCCTTAAGCACAAGACTCACACCATATTTTTTCGCAAAAGCCTGAGCTGTTTTTTCTCTGTCAGAGTTTATCTCGGCAGTTGATTTTTTTATCAGCCGGCCCATTTCCGCGGGGTGAGGAGTCAATATCATTTGCGCCTTTGATTTATGTAAAATATCTGTATTCTCTGAAATCAGGTTCAGGGCATCTGCATCAAGCACCAGCGGAATTTCGGTTTTTTCTATCAGTTCTTCCACCATCGCCTTTGTAGTCGGAGCTTTGCCCAAGCCCGGCCCTATTACCATAGAATGAAAGCCCTTCGCTTCTGCCAGAATCCTGTCGGAAGTTACAGTCTCTTCGCAGCCCAAGCTATTTCCATTTATTTCCATTTTTGTCAGGGTGAGCGTTGTGGCTTCCGGTACAGCAACCTGCAATGCCTCAATCACCTCAGGCGGCGCCGCAACCTTGACAAGTCCTGCTCCGGCTCTGTATGCTCCCTTCGCGGCAAGAATTGCAGCTCCGGCCATACCCGGACTTCCCGCAACTATAAGCACTTTTCCCGCATCGCCCTTGTTTGCGTCTGCAGTTCGTCTGGGCAGCAATTTTTGCGCCTCAGTGTAAGTAAACAACCTTCCTATCATAAGCCTAATATAGCTGTTGCCAGCAGGAAGTAGATTATTACCGAAACCATATCTGTTATGGATGAAATCATAGGCGTAGCCATGAGCGCAGGGTCTATTCGGAGCCGCTTTGCAAGCATAGGCAGAAGTCCGCCCAGCATTTTGGCAAACATTACGACAATGAGAACCGCTATCGAAACAGTCAGGGCTATGAGGAAAGGCTCCTGATCTATTACCATTATTTTTACCATATTTACCATGCTGAGCACCAGGCCTACGCAGAAGCTGACTCTGAGCTCCTTCCACATGACTTTGATTGCGTCCTTCAGCTCAATTTCTCCGACCGACATACCTCTGATTATTAGGGTGCAGGCCTGAGTTCCCGTATTGCCGCCGGTTCCCATCAGGAGCGGCATATATGCAACAAGCGAAATCACCTGGCTCATAAGGTCTTCAAAATGAGATATTATGCCTCCGGTTATCATCAGTGACAAAGTCAGAAGGCAGAGCCACGGCATTCTGTTTTTCACATGACTCATAACGCTGATATCGAGGTATTCCTTGTCCGAGCCATCGAGTACGCCCGCCATTCTTTCAATATCCTCTGTTACTTCTTCTTCAATTACGTCCATAATATCGTCGAAGGTGATGATTCCGACGAGACGGTTTTCCTTATCAACTACAGGCAGTGCCAGAAAGTCGTATTTTTTAAAGGTCTGTGCAACCTCTTCCTGGTCGTCCATAACGTTAACCGAGATAAAATCCTCATGCATCAGCTCGCCTATTACTTCGTAGCCTTCGCTGACAACCAGTGTCTTCAGCGAAATAATGCCCTGAAGATGGCGTTCGCTGTCCATTACATAGCAGGTGTATACTGTTTCTCTGTCCATGCCGTGTATTTTTATATATTGAAGAGCTTCTCTGACTCTCATTTCCTTTTTCAGCCCAATATAATCAATTGTCATCAGGCTTCCGGCCGAAGACTCCGGATAATTCAGGAACTGATTTATCAGCTTTCGTGTTTCTTTATCTGTTCTGTTTAATACTCTGTCAACCACGTTTGCCGGCAGCTCTTCCATAGCATCAATCATATCGTCGAAAGACATTTCCTCCATGATGTTCTGGAGTTCTCTGACCGTAATTCCACTAACAATATCGATTTGACAGTCAGATGAAACATATGAAAACACCATTGCGGAAATATCCTTAGGCAGCATTCTGAATAAAATTACCGACTTTTCAGGCCCAAGAGTATCGTTTACTTCTTCAATTATCTCGGCTATATCTGCTTCGTTATATTCAAGCAGCTCTTCTCTCACCAAAGCATATTTTTTCTCTTCAATAAGCTTAAAAACCGTTTCAAGAACTGAATTTACTTCCATGTTTTCCTCCTTTCCTCAAAAATAATTGAAAAATCAGGTGAAAAAACCTGTCTTTCGTAAACTTCATTATATAAGAAAACGCCGCATAATTCAAGATTGAAATGCAGCGTAAAGGTTACGTAAATTGCTTCTAAAGCAACATTAATGTACTGGAGTTTTTGTTGACAGCTAAGTAAAACTCTGTTACTATTACCACATCCGAGGAACTGGATGTAGACGGTCAGCCTTTCGGAGCGGCTTTTGAAACCGCCCTATCGTGTGCTAAGTGGATGGGCGGTTGCTTTTATTTTCTGCTGCTTTTTCCGAGCATATAGCCCAGACTAAAGCAACTGACAGCTAATCCAATGACGGCCATTAAGCCTTCTAAAGATAGCATAAGCACAACCTCCTTTCGGGACTAATCCTTTTCCCCTTTTGGAGAAATGAATTTGCCGCTCCGGAGTCTATACCGCCTACCGTTTATCACAGTGCCTCGTGCTCAAATATTAGCA
>DCGW01000086.1:16842-19003 GCA_002315335.1 Firmicutes bacterium UBA1768 | reverse complement strand
TGATATTTTCCTGAGCCTTGTTCATGCCCTTCTTGATGCCATGGTTAATACACGGAGCGTATGCGATAATGATTGAAGGACCATCATAAAGCTCTGCCTCTGTTACAGCCTTGATAAACTGATTGTAATCTGAACCCATACCAACCTGAGCAACATAAACGTACCCGTAGGTCATGGCAATAAGACCGAGATCCTTCTTCTTTATTTTCTTGCCTGATGCAGCAAACTTTGCAACTGCAGCAGTAGGTGTTGACTTTGAAGCCTGACCGCCTGTATTTGAGTAAACCTCTGTATCAAATACGAGAATGTTTACATTTTCACCGGAAGCCAAAACATGGTCTAAGCCGCCATAGCCGATATCGTAAGCCCAACCATCGCCGCCTAAAATCCAGATTGATTTCTTAACAAGATAGTCTTTTCTCTTGATAATTTCATCTGCAATAGCTTTTGCTTCAGGATCGATAATTGGATAATCCTCTAATACCTGAGCAAGCTTTCTTGATGGTTCAACCGAGCCGTCGCCTTCATCCTTAACTGCAGACCAAACCTTAAGAGCAACCTTGAGCTCGTTTGGAATCTGCATTTTTACAAGCTGTTCGGCAAGCTCGCTTATCTTTTCTCTGATCTGCTTATGCGCAGCAGCCATACCAAGACCAAACTCCGCATTATCCTCAAACAGAGAATTTGACCATGCAGGACCACGACCCTCGTGGTTAACTGTATACGGCATAGATGGAGCGGATGCTCCCCAGATTGATGAGCAGCCTGTAGCGTTTGCAATCATCATTCTTTCGCCGTAAAGCTGAGTAACTGCCTTGATATAAGGAGTTTCTCCGCAGCCTGCGCAAGCTCCTGAGAACTCAAGAAGAGGCTGAGAGAACTGACTTCCTCTTACAGTCTTTTTATTTACAAACTTATCCTTTGGCTTAATTGTCATTGCAAAGTGCCAGAGATATTCTTCTGCTTCTTCCTTGCCAAGAGGAACCATACTGAGTGCCTTGTTCTTTGCCGGGCAAATATCTACGCAGTTTCCGCAGCCTGTGCAGTCCATTGGTGAGGTTTCAACCCTGAAGTGGAACTTGTCGAGACCCTTACCAAAGGCTCTGTTTGTTTTAAAGGCCTCAGGTGCCTTAGCCAACTCGTCATCGTCGAGAAGGAACGGTCTGATTGCAGCATGCGGACATACAAATGAACACTGGTTACACTGAATACATTCTTCAGGATTCCATCTCGGAACAGTAATAGCAATGCCTCTCTTTTCGTAAGCGGCGGTTCCCGGTGGGAAGGTTCCGTCTTCCATGCCTTCAAAGGCACTTACAGGAAGCTTATCACCCTTCTGCTTGAGCATAGGCATCATGATTTTTTCAACAAATTCAGGAAGGTCTTTCTTTTCTTCAGGTTCATCCTCGGCTGTCTTCCAGGCTTCCGGAATGCTTACCTTAACAAGACCTGTAACACCCTGGTCGATTGCGGCGAAGTTCATGTTGATGATTTTTTCGCCCTTCTTACCATAAGATGTTATTACCGCATCCTTGAGATATGTAATAGCGTCATCAACAGGAATTACATCTGCCAGCTTGAAGAAGGCTGACTGCATTATCATGTTGATTCTGTTGCCAAGGCCGATTTCTCTGCCGATGCTGGTTGCATTTATTATGTAGAAATTAATATCGTTTTGTGCAATGTATCTCTTTATTGAAGCAGGGAGGTTCTTATCTAACTCATCCTGTCCCCAGATACAGTTGAGTACGAAGGTTCCACCTGGTCTGAGACCGTCGAGAACGTCATATTCCTTAACATATGCCTGGTGGTGAACTGCAACAAAGTCCGAATTGTTAATCAGATATGTTGATTTTATCGGGTCGCTGCCAAATCTTAGGTGAGATACTGTTAATCCGCCTGACTTTTTTGAGTCATAGGAGAAGTAACCCTGAGCATAAAGGTCTGTGTTGTCACCGATAATTTTGATTGCGCTCTTGTTTGCACCTACCGTGCCGTCAGAGCCGAGACCCCAGAACTTGCAGCGGATTCTGTTTCCGACTGTCTGGTGAAATACTTCTGAGCAATCAAGTGATGTGTAGGTTACATCGTCGTTGATGCCGATAGTGAAGCGATTTTTAGGCTCTTCGCTCATGAGGTTTTTATATACTGCCCAAATCTG
>DCGW01000086.1:12601-16747 GCA_002315335.1 Firmicutes bacterium UBA1768 | reverse complement strand
TTTACATCGAGGAAAAGAGGTTCTCCTGGTGAGCCCGGTTCCTTGGTTCTGTCTAATACAGCTACCTTCTTTACGGACTTAGGCATTACCTTTAGAAGGTGCTTTGCTGAGAAAGGTCTGTATAGTCTTACCTTGATTAAGCCAACCTTTTCGTCTCTTTCAAGAAGTGTATCTATTACTTCTTCTATAGTTTCGGTAACCGAACCCATAGCAACGATAACATATTCTGCCTTCGGGTGTCCGTAATAATCGAATGGCTTGTATTTTCTTCCGGTCAGCTTGCCGATTTTCTTCATGTAGTCTTCAACAATATCCGGAATTTCATCGTAGAACTTGTTTCCTGCTTCTCTTGACTGGAAATAAATGTCAGGGTTTTGTGCAGTACCCCTTGTCACAGGTCTTTCCGGTGTGAGAGCTCTTTCTCTGAATGCCTGAACAGCATCCATATCTACCATTTTTGCTAAATCTTCATAATCTATAACTTCTATCTTCTGGATTTCGTGAGAGGTTCTGAATCCGTCAAAAAAGTGAAGGAAAGGAACCCTTCCTTTGATTGCAGCCATATGGGCAACACCTGCAAGGTCCATAACTTCCTGAACTGAGCCGGATGCGAGCATGGCAAAACCTGTCTGTCTGGTTGACATTACGTCTGAGTGGTCACCAAAAATATTAAGTGCGTGTGTAGAAATAGTTCTTGCACTAACATGCATAACTCCCGGGAGCAGCTCGCCGGAGATTTTATACATATTTGGTATCATAAGCAGAAGACCCTGAGAGGCCGTGAAGGTTGTTGTCAGTGCGCCTGCCGCTAATGAGCCGTGAAGCGCGCCTGCTGCGCCGCCTTCTGACTGCATTTCAACAACAGAAACTTCCTGACCGAAGATATTTTTTCTGCCGTAGGCTGCCCATTCATCAACATTCTCCGCCATTACTGAAGATGGTGTGATAGGGTAGATGGCAGCAACATCGGTAAATGCATAAGCAATATGAGCCGCAGCTGTATTACCGTCCATGGTCTTCATTTTCTTTGCCATTTTTTTCTCTCCTTTGTGATATTGTGCGGACATGATTTCCGCTATTTTTGAATGTGCCAAAGGGCACCGCTGATAATCTTTTTCCATGTATATGCTATATGAGTATACATATATTGATTATATTCTTTTTTTGCCTCAATTTCAATCATTATTTGCAGGATGGATATATTTTTTTGCGATTTTCACCTGTTTTTTCGGATAAAAAAATGAGGGCTTTGAAATAACCTTCAAAAAAACCCTCTTTTTTTGTAACATTATTGTCATGACACTATTAAAGTCTATAATTCTCTGCGATTTTCTAAGGACTTAGCTATAGTGACCTCATCGGCGTATTCAAGGTCACCGCCCACCGGCAATCCGTGAGCTATTCTTGTGACTTTTATTCCTGCCGGTTTGAGAAGTCTTGCGATATACATTGCCGTTGCTTCACCCTCTATTGTCGGGTTTGTTGCAAGAATTACCTCTTCTGCCTCTCCCGACTGCAGTCTTTTCAGAAGAGCTCTCAGATTAATATCCTCGGGGCCTATGCCTTCCACAGGAGAAATCGCTCCGTGCAGCACATGATAAAGGCCGTTATATTCCCTTATTCTTTCCATGGCAGCAACATCCCTCGGTGTTTCCACAACACATATAACCTTAGGGCTGCGTTTTCCGCTGCCGCAAATCGGGCAAGGGTCGGTGTCAGTAAGATTTCCGCAAACTGAACAGTACCTCATATTTTCCTTTGCATCATTAATTGCCGATGTCAGAGCCCTGACTGCCTCTTCATCCATAGACAAAATATGAAAGGCCAGCCTTTGAGCGCTTTTTCCTCCGATGCCGGGAAGAGATGCCAGCTCATCTATAAGTCTTGAAAGCGGTTTTGCATATTGTGCCATATTCTCTCCTTACCTTGTTTCCTTTGTGCCTACAGACAACAGGAAGTCTATATCGAGCTGCATCTGTGAAACATCTTGTTTCTCAGCTTTGTTTTTTTCCGGCTCAGTATTATCCAAAGGGTTTTTATGTGACTCTGCTGCGGGCTCTGGTTCCGTTTCGGGCTCCGGCTTTGTCAAAGGCTTCGGATTTTGCGCTTCGACAGACCTTTGCTCTGCTTCTTCTTTCATTTTGGATTCCGTCTTATTTATAGGCTTAACCGGCTCTGCTTTTGGCTCCGGTCTCTGCTCCGGCTTTGTTTCGCTACTTTCTTCAGGAGCTTTTTCGGCCTTTTTTGAAGCCTTCTCGGAAGAAATTCTTACTTCTACGCCTTCCTCCAGCTTCTTTTCCATTGCTGCCATTCTCTGAAGAAGTGACTCCATATCCTTGCTTACTGCAGGCTCGGATAATTTCAATACAGAAAGCTCCAGCACCGTTCTTGGAACCGAGGAGTCCTTTGCTTTAAGACCGGCTTCTGACAGCTCCGTAATTGCTGCCGTAATAAATGCCATGGTGAGCTCAGCCCCCTGAGCTTTGACTTTGTCAGCATTTTCACAGCTCATATCTATTACATCTTCTAATTTTTCTTCAAACTTGCTGAGCATCAGGTTTCTGAAGTGGAAGGTCCAGTCCTTGATAAACTGCCTCATATCCTTGCCCTCAGCCGCCATTTTTTCTATTAGTTGTAATGCTCCGGCTGTATCTCCAGCCGCAACATAGTCTGTTATTTCAAGAAATGCTGCCTCACCGGCTGTACCAAGCACCTCAATTACAGACTCTCCGGTCAGCGCTTCTCCCGGAACAGGGAGACACTGCTCCATAATTGAAAGAGAGTCTCTTACAGAGCCATCTCCGTTTGCCGCAATAAGGGACAGAGCATTTTCTTCATATTTAATATCCAAATCCTCGCAGATTTCTTTCAGTCTTCCTCTGATTTTTGCCTCGGGAACACGCTTAAAATCAAGTCTTAAGCACCTTGAAAGGACTGTCGGCGGAAGCTTGTGCGGTTCCGTGGTAGCTAAAACGAAGATCACATGCTCTGGCGGCTCCTCAAGGGTTTTAAGAAGCGCATTGAAGGCACTTGTGGATAACATATGCACTTCGTCAATAATATATACCTTGCAAAGTCCTGCCGCAGGAGGATATTTTACGCTTTCTCTCAGCTCTCTGATGTTTTCCACGCTGTTGTTAGACGCCGCATCTATTTCTATTACATCAAAAAACACGCCCTTTTGAATGCTTGCGCAGTTTTCACAAACTCCGCAGGGCTTTTTTTCATCGCTCAGACAGTTGACTCCCTTGGCAAAAATTCTCGCCGCAGTGGTTTTTCCTGTTCCTCTCGTTCCGCAGAAAAGATACGCATGAGAATAATTCCCGGTATTAATCTGGCTGCCGAGTATTTTTACTATATGTTCCTGACCAACCATTTCATCAAAGGTCTTAGGACGATATTTTCTGTATAATGCTGTATACATAGCTTACCTCCGTTTTGCGATGCTATAAGTATATCACACTTAAATCTCCCGGACAATGATACAAAAAAAGAGTATCCCCCGAGAACCCCCGACAGACAGGCTGACCTGTGGCACACAAACGGGTCTGCTTATTGCTGCTTCCTTCCGGACCTGACACGTTCACAGTCGTTCGTTGCACAGAACCCATCTATCGAGAGATCTCGAGGGATACTGCGGAAATTATATTAACACGAAAAAAGAAATAATGCAAGCTTTAATTGACTAAATTATCAGTCCCACTTGTCATAGTCTGTGTGCAAGAGGTGGTGTGCTTTTTCCGACAACGGCTTTTCAAGAAACTCCTCATAGGTTTTAATCACTGTCGGATTTTCGTGAGAAAATCTGAGGTTCGCAACCCTGTCAAGACCGTATAAAATCTTGCCTCTCGCTTCAGCATGCTCTTCACAGTCATGGATTGGCTGACCTCCGCCGCCTGCGCAGCCGCCAGGACACGCCATAATTTCTACAAAATCGTATTTGACTTCGCCTCGCTTAATAGCTTCAATTAACTCCCTTGTTGCACCAAGGCTTGAAGCTACTGCCACCTTTACAGGCATTCCCTGTATTTCAAAGGAAGCTTCCTTCCAGCTTTTTATTCCTCTCACTTCTTTGAAGGCCTCGGCGTCAGGGTTTTCTCCAGTTACCAGATAATATGCACTTCTGAGAGCTGCCTCCATTACGCC
>DCGW01000086.1:0-12511 GCA_002315335.1 Firmicutes bacterium UBA1768 | reverse complement strand
GGAAGCTCAGAAGGTCTTATTCTGTCGGCTCTCAGCATTTTAGAGATTTCTCTTGTAGTGAGAACCAGATCCACATCCTGTCCATACTCCGTACTCTTCATTGCAGGAACTGTGCTTTCATATTTTTTTGCCATGCAAGGCATTATTGATATTGAATAGATTTTTGAAGGATCTACTCCTAATTTTTCTGCAATATAGGCTTTTGCCAGTGCGCCAAACATCTGCTGAGGGGACTTTGCTGTAGAAAGATTTGGCTTTAGCTCCGGATAATGAGATCTCACGAACCTTACCCAGCCCGGACAGCAGGAGGTAAACATAGGCCACTGATACTGGTCTTTATGCGTAAATCTCTCTAAAAACTCGCTGCCTTCTTCCATTATAGTGAGATCAGCGGCGAAGTTTGTGTCGAAGATATAATCAAAGCCAAGTCTTCTCAGTGCTGCTACCATTCTTCCCATCGTTGCCTTTTCCTTAGGAACGTCTAAGCTTTCGCCCCAGGCCGTTCTTACTGCCGGCGCAATCTGAACTATGGTAATCTTATCCGGGTCACCTATCGCATTAAAGGCCTGATCAATATCTGATCTCGTTCTCAACGCTCCTACAGGACAGTGTGTTACGCATTGTCCACAGAGTGCACACTTAGCTTCTTCAAGAGTCAGGTTGTTTCTAACGCCAACAGTTGATCTGTAGCCAGTTCCTACGAGATCCCATACCTTTACTCCCTGAACCTTTTCACATACCTGTATGCACCTCATGCATTTTATACATTTTGAATTATCCCTTATGAGAGGATAGGTTAAATCTATCCGCGAAGGCTCTGCAACATTTTTGTATGGAACATTGAGTATGCCCAAATCATTTGCTATTGTCTGGAGTGCACAGTTTCCGGATCTTGAACAGGTTGCACATTTGCAGTCATGGTCTGAAAGAATCAATTTTACATTTGTTTTTCTTGTAGCCCTGACCTTGGGACTATTTGTAAAAACTTCCATCCCTTCTTCAGCAACAGTGCTGCAGGCAGCCACAAGCTGATCCTTTCCCTTTATTTCCACACAGCAAACTCTGCAAGCACCAATTTCGTTAAGCCCTTCAAAATAACAGAGGTGTGGAATATGGATATTTACCGTACGGGAAGCTTCTAATATTTTTGTGCCTTCAGGCACAGTAACATTTCTTCCATCTATTTTCATATTTACCATTTGTGTGTTCTACCTCCTCTGAATGCTCCGTAGCCAAAGCAATCGCATCTGAGACATCTTGATGCTTCCTGACAAGCCTCCTGCTCAGTCATGCCCTGTTCGATTTCCATGAAGTCTCCGCCTCTGTCTTTTGCAAGTCTGAACTTGAGATCTATTCTTCCGCAAGCAGGTTTATCTTCTATTACTGGTTCCGGAATTTCAACATCCGCCTTAATTTCATGATGATAACCCAGATATGCATCAATGTTTGCCGCAGCAACCTTTCCGGCTGCAATAGCAGAAATAGCTGTAGATGGACCAGTTACGCAGTCGCCTCCAGCGAATATCCCTGGGAAGCCCTCTATTCCGCTTGAGCTTTGAGCTTTAATGCTGCCTCTGTTTACTGGTATTCCGATATTTTCAAAGTGCGCACTGTCGATTGCCTGGCCGATTGCCGCAACAATAATCTGACATGGGATTTCAATTTCTTCTAAGTCAGCATCAACCGGTGAAGGTCTGCCTGCTTTATCGTTCTGTCCTATAATCTGCGGTTTAACCCAAAGTCTCTTAACCAAACCGTCTGTACTTGCTTCTATTCTTGCAGGCTTCATGAGTGTCATAAGATTGCAGCCTTCTGCAACAGCGCCATCAATTTCTTCATCAAGAGCTGTCATGTCTTCTTTTCTTCTTCTATATACAATATTTACTTCTGAAGCACCCAGTCGTTTTGCAGTTCTTGCAACGTCCATTGCAACGTTTCCGCCGCCTATTACAACTACCTGTTTCCCTGCAAAATCTGGCATTGTTCCGTCGCCAATACCTCTGAGCATTTCTACCGCAGAAACTACTCCTCTTGAATATTCGCCAGGAATACCGATTTCCTTATGAATATGTGCTCCAATACCGATATATATTGCATCATATTCTGCTCTGATTTTGTCGGTAGCCTCTGAATTTGATACATCAAAGCCTGTCTCAACCTCAACACCTGCTGACAAAATTGCATCAATATCTTCCTGAAGTCTTTCTCTCGGAAGTCTGTAGCTCGGAATTCCATAGCGGAGCATTCCTCCAAGCTGTTCTCTTTTTTCAAACACCTTAACCTGGTGACCCATCAGAGAGAGATAATATGCGGCAGTAAGACCTGTTGGTCCTCCGCCTATTACAGCGACCTTTTTGCCTGTCAACGGCATTCTTTCAGGTACAGGAACCACTCCTGCATTATCAACTGCATAGCGCTTTAGACCCCTGATGTTTACAGAGCTGTCTATCATATTTCTTCTGCACCTTGCTTCGCATGGATGTTCGCAGATTAATGCACATACTGTTGGGAAAGGATTGTCCTTCCTGATAAGCTTTACGGCATCCGCACAGCGACCTTCTCTTACGAGCGCCGCATAACCAGGAACGTCTACTCCAGCAGGACAAAGCTCTACGCAGGCAACAGACATTTTTTCCTGCATAATTGCTGCGGTACATCTCTGATGAAGCACATGCTCCTCGTATTCTTCCCTGAAGCCTTCAAGACCCTTTAAAACCATGTGTGCTGCTTCATAACCTATAGCACAATCTGCAGAATCATAGATAGCCTGAGCCGTGTTTTTAATCAAATCGAGAATAGAAAGGTCAATTTCTCTTGTTCTGTCCGTTTGAAGCACTTCCTGTATAAGGTTTTCCAGCTGTCCCAGACCAACCCTGCATGGTACACACTTACCGCAGGTCTGTGCATGGCACAGCTTTAAAAATGCAGCTGCCATATCAACAGGGCAAAGACCCGGCGGGCTTGCGATTATTCTCCTTTCCAAATCCTTATAGAGCCCCTCAACCGTTTGTTGAGCCCGGTCTCTTGTCTTGAAATCAAGTCTACTCATTATTTCCTCCTCGTCGTTTCGGCTGCCTTCTATCTATCTCTTCTTAAAATCGGGTTATAAATGCTAAATAGACAAAATAAAATGCGAACCGTCTTTACAACAGTTCGCACCTGATAAAATATGGCGGAGAGCATGGGACTCGAACCCACGGGGCTGTTACACCTTACTCGCTTTCCAGGCGAGCTCCTTAGCCACTCGGTCAACTCTCCATAGTCAGCCCAATCGCCATTAGATTATAACACCGCACACTACTATTGTAAAGAAATAAATAATAAAATCGGCCATTGTTATGCAATCTATTGTTAATAATAGTTGCATTAATACTGCTTATATTGTACAATACATTTGATATTATCGAAAGTTCCAGAATATATTTATTATTTAGAACCAGATTTACTATTTTTGACAAGTCTTGTGGAGCTTTTTCAGAGGAATAATTAAAATGCTTACATATAATTTAAATAATAGGGGAGAGACGCCTCTATATGACTACATTTATCAGTGTATACGACAGGATATTATTTCCGGCAAATTAGCACCTGGAGAAAAGCTGCCTTCAAAAAGAACTCTGTCACGGCACCTTAATGTTGGCATAATTACAGTATCTAACGCTTATTCTCAGCTGCTCACAGAGGGTTTTATTTTTTCCATCGAACGAAAGGGCTATTTCGTAAGAAATGTGCAGAGTCTTCAGAAGCAGCCTGAAGCAGCAGATGAAACAGAGCCATATCCGGAGGAAACTCCGGAGAAGGAATACTTCGCTGATTTTAAAGCAAACCGAACTGGTATTACTCATTTTCCGGTATCAACATGGAACCACTTTATGAGGGAAGCGCTTTCACAACAGGATGGCAACCTGCTCAAAACCATACCCTTTAACGGTTTGTTTGAGCTGAGAAGGGCTATCTCCAACTACCTGAGGGAAAACAGGGGCATGGTGGTTTCTCCGGGCCAGATAATTATCGGTGCAGGAACCGAGTATTTATACGGAAGATTGATGCAGATGTTCGGCAGGGCATGTACCTTTGCAATAGAAAACCCTGGCTATAAGAAATTTGGTGCAATTTCTGCCAGTTTTGGAAATCCATGGAAATATGTACCTATTGACGAAAATGGATTAGTAATAGAGGCCTTGGAGGATAGCGAGGCTGATGTGGTTCATGTTTCGCCGGCCAACCACTTCCCAACAGGAATAGTAATGCCTATAACACGCAGAATTGAGCTGTTTGAGTGGGTAAACAGGGCAAAAAAGCGCTATATTATTGAAGATGATTATGATAGTGAGTTTCGTTACAGCGGCAAATTTATTCCTCCGATGTTTGCTGAGGACTCAAACGATAAGGTTATTTACATAAATACCTTTTCAAAAAGCATGGTCCCGTCACTCAGGATAAGCTATATGATTCTTCCTAAGCAGCTTATGAACAAGTTTGAGGAAACAATGAGCTTTTATTCCTGCACTGTATCGAGCTTTGAACAGTATGCTTTGGCAAAATTTATTTCAGAAGGATATTTTGAGAGGCATATTAACCGCATGAAGAACTATTATAAGGAGCAGAGAAAGCTTATTTTCAGCGAAATTGAAAATTCGCCCCTCAGACAAATCTCAGAAATACAGGAAAGAAACGCTGGAACTCACTTTCTGCTGAAAATAAAGACAACGCTGAACGAAAATCAGGTCAGGGAAGCCGGACTTGCCTCTGATATGCTGTTATCTCTTTATTCAGACTATGGTTTTGAAAATCAGGAGGAGGGTAGCTGCACGCTGGTTATTAATTATGCGGCGATTTCAAGAGAAAAAATTCCGGCGGTTATTGACAGACTATCAAACATATTTATTAAGTAATATAGCTAATAATAAAGAACCCTCTCTATGCCCGAACCGAACGTGGGAAGTGTGCAAATTTAATTTTTCCAAATAAAACAAACTTTTACCAGAGAAACTGGTCAGGTTCAAAGCCTCCAGGCTTTCAAATGCCGGTTAAGTCTAACTTGAGTTTATTTCCGTATCTGGCACACATAAAAAGCTCCGACAAAGTTCATGCCGGAGCTTTTGTTATTGTTCTTGAATTATTGCTATTTCAAGGAATTCCATACATATTCCTTCATTGCAGAAGCCGCAATTACATCGTTATGTCTTATTTTTTTGGACTCTAAGTTTCTGAGCCCTTCTGGTACTGGCACACCTGTCTCGTCAGCAAGACTCTGAATATAGATAAAATCCGTTATTTCCTGATCCAGGCCTATTCCCTGAGCAACCGCTGCAGCAAACTTATATGGACTTGCCGTTGAGGCTATTATTGTCTTGGTCTTATCTCCAGTTTTTTCCGCATATTCCTTATATACACTATATCCAACTGCTGTATGCGTGTCCATAAGATAGCCGTTTTGGTCATAAACCTCTCCGATTGACAGGAGAGTTTTTTCCTGGTCAGCAAAGCCTGCCACAAAGCTCTTTTTCAGTTCGGCCTTTACATTTTCGCTTACCTCATACTTCTTTTCTCTGTCAAGTGACTTCATGTAAGACTTTGTTTCTTCCGGATTTGAAAGGTGGCAAAGAAGTCTTTCCAGATTACTTGAAATAAGAATATCCATAGAAGGGGAGTTTGTAACATGAAAATCTCTTTTCGCATCATATTTTCCGGTTTCAATGAAATCGGTAAGAACCTTGTTCTCATTCGAAGCACAGATGAACTTGTTTACCGGAATACCCATCTCTCTTGCATAGTATGCTGCTAAAATGTTTCCGAAGTTGCCTGTTGGAACAGTAATATTAATCGGTTCTCCTGCTTTTATTTCACCAACCTCCGCAAGCTTTGCATAAGAATATACATAATATGCCACCTGAGGAACCAGTCTTCCTATATTTATGGAATTCGCCGAAGAAAGCTTAAATCCCTTTGAATTGAGATCTTCCGCAAAATCATTGTCGGCAAAAATCTGCTTTACGCCGGTTTGCGCATCATCAAAATTGCCTTTTATAGCAAACACATGTGTATTGCTGCCTTCCTGAGTAATCATTTGCATTTTCTGAACTTCGCTTACACCATCATCTGGGAAGAATACTATTATCTGAGTATTCGGAACATCTGCAAAGCCCTCAAGCGCAGCCTTTCCGGTGTCCCCTGAGGTGGCTGTAAGAATTGCTATCTGAGCCTCTTCCTTTTCCTTTTTCATTGCAGTTGTGAGCAGATATGGGAGAATTGAGAGCGCCATATCCTTGAACGCCGCAGTTTTTCCATGATATAACTCAAGAAAATAGCATGGATTTGAGCCGCCAACCTTTGCCATAGGAGCTATTTCCTCCACTGCAAACTTGGAATCGTAAGCATGCTCTACACAGTAGTTGATTTCTTCTTCCGAATAATCGTCAAAGAAGCTGCCAATTACCATTTTTGCTATTTCCTGATAGGATTTTCCGGCAAGCTCTTCTAAAGAAACTTTGAGTTTAGGAATTTCACTTGGGATAAATAAGCCTTTATCGTCAGCAATTCCCTTAATTACGGCCTTTGCCGCATTCAGCTTATCACCGCCGCCTCGAGTGCTTGAATATGTAATCATTTTTTCTTTCCTTTCAAATTTATATGACAGAAAAGCGGATTTTTCGCCACTTTCCTTGGTTTTCAGCCTTTTTCTCTGTGTATTTTATCAAAAATACACCTTCAAGTAAAGAGTCGGAGACCGGTTCTATTCCCAGTCCTTGCAGACATCAATCCACTCGATATAATTGGAAAATTTTTCCACCTCCTCCATGGTAAGCTCTATTGCACTATTGCTGCTTCCACAGGCGGGAAAAATCGTTTCAAAGCGCTTCATGGATACATCAAGGTATACTTTTACGCCTTCGTTTACCGCAAACGGACAAACTCCACCTACTGCATGACCGATCAGAGTCTCTGCCTCCTCAAAGGCTAACATTTTTGCCTTCGTTCCGAAATAGGCCTTGTATTTTTTATTGTCTATTTTTGCATCTCCTGCCGTCAAAATTAAGACCACATCATCCTGAACATGAAAAGACAACGTCTTTCCAATTCTTTTACCCTCACAATTCAATGCTTTTGCAGCAAGGTCAACGGTTGCGCTTGATACATCAAATTCAATAATTCTGTCCTCCATACCAAACTGTCTGAAGTAGTCTCTAACTCTATCTATAGCCATTTTGTTTTCTCCTTTATCTACCAAGCCACTTTTCCGGCTTTTCTTGGATACTTTTTGTCGGTTTTTTGAGCTTTTTTAATAAAAAGCAGCCTGTGCTCCAGTTCAATGAAGTCCAGAGGGGCCTTCATCTCCGGAAATCCTTCTATTAGCTCTATTTCTCCGCCTAAGGCCTTTACAGCAGGTCTTCCTTCATCAAAATTTTCCGAAGCGGTTTTATAGGCACAGAAGTATCCTCCTTGCTTAACAAACGGTAGGCAATATTCGCTGAGTACGGATAATCTTGCTACGGCACGAGAAACACAGAGGTCAAAGCCTTCTCGGTATTTTTTATCGCGTCCAAGGTCCTCGGCTCTGGAATGAATAGCTTCAATGTTTGAAATTCCAACCTCCGCAGCACTTCTTTCTATGAATTTTATCCTCTTTCCGAGAGAATCCATCAGCACAAAATCCTTTGCCGGATAAGCCGCTGCCAACACAATTCCGGGGAAGCCTCCGCCGGTTCCTACATCTATTATTCTTCCTGCACGCTTAAATGCATCGCTTTTACAAAGAGTCAGAGAGTCAATGTAATGCTTTACTACAAAGTCTTCTGGTTCGGTAATTGCTGTAAGATTCATCGACTTATTAGTTTCCAAAGTCAATTCCATATATGAAAGTAGTTTTTCTGCCGCATCATAGGCATAATCCTCACAAAGCTGCTCCAGACCCGCCTCAAGGAGACCTTTAAGCCTCTTTTCCATCTTCCAACCTCCTTGCTTTTTCAAGGTGAATTAACAATACGTTAATATCAGCGGGTGATACTCCGGAAATTCTTGATGCTTGGCCTATAGAAAGAGGCTTGATTTTGTCTAATTTCTGCTGCGCCTCTATTCGGAGTCCGTCCATAGCAAAATAATTGAGGTCAGGGGAGAGCTTTTTTGTCTCCAGCTTTTTAAATCGCTCAACCTGAGCAAGCTGTTTTTCTATATATCCCGCATATTTAACCTGAACCTCAACCTGTTCGGCAATATGGCCCACAGTAAGCGCCTTCCCGCTTCCTGGATCTAAGGGCCTTTCCGGGTCAATTTCCAGCAGAAGCTCATAGTTTATCTGGGGCCTCTTTAGTAAATCCAGCAGCGAGACTCTCTGCTTTAGCGGGGTACAATCGTATTTTATTAAGAATTCATCCGCATCCTTTGGACCTACAGTGGTATTTTCCAGTCTTTCTATCTCTTTTTCTACCATTTCCTTCTTTTTAAGGAATCTTTTGTATCGTTCTTCTGAAACCAGACCCACATCATAACCCTTCTGCGTAAGTCTCAAATCCGCATTGTCCTGTCTCAAAAGCAGCCTGTACTCTGCTCTTGAGGTCATGATTCTATATGGCTCATTTGTCCCTTTCGTAACAAGATCGTCTATAAGAACACCAATATATGCTTCCGATCGGTCTAAAATCAACGGTTCCCGGCCTTTGATCTTTAATACCGCGTTGATACCGGCCATTAATCCCTGTGCAGCTGCTTCTTCGTAGCCTGAGCTTCCGTTAAGCTGACCTGCGCAGAAAAGGTTTTCAACAGTACGATGCTCGAGCGAGAGCTTAAGTGCAGTTGCGTCTATACAATCATACTCAATTGCGTACGCTGGTCTGACAATTTTAACCTCTTCAAGACCTGTAATGGTTTTATAAAAAGCTATTTGAACGTCTTCCGGCAAGCTTGTCGACATGCCCTGCACATAGACTTCATCTGTTTCCAAGCCTTCAGGCTCTAAGAAAGTCTGGTGTCTTTCCTTATCGGCAAACCTGACCACCTTATCTTCTATCGATGGGCAATATCTTGGGCCAACTCCTACTATTTGCCCTCCATATAGTGCAGAGCGATGAATATTCTCCTTAATTATTTCATGGGTTTTTTCGTTTGTATATGTCAGATAACACTTAACCTGCTCTTTTTCCAGATGGTCATTCATGAAGGAAAAAGGCACTATCCTCTCATCTCCGTCTTTTGGAGTGGTTTTAGAATAGTCTATGGTTTTTCCGTCAACTCTTGCTGGAGTCCCTGTCTTGAAACGCCTTAGCTCTATGCCTTTTTCTTCCATAGCAGAAGAGAGATATGTTGCCGCTGCTAATCCGTTTGGGCCTCCGACCGTAGCACTTTCCCCGATGAATATTTTTCCGCCAAGGTAAGTGCCTGTAGCGAGAATAACCGCTTTAGCTAAATATGTTGCTCCGGTTTTTACTACAACACCCTTTACTTTTCCTTCTTCTATAACAAGGTCTACAACCTCTCCTTGTTTTAAATCTAAGTTTTCCTGCGCCTCCATCGTCTGTTTCATGGCAAGGTGATAGGCTCTTTTATCAGCTTGAGCTCTCAAAGAGTGTACTGCCGGGCCCTTAGATGTGTTCAGCATGGTCGACTGAATAAAGGCTTTATCGATATTAATGCCCATTTCTCCGCCCAAAGCATCAATTTCTCTGACCAGATGACCTTTTCCGGTTCCGCCAATTGATGGATTGCAGGGCATCATTGCTATCGACTCGAGAGTCATTGATAGTATAAGGGTTTTCATTCCCATTCTGGCAGGTGCAAGGGCCGCCTCACAACCCGCATGTCCGGCTCCTACGACAATTACATCGTATTCGCCCATTAAAAATCTATTCATATATTATCTCCACAGGGAAAAACCGGCAGTTAAGCTTATCAGCCGGTTAGAATAACAATTATTACTGGCAATTCAAAATATCTTCATTAAAAGGCTTGAAATTGCCCTATTATTATATAAATTATGCAGGACTTTGTAAAGAGGGGTTGAGTGTAATACTATTGAGAATAAAAGCCCTGACTTTTACTTACAGAATTAATTACTATAAAACAAAAAGTCGCCCTCTTACTTTAGAGATGTCCTTTATTATTCGTTACCGCAGGAAATACTTTTTGATTATTTCCTTTGAGTTTTCCCTGTTTTATAAGGTCGTCTATTCGCGTTTTCACTGAATCCTGCATCCAAAAAAGACCTCTGGTTGTTGGATTTTCAACACCTGCAGCTCTCATCACATTGTCTTTAAGGCTGTCCATTGCTATGCCCTTGCTTACAACATCTATAATAGTTCTTCTAAGACTTTCTTCTTTATTCAGATTTGCAAGTATTGTTTCCTTTATCTGTTCGGACTCAATAATCCCATTATGCGCGGCAAGATAATATGGATACAGCGGCCAATCCAAAAGCTTTCTAAGGCTTTTTACCGCATTTTCTGCATTATATAGATAAGGTATTCTCGAAGTCTTCAGCTTTGAAAGGCTGAGAACGGCATCGCCGAGACAACATACGCCATCCGGTGTGACTACAGACTGGTGACCCGAAGAATGCCCCGGCGTGGAAATAATTGTGAATTCTGCTCCTTCTACCATCTGCTTTCCTTCTACACAGTTTTCTGTTAGAAAGCTTGCAAAATCAGCACATCCGCTGCATCTATCCCTGACTTCAACCGGAGAGCAATATACTTTACATCCATACTTTTGACATAAAGCACGATTATTTCCAATATGATCAATATGTAGGTGTGTATTTATTATTGCTACAGGTTTTATTTCTTTCTTATTTAAGAATTTATATAGCTCTTTGTCTTCTATTTCTCCTGTATCAATAAATATTGCTCTTGTCTCATCAAGCATATATATACATACATTTGTGCCATTTAAATTTGCAGTATATGAATTTCCACAAATATGAGCCACTTTCATCGTTTAATCTCCCAAGCAATCATTAAAGCAGTGTTTCACGTGAAACACTGCTTTATGGTAGTAACTATGTTTCACGTGAAACATTTATTTCTGCATCTTTTTTCTAATATCTGCCAACCTGTCCAATGCTTCGTTTAAAGTCTCATCCTTTTTTGCAAAGTGAAATCTAATAAGATGATTTACTGGCTCCCTGAAAAAGCTTGAACCCGGAACAGTTCCTATCCCAACCTTTTTTGCAAGGTCAACGCAGAACATTTCATCATTATCGTAACCAAATTCGCTGATATCCATAAGAACATAGTAAGCTCCTTGGGGGTCTGTATACTTCAAATTTAAAGCATCGAGACCTCCTACAAACAAGTTTTTCATATGTGTGTAGTGCTTTTGAAGCTCTTTATAGTATTCGTCTCCAAATTTAAGCGCGGTAACTGCCGCCTCCTGTAATGGTGCTGGCGCTCCTACAGTAAGAAAATCATGAACCTTTTTTGCCCTGTCAATAACCTGTGGAGGTGCAATAATGTATCCAAGCCTCCATCCCGTAATGCTATAAGTCTTAGACAAAGAAGAACATACAATCGTTCTTTCACGCATTCCTGGCAGGGAAAACATATACGTATGTGTATTCGGTGCATAGAGAATATGCTCATAGACCTCGTCCATAATTGCCCAAGCATCATATTTTTTTGCCAAATCCGCTATGTAAGTCAATTCTTCCCTTGTAAAGACCTTGCCCGAAGGATTTGAAGGGTTGCAGATAACAATTGCCTTTGGCTTTTGTTTAAATGCCGCTTCAAGTTCATCCGGATTAAAGTTGAACTCTGGAGGATTTAAGGAGACATATATTGGTTCTGCACCTGACAGAATTGTATCTGCTCCGTAATTCTCATAGAAAGGTGAGAATACTATGACTTTATCTCCGGGATTGCACACTGACATCATTGCCGCCATCATTGCTTCCGTACTACCGCAAGTAACAACTATCTCGCTGTCTGGATCAAACTTCATCCCAGAAAAATGCAGATATTTGTCAGAAAGCGCCTCTCTGAAATTTTGAGCACCCCATGTCAGTGCATATTGGTGAGGCCCTTCTACAGAAAGCTCTTGAAGCTTTCGAGTAAGTTTTTCCGGTGGAGCGAAATCAGGAAATCCCTGAGATAAGTTTATGGCTCCATATTGGTTAGATATTCTTGTCATCATTCTGATTACTGACTCGGTAAATAACTCAGTTCTTGTACTCAGGCTTGGCATTGTATCAGTCTCCTTATTTCTTAACTTTTCTGTATAAAGTATACTATTATTTCTAAGATAAGCAACTGTTTTTTGCTTAATAAGCCAAACAAAAATGGAAAATAAACCTTGAAAAATCGTTGAAATTTACCACTTATGCACGAAAAACGACCAATCATGCAACACCTATTGACACGGCCTGTTTCATGAAGTATTCTGCTTTCACAATCCGGATTGAATACTTTTAGATAAGGAGACAATCTATTTATGAAACAAACTGAACAAAGGGGTACTACTAATCCTTTTACAGACCCTATCATTTTTGCTCTCGTGATGCAGAACAAGGAGATTTTTCTCG
>DCGW01000033.1 GCA_002315335.1 Firmicutes bacterium UBA1768 | reverse complement strand
GTTTTTTATAGCTTAGATCGATTCTCGGAAATATTACAGGAAAGGAAAGACAAGAATAGTGAAGATTGAAATTATGGGTTACAGCGGTTCCGGCAAGTCTACTCTATGCCGGAAGCTTTCTGAAAAATATAATATTCCTGCCCTCCACTTAGATACAGTCCAGTTCCTCCCAAACTGGGAAGTCCGTTCAGATGAAGAAAAGCATAATATCGTCACTACATTCCTCGATAACAATCCTGATGGTTGGGCGATTGATGGTAACTATACCAAACTTAGCTACGACCGCCGTGTTGAAGAAGCCGATGTCATTATCCAAATGCTCTTTAGCAGAATCAACTGCCTATGGCGTTGCGCCAGACGTTACCACACCTACAAAGGCAAAAGCCGCCCGGATATGACCGAAGGCTGTGCCGAAAAGATGGACTGGGAATTCGTCAAATGGATTCTCTGGGAAGGCCGTTCAAAGCAAGCAAGGGATAGGTATAAGCGGATTCAGACGCAATATTCTGAAAAGGTTGTCGTTCTTAAGAATCAGAGGCAGTTGGATACGTATATGAAGAAGCAGAATTTGAAACAGGCGTGAAAGATATCAGGTACAGGCTCATGAATACAAAACATAGTAGAATTCTTTTTTTAATTATTGCCATTATATTAATCGCACTCGAATTTATCATCGGAATATTTGTCCATGACAGGTTTATCAGGCCTTTTGGTGGCGACATCATAGTAGTAGTGATACTCTACGCTCTGGTTAGAAGCATTTTCGTGGAGAGTAAGCAGCCAATTGCGGCCTATGTNNTTTGCCTTCGCCACAGCATATGAATTTACCCAGAAAATCCCGTTGGTGGATCTTCTGGGTATCTCCAGCAGATTTATGAGGGCCCTGATGGGCACATCTTTTTCATGGGGTGATATTATTTGTTACCTGGTGGGATGCAGCCTGTGCGTGGGGCATGATGTTTATCATAAGTTGAGAGGGTAAAATGACGCTGGAGACACGTACCACTCCAAATATATATTTAAAATAAAAAAAGTGGCGAGAATAGGTAATAAATCCCGGTTCTTGCACTACTAAAAATAGAATAACATAGTTATGGTATTCTGTCAAGAACCTTTAAATGATAGGTTGACACTGGTGACGGTTCTCGGTGTCATATTTATNNAGAACCGTCCCCGTTGACACTCGCGCATTGACCCGTTGACACAAATGTTGTCAGTTAGAACCGTCCCCGTTGACACCGTCAGTTAGAACCGTCCCCGTTGACACTCGAAGATACTCCAATTTTACTCCTCAAAATTATCACTATAAACAACATCCCGAATATGCTCTATTTCCAAGCCTCTGTCAGAAGGCTCATTATGCTTATCGTTTAAGACATCGTCAATAAAAGCATCGTCGAGAATATCAATTAAATCATCTGCATCGTCGCTCTCAAATGCTGAAATACTTTGAGGAACTAATTCAAGCGTGCGTTTTTTCATTTTATCGCTGATTATTATCATTTGTTTTCACCTCTATTTTTTTTACAATGTGACACTGGGGACGGTTCTCAGTGTCATATTTATGATATTTAGCAATATGCGACTAAAAAAATCCTCTACTAGGTCCAAAATGTTTAGCCTGGTCACATATTAATTGGTTTAACATTCCTAAACGATTACTAAGTTCTTTTTTTCTGACATCATATATCTCGCTTAATACGTTTTCAAAATCTGCCTCAATGTATTCATCTCCCGGCCTTTCATTATATTTTAACTCGGCTTCCTCGCGTAATGATGAAATGTCCCACCTAACCCAGGCATCTAGATTATTAGAAATATCATTATAAAGCTGCTTACAGAAATCAAGCATGTTTAGACTCACTCCATACATCTCCCGGTACGCATTTTTGTCAGGCAATTCATCGCTCTCAAATACTATATAAGCATTCCAATAACTCACTGTACATACTACTCTGTCAGGTTCACAAAAGCCATGTACAGCAAAAGGTTCCAGCGTTGTTAAGTAAGCGCTTAATAACACAGTGCCGTGTTTTTTCATGAGTCATTTGAGATAATTAGTCATTATCATAGTTGGACTTTTTAGAGTTTTTCGACCCACTCTAAAAACTCTAAACGGAAAGGCTAATCAGATGGATCAAATAACTAAAATCAAAAACCAGGTTCGTGCCGAACAGTGGGCTAAGCTGATTCAGGAACGTCAAAATAGTGGTCAGACCGTTGTCGCCTGGTGTCGAGAGCATGATATCAACATTAAAACCTACTATTATTGGCTGCGAAAACTTCGTTCCCTTGTAGCCAGCCAAGCGCAGACCACATTATCTGCAGAAACCAAGACGGTTAAACCTGTTGCTTTTCAAAAGGTTGCTTTAAGTATACCTGCTACTAATGGCCATGCGGCAGTCATTATCAAGCTAAACGGTGCAGCCCTAGAAGTAAATGAAGGCGCCAGCCAGCAAACCATTCAGGCAGTACTGCTTGCACTGCAAAGCGTATGTTAGGCGATATTTCCGGCTGTGAAAACATTTATATCGCATGCGGTAACACCGACATGCGAAAATCTATAGATGGGCTAGCCGCCATTGTACAGCAGCAGTTTAAGCTTGATCCTTTTTCAAACTCATTGTTCCTGTTTTGTGGAAACAGACGCAACAAGATAAAAGCGCTTCTGTGGGAAGGTGATGGTTTTGTTCTGCTCTATAAACGTTTGGAGAACGGTTCTTTCAAATGGCCCAGGTGCGAAGAAGATGTAAAAGCTCTAACCTGGCAACAGTTTCGTTGGCTTATGGAGGGACTGCAGATAGAACAAAAGCAATCCATTAAGCCCGCCGAAAAAGGCTGTTTTTGCTGAAGAAAAATCTTAAAAAAACCGCATATTTACTGGCTTTTTTGGCACTTTTGTGGTATAATTATCTCATCAGAAAACAGAGGAGATAATACACTTTGGACGCAAAAGATGCTTACATTCAGCACCTTGAAAATACCATAAAGGACCTGCAGAATCAGATCAACAACCTTACCGAAATGGTTGTGATTCTCCGCAAGGATAAGTTCGGCTCCTCTAGTGAAAAAACACCAAAGGAATGCGACGGACAGCTTTCACTTTTTAATGAAGCAGAAGTCTGTGCTGACGCAACCGCCATTGAACCCATAACCATTGATGTAAAAGGTCATAAAAGAGCCACCAACAAGAAAACCCGTGAGGAACTATTAAAGGATCTTCCTGTTCGAGAATTCCCCTGTTATGTTGCGGATGACGAAATGCATTGCGACTGGTGTGGTTCTATGCTGAAGGAAATCGGTTTCTCAAAGGTACGTGACGAAATCGAATACATTCCTGCAAAAGTGCGTGTTCTTCGTTACATGCAGCAAGCCTGCGAGTGCCCAAGATGCAAGCACACAGGTCATCCCTTTATACGCAAAGCTGACGTTCCCACATCTGTTTTGAATCATTCACTTGCTTCTCCCAGTTCTGTATCCCACGTAATGTATCAGAAATACGTCAACAGTGTTCCCTTGTATCGTCAGGAAAAAGACTGGGAACAGATGGGCATCGGCTTATCAAGAGCCACAATGGCAAACTGGATTATTCGCTGTTCTGAGGACTATCTCAATCCTCTTGTCGAGCATCTTCGCAAAAAGTTGCTTAAGCGGGACATCATTCATTGTGATGAAACACCCGTCCAGGTGCTTAAGGAAGAAGGCAAGAAGCCACAGACGAAGTCATATATGTGGCTTTACCGTACAGGTGATGACAGTAAGCATCCGATAATCCTGTACGATTACAAGCCTTCAAGGAGCGGCGATAATGCTGCTACATACCTAAAGGATTTCAAGGGGTATGTTCATTCCGACGGCTATTCGGGATACAACAAACTTGAGGGAATAACAAGATGTGGCTGTTGGGCCCATCTTAGACGAAAGTTTGTTGAGGCAATACCGGATAAAAAAGCCGCTGGAGCACCCGTGACCCAGGCAGAAATCGGACGGGATTACTGCGATAGGCTTTTTGCCATCGAGGCAACTCTTAAAGAACTGCCGGCAAAAGAAAGATTCTGCAAGCGTCTTGAACTGGAAAAACCAGTTTTAGAGGCTTTTTGGTGCTGGCTTGACATCCTTACTCCATTAAAAGGCTCAGCGCTTGGTAAGGCCGTAATCTATGCCCAGAACCAGAAGCCATACATGGAAAACTATCTTCTTGACGGAAGATGTTCTATATCAAACAACGCTGCAGAAAATGCCATCAGACCATTTACAGTAGGCCGAAAGAACTGGCTCTTCGCAGATACTCCTAAAGGAGCAGCTGCATCTGCAGATGTATATAGCATTATTGAGACTGCAAAAGCGAACGGTCTTAATGTTTATACCTACCTTCAATATCTGTTCATTTATATGCCCGACCTGGACTGGCGAAACAATCCTGAATTGCTGGACGATCTGATGCCATGGTCAAGGGCTGTAAAAGATGAATGCACTCAGAAATGATTTGCGGGGATGGGATTATAAACCATCCCCGATTTGTTTGGTAGGCACTATGTTATTGAGCGCTTACGATTAAAACAGGAGAGAATATCACA
>DCGW01000034.1:73536-73768 GCA_002315335.1 Firmicutes bacterium UBA1768 | reverse complement strand
AATCTGTGCAATTTCACGATACGTCGACTTAATCCATACTTTGCTCAGAGAATATGTTTTAATTATACTTGTAATATTACTTTCGATTATTATAATATTATTAATGAGTTTAAAGGTTATTTGAAATTTTCTGGCCAAGACCATGGTGCTCATTGCATGAAAACCTCATTTCTACAATGATTAGAACCATGTGGGCCTAAGAGCAGCATAACTTATTAAAATATCTATCATA
>DCGW01000034.1:18054-73489 GCA_002315335.1 Firmicutes bacterium UBA1768 | reverse complement strand
GAAAGTACACTATATATAAAATCATTATTTTATAAAGAAATAGAATTATAATGGAGAAATCATGGAAACAGTATACGATTTTTTGAAAAATTGCGGTGTATACTATATCGCCACCTTAGATGGTGACCAGCCGAGGGTAAGACCTTTTGGTACTGTCGATATTTTTGAGGGAAAACTATATTTTCAAACAGGAAAGAAGAAGGCTGTCTCGAAACAGCTTAAACTTAATCTTAATTTTCAGATTTCCGGTATGTATAATGATAAGTGGATCAGATTGACCGGAAAGGCTGTATATGACGATAATATTGAAGCGGAGAAGCATATGCTTGCTGCTTATCCCGAGCTTGCTCATATGTACCAGCCGGGTGATGGGAATAATGAAGTATATTATATTTCGGATGCTACAGCAGAAATATGTTCTTTTACCGAAGCACTTGAAGTATACAGCTTTTAGTAACGCAAAACGGAGGTCAAATGAATATTCTAATTTTACATTCAAGTCCAAGAAAGCACGGAAATACTGCTGCTCTTGTTGACATTTTTATAAATGAAACGGAAAGCAAGGGAGCTGTAACTAAGCTTTTGCATCTTTATGAAATGAATATTTTGCCTTGCTATGCTTGTATGGAATGCCAAAAGGATTGGACTAAACCAAACTGTATAAAAAATGATGACATGAAAGTTGTTTTTTCAGAAGTGGAGAAAGCCGATTTGATTATTTTTGCTTCTCCTATATATAGTTGCTTTTGTACGTCTCCGTTGAAAGCTGCAATGGACAGAATGGTCTATGCTTTTAATAAGTATTATGGTGATAAGTGGGGACCATCATTATGGAAAGGAAAAATGGTAGGTATTATTACTACCTGCGGTTATCCGATTGAAGTTGGTACAGGTCTATGGGAAGAGGGTGTAAAGCGTTACTGTAAGCATTCTCAGTTGGAATATGTAGGCATGACTGCTCAAAGGCAAAAGTCCTATAAAGAGCCCTTTATGACTGATGAAATAGAAGAACAAACCAGAAGCTTTGCTGCAAAAATAATTGAATTTGACTAAGAAATTGCTTCCGACTGATTGTGTTACAACGTTTATGGAAAAGCCTAACCAAATCCATGCTAAATATATTGTATAAATTGTTTATCAAAATCATTAATAAGCCTCAAAATGTTGTTATTTCAACGCTAATGATTACAAGTTTCAATTGACATTTTTGCCTAAAAGTAATAAAATGTTAAAAGCGTTGATACGCGGAATATAATAGTTTATGGAATAATTTGTACATAGAAAGGTGGGTTACACATGGGTGCTTCAGATTTTATGAAGGGCTTTGCAATGAAAAAGTTTTACGAATATCTCGACAAGGATCCGGAAAAGAATTTCCCGAAGATGCTTGATATGCTTGAGAAGGCTGACGGAGGCAGAGGTTCTGTTTCTCCACAGATCGGAGGCATAAAGAGATTTATTGCTGACCCCGACGGCAACTGGGCGCAGCTTATCAAATCACTATGGACTGATATTGATGCTCATCAGAGAAAAAAGTTAGTTGAAAACGTTGTAATTAATGGAACTCTTTTGGGAACACCGAAGGTAATTGAGCTTCAGGAAAAGTATCAGTGTAATATTCCTTGGGTTATTATCATGGACCCTACTTCAGCCTGCAACCTTAAGTGCACAGGCTGCTGGGCTTCCGAGTATGGCGACAAGATGAGTCTTAGCTTTGAACAGATGGATGACATCGTAAAGCAGGGTAAGGCTCTTGGTACATATGTTTATCTTTTCACAGGCGGAGAACCTCTTGTAAAGAAGGATGATATTATCAAGCTTTGTGAAAAGCATAACGATTGCGGATTCCTTTCATTCACAAACGGAACTCTTATTGATGAAAAGTTTGCTGATGAGATGTTAAGAGTAGGAAACTTTATTCCTGCAATCAGTATTGAAGGCTTTGAAGAAGCTACCGATTCACGTAGAGGTAAGGGTACTTATCAGAGAGCTGTTAATGCGATGCAGATACTTAAAGAAAAGAAGCTTCTCTTTGGTATTTCCAACTGCTATACAAGAGCAAATACTGATGTTATTGGTAGTGAAGAGTACTTTGATCATATGATTTCACTCGGTGCAAAGTTCTCATGGTTCTTCACATATATGCCTGTAGGTACAGACGCTGTTCCTGAACTCATTGTTACTGCAGAACAGAGAAAGTTCATGTATGAACAGATTAACAAGTTCAGACAGACTAAGCCGTTCTTCACAATGGACTTCTGGAATGACGGAGACGCTGTCGGCGGATGTATTGCCGGCGGCAGAGGATACCTTCATATCAGTGCAAATGGTGATATTGAACCATGTGCGTTCGTTCACTATTCGGATTCTAACATAAAGGAAAAGACTTTGCTTGAAGCGTACAAGTCACCGCTCTTTATGGAATATAGAAATAACCAGCCGTTCAGTGAAAACATGCTCAGGCCTTGCCCGGTTCTTGACAACAAGTTTAAGCTTGCTGAAATGGTCGAAAGAACTAACGCTAAGTCGACAGACCTTTCCAGCCCGGAATCTGCGAGAGACTACTGTGCAAAGTGTGTAGAAGCAGCTGATAACTGGGAAAAGGTTTCAAATGAAATCTGGGAAAGCCTTCCAAAGAAGAGAGGCCCGCAGCTTTCAGGCCGTATGGGAGTAAAAAGAGACCCTGACTACAAAAGATAGTATTTAGCATAATAAAATTGAGCCACAACTATGACACTGATGACGTAGTTGTGGCTTTAATTATCTGTTTCATAAGAGTAGATACGTAAAATAATAAGACTTTCCAAAAGCTTATGGAAGGTCTTAGTGTTTGTTATATGAAGTTTTACTGTCCCCAGAAGGCTGCATTTCGCTCAATAATGAACTCTGTCATTTCTTCAACAAAGAATTTTATCTTTGATGCGAAGTAGCCGGCTTCAGGACCGGAAAGCTTTAATTCTGGGTTTGCAGCAAGCTTGTCCTTATATTCTGCAAGTCTGTTTAGAGTTTCAGCCATTTCCATTGAGGTCCTGCCGTTGTCAACATACATCCTTCTGAATTCCTTTTCTTCAGCAAATTCGTTGTTCAGAAAGATTTCATCCATTGCGAGAATACCCTTGATTGAAGCAAATGCTGCTTCATAAGCTTTTGTAAAAACCAGGTTTTTATCGCTGTCTTTGACTGCGGCCTTTGCTTCTTCAGCAAGTTTTGTGGCCTTTGTCATACATTCATTAGTAACCTTATCTTTTTCTACATCTGTCATTTTGGGCCTCCAGTTCGGGTCGAGTCAATTTAGCCAGACTCAGTACTCCGTTATTTCTTAAAAGAATTGAAGAAGTTTACTATACCCTGAGCGTTGAGCTCTGCGCACTTCTGTCTGAATTCGGACGAAGCGAGAAGCTCTACTTCCTCAAGATTTGTGAAGAAACCATGCTCAATCAGTACAGCAGGCATTGTTGTGTGAGATATTACTGCATATTCCGCTGTTTTTATACCTCTGTCATTAATGCCTATTTTACCGGCGTTTGCATCATGAATTGCTGTCGCAAGCTTCTTACCATAGTAGCTTGTAGGGTAGTAATATATTTCCCAACCTCTGGCGTCTGTCCAGGTTACGCCGTCAGGGCTGAACGCATTTGCATGAATACTAACGTAAATGTCAGCATTGGTTGAGTTTGCATAGTCATATCTTGCGGCAAGTGAAGGGTCGGAGGTATCATCTGATACAGTTAAATATACAGTAATGCCTCTCTTTTCAAGCTCTGCTTTTGTTCTATAGGCAACATCTCTGTTAAACTCATATTCTCTGAGAGATTCTCCGTTATCCGGACTGCGTTTTCCGGCAGTCGATTCGCCGTGACCTGGGTCAAGAACAACAACGAGTTTATTATCATCCCATGGATTGTATGGCTTTGAAACCTCACCGAAGGTGATGGTCATAGTCTTTCTGTCTGAAGAAAGACTAATGGCAGGGGTTGATACTTCATTCAAATCACATACAACTCTGAAGGTTGAGTCATCAAACATGGCTGTTCTGACAGCTGTAATAACATAACCGCCGTTAGTGTTTTTACCGAAGGTTCCTTTTGCAGATGAGGACGCATCGGAGTTGTAGAAATCAATTACATATCTGTCCGGACTACTTAGAGTAAATGCCTTGTAGCTCGTATCGGAAATAGGATTATCAGAATTAATAGTAATGGTTGTGTTCAGAACCGAAGTACCATATGATACTCCAACTGAATTAATACTGTTATAGATTGATGCCTGCGGATCATCCTCTGCCTGCGGCTTGGAAATCTTTGGTGAAGTAAGCATAGCGGTCTGCGTATCGCCGTTCCACTCTACTGTAAAGCCAAGGCTTTCAGCAACAAATCTGAGAGGAATAAAGGTTCTGTCTCCAGGGAGAATTGTTGCCGGTTGGTCAAGCACCGTAACCATATTGTCGACCGTAGCATTTTTTGAATCAATTACCAAAATGATGTTGTGGTTATTATACCTTATTGTAACCGTCTGCTCATTTGCATTCCAAAGAACAGTACCGCCAACCTGTTCAAACAAAGCTCTGACAGGAATAAGAGTTCTGTTGGTTTCAACAACGACCTTTGGAGAAACATCTGTTTTAAGCATGGTCCCATCAACAGAAACCTTAACATCTATCATGGTTGACTGTGCTTTGTATATCACTTCATTTATATTCTCCAAATCCAGATTGTTATCGTTTGAAGTTTCAGACTGAGTGATTTGATTTTGAGTTCCGTCAGTTTCTGTATCTGCAAATGAAGTGACTTGAGAAATCAAAAATGACCCAATGAAAAACAGCATAAAAGTCAGAATTATCAAAATGCTCTTAGAATATTGAGGCTGGGTTTTATTTCTCATTCTTACATCCTCCTTATATATACTCATACAAAACTATTATACCAAAAAAATAGATAAATCGGGCCTTTTTATTCAATATTTACTTAAATGTAATAAAAAAATTCGTGTTACCGACACCTCTTGATACGAAAAATGGACTTGCCGAAGGTTGGGTCTGATAGTATAATTAATTACGTTTGAAATTTCACCGGACTATGGTCTGAGTTGGGAGGTTAGCTATGGATCCTGAAATGTTATATATGATGTGGCTGAAAAACAAGCTGCTCACAGATGAAGAAAGAGAATATCTTGCAAGTATAGAGGGAAATGATGAAATAATTAATGAGATTTTTGGTAGTGATACAGAATTCTCAAAGGATGGTATTGAAGGAATATGCAGAGTCGGAACTGCCGGCATAAACGGTTATCAGATTGCCAGAGCGACACAGGCTTTCTCAAACGACCTCATCAGAAAGGCTAACGGCAGGGTCGGAAACGGTGTTGCAATAGCATTTGATACGAGGGAAACCTCAACTGATTTTTCTGATACGGTTGCAAGAGTGCTTTTGGGCAATGGTATCGGCACAGCTATTTTTCTTAAGCCGACATCGCTTCCTCAACTCAAATTTGCCATCAGATATTTAGGACTTGAAGGCGGAATAATGATATCTTCGGGCAGCAAAGCGCCTGAAACCAACGGCTTTAAGGTTTATAATAAAGACGGCAACCAGCTTAGTGAGGAAGAAGTATCCACTGTAATCAATGAATACAACAAAATCCAGATGGTTTCTCAGATACATAAGTATGTCGGATATCTGAGACTTAATTCTATTCATATGAAAATAGGTCCGTCAAACGACTTGAAATTTGTAAAAGCAGAACTGGAAAAAACTGTAAATGATGACTTCGACAAGGCTATGCCTATTGTATATTCGCCGCTTCACGGAACTGGCTCAGTTGCTGTTCCAAGTATTTTTGCGGAAAGAGGCTTTAAAAACTTTTATCTTGTCAAGGAACAGGCGGGACAAAAGGGTTGTTTTTCAACAATTGAAATCCCTGACGTTGATGACCCTTCTGTATATGCTATGGCAATTGATCTTGCAGATGAAAAGGGAAGCGACCTTGTCCTAGTAACCAATCCGGACTGCAGCAAAGCAGGAGCTGCAGTAAGAGATGAGGAAGGAATATTTGTTGTTTTGACAGAAGAACAAAAGGAAGAGCTGATAAACAGCTACCTTAAGGAAAACGGCCTTGAGGCGTATGAACAAGGAGATGGGGCATACGAATGTATGCTTATCGGAGAAATTGCAGGTGTTTATAAAAAGCTCGGGAAAAAACTTATTAAAGAATAATTGAGGAGAAAAGAATTGGAACTGATAGCAACTGCAACGTTTGGACTTGAAGCCGTGGTTAAAAGAGAGCTTATTGACCTTGGTTATACAATACTTCGTTCCGAGGACGCAAAAATCACCTTTGAAGGAGACGAGGAGGCTATAGTCAGAACAAATATCTGGCTGAGGTGTGCGGATAGAGTTTTCGTAAAAATGGGCGAATTCAGGGCTGAAACCTTTACGGACTTGTTTGAAGGTGTTAAGAGCCTTCCGTGGGAAAAGTGGATTCCTGAGGACGGCCGCATAATAGTAAACGGAACCTCTGTAAAGTCAAAGCTTTTCAGTATATCAGACTGTCAAAAAATAATGAAGAAGGCGATAATTGAAAGATTAAAAGCCTCCTATCCAAGGGATTATTTTCCCGAAACCGGTCCGGTATACAATATAAAAATGACCCTGCTTAAGGATGTTGCCACTATTACTATTGATACTTCCGGTTCAGGACTCCATAAAAGAGGCTACAGAAAGGCAGATGTTGCAGCTCCGATAAAGGAAACATTGGCTGCCGCAATGATAAAGCTGAGCTTTTGGAAACCCGGAAGAGTTCTCGTTGACCCATTTTGCGGATCGGGAACAATACCAATAGAAGCTGCAATGATAGGCAAAAATATTGCGCCAGGGCTTTCCAGATCATTCATTTCCGAAACCTGGCCGAGAATTGAGCCTTCACTTTGGAAGAAGGTAAGAGCTGAGGCTTTTAAAGCAATAGATAATGACGTTAAGCTTGAAATATACGGCTATGATATTGACCCAAAGGCAATTTCTGCAGCAAGGGTTAATGCAGTGGAGGTTGGTCTCAGTGATGAAATAAGCTTCAGAAGAGCAGCTGCAAAAGATCTGGAAATTGAGGAAAAATTTTCCATTATCATAACAAACCCTCCGTATGGTGAAAGAATAGGCGAAAAGGACGAAATTCAGAAAATCTATAAGGACCTTAATCGCATTATGTCCTCAGATGATACAAAATCATTGTATCTGATTACCGCAGACAAGAGCTTTGAAAAAGCTATGAGGTTTAAAAAGTGCGATAGAAGAAGAAAGCTGTATAACGGCAGAATTGAAACTGCTTATTATCAGTACTATGGAAGGAAGCCTGAATAAAGACTTAGATTAGCGACAATAATTATGAGGTGATAGAATATGTTTGTAAGCGTTTTTGAGGACAAGACCGAATTCTATGGGGATTCGGTGACCGGAGCTAAGATAATTGACCATATCATGATCAAATTGTCTGAGAAAAATATGGCTCTCGGCCACCTTTTAGTTGATGGTGAGATAGTAAACAACAGCCACGCTAAATATATTGACAAGCATCTGAGTGATATTAAAAACATAGAAGTTGTTCCTGTTACTTGGCTTGAAATTGCAATGCAAAATGCTGAAGAGATAAGAAATGCTCTTGCAGCCTTTCCTCCTATTATGGACGTAATGGCTGAGGATTTCAGACAGGGCGTTTCGGCAAGAGGGTGGAAGGAATTTGAAAACATGATTAACACCTTCCTTTACATAGATTCTGCAATGAAGGGAAACTTTTCCATCCTGATGTCCGCAAAAAAGCCTGAATATAATGTGGCTTGGGACAGAGCAAGATCTGAATATCAAAAGCTGTACGATATGCTTAAAAAGATTGAGAAGCATCTTAAGCAGGACTTCCCGGAAAAGGCTGGAGACCTTATTCAGAAGAGTGTCAAGCCCTGTGTTGAAAAAACTATAGCTTACTTAGATGAAATGAAAAATGTCACGGAGGCATAGATGAACGGGTACACAAAGTGGTGTGAGATTGATGTTGATGCACTGAAGTACAATATTTCAAATATCAGAAAGCTTGTAGGCGAAGAGGTAAAGCTGGCTGCTGTTGTCAAGGCAAATGGCTATGGTCACGGTTCTCTTGAAATTATGGAGCATCTGGCAGAGGCCGGAGCAGACGTAATTATTGTTTCATCAGTTTATGAAGCTGTAGAAATGCGAAAGAAATACAAGCTGCCTATTTTGGTGCTTGGTGTAGCTCAGGTTGACAGAATAAACAGCGCAATATTGAATGATATTACACTAACCGTGGTTTCTGAGGACCAGGCAGAGGACCTTTCCGCATCGGCAATGTCTCTGGGAAAAACTCTGAACTGTCATATTAAGATAGATACCGGTATGAGTCGAATCGGCTTCAGGGTAAATGAAGCGGATGCAGAAAGCGTTGTGAGGATTTCGAGGCTTCCTGGCTTAAACATTACCGGGATTTTCTCTCACTTTGCAACTGCTGACGAAGAAGACTCATCTTTCACCGAAAAACAATTTGATGAATATAAGAAAATGCTTTCCATGCTGGAAGCCAAAGGTCTATTTATTCCTGTGAAGCACATAGCAAATTCTGCTGCAATAATGGAATATCCGGAAACTCATCTCGATATGGTGAGGAGCGGCATAATTACATACGGCCTTTATCCTTCGCATGAGGTCAATAAGTCAAAGCTTGAGTTGAGACCAGCCATGTCTCTCAGAGCGAGAATTTCACTGGTAAAGACCACAACAGAAGAGGTTGGGGTAAGCTACGGCCTGACCGAAAGGGTAGGCCCCGGAACTGTGCTTGCAACTCTTCCTGTTGGTTATGCTGATGGATATTTCCGTGCAAACAGTGGAATTTCAGAAGTGATAATTAAAGGAAAACGCGCAAAAATAGTAGGCAGGGTCTGCATGGACCAGCTCATGGTAGACGTAACTCACATTGAAGGAGTAAAAGCCGGTGATATTGCAACGTTTTTTGGCTCGGACGGCGAGGAGATTCTTTCCGTTGACGAGCTTGCTGAAAACTGCAATACCATAAACTACGAGCTGATCTGTGCTATAAGCAGGAGAGTTCCTCGAATATACCTTAAAAACGGAAAGGTTATCGGTGTTACTGATTACCTGCTTTAAGGACCGCTGTTGTCAGCAAAAAAGCTACATTTTTTTCTTAATCATTGAAAGGCATTTCAGGCAAATATTTGCGTTTTTGAAGTAGCCGACATCCTTGGTGCTCCCGCAGATGCTGCAGGTTACTACAAAAGGAGTAGCAAGAACAACTGTTTTATCATCTACAAAAGTCACATCTGAAAGCGAATTAAGGTTCAGGGGCTCTTTAGGGCCTCTTACTTTTTTTGCAGATTTACAGCTTGTTGAAGGAAGTGTGTTTGAAACAGTTATAACCTCGGAGCCTCTTACATAGAGTGGCTTCAGGTTTGCGGGTACATTCTTAATTCTGAAGACGGGAGCTTCATCCAACTTTTTGGCTTTGGTTTTACCAGATGGGGCTGGAGCTGATTGTTTATTTGTGGTTTTTTCGGCTTTTGAGGCTTTAGTCGAGCTTGAGACTTTTGAAGCATCTTTAGCTTTTGACTTCTTTGAAACCTTTCTCACCGATAAAGCATCCTGCCCGGTTAAACTATCGGCAAACTTTTCCTCATCGGTAAAGACGAAGATGCTGTTATCGACTTTGGTTTTCTTCTTTTTTCTGCCCTTAGTTTTACTTTCGTTTTTCTTATTTCTGTTAGAAAGAGCAGCCGCAAGCTCCTTTTCTATCCTTGCGTTTCTCGCGGCATTTTCTATTTGAGTTTTGTTATCTGTCATAAAAAAACCTCCCTTTTATGTATTATGTTCCGGTTGACACACTATACATAAAATAGAGGGAGGAGTCAATATGCGTTTCATGATTGGTCGATTTTCGCGCATGATTGGTAAGTTTTATCCAAAATTTTCATTATTTTCCGGTAATTTTGGATTGACATAGAGAGTTTTGTTGTGGTCGTAAATAACCATTCCGGGCTTGGCTCCGGCAGGCTTTCTTACGTGCTTAACAAGGCAGTAGTCAACAGGAACATTTTCACTTTGCTTTCCCTTAGAATAATATGCTGCGATAGATGCGGCCTCAAAAAGAGATGCCTCAGATGGTGTGCGTCCCTCGGTAAAGAGGATAACATGGGTTCCATGAAAGCCTTTGGTATGAAACCAGATATCCTTTGATCCGGCTGTTTTCAGGGTCAGCTTATCGTTTTGAATATTGTTTCTGCCGGCAAAGATTTTAAAGCCCTCCGAACTCTCGAAAGCATGAGGAGCAGCGGAGCTTTCCTTAGCCTTTTTTGGAAGACCGCGCCTCTTAATGTAACCTCCGTTAGCAAGCTCAAGCCTTATGTCTGAAATATCATCGAAGCCTTCGGCTCTTTCAAGGAGGAGAGCAACGCTTTCGAGATAATCTATTTCCTTGTCGGTTGCTTCCAATTGTACTGTTTTTTCGATAACGGCAGTCTTTAGCTTGTTGTATTTTTTATAGTATTTCTGAGCATTTTCCGATGGGGATAATCTTGGGTCAAGCTTTATTTCGATTTCTTCTCCATTATAATAGTTTTCGACTGTTATTGATGAAAGCCCGGGTTTTACGTTGTGAAGGCCGGCAAAAAGAAGCTCACCTCTGAGACTGTACTCATCAGCACTTTCTGCCTGTATAAGATCTTCGCCAAGTCTTTGTTTTTTTAAGTAAAGCTTATCAAGGGAAGTTTTAATTACTTTTTCGAGGTCCTGAGAACGCTGTTTTACTCTGTTGGTTGAGCGCTTTGTTGAGTAGTAGTATTCTTCAGCTTCTCCAATCGTCTCAAAATGAAGTGTCTTGTAACCCTGACTGTAGTCGGGGTGGTCAAAGGAATGATAGTCTACCGGAGCTCCGTCAGCATCTATCCATACGCAAGGGTCAAATCTGCCTTCTTTTATATCCTTTACTTTTGTTTCAAGAACCTTCCAGACGGCCTGCTTTTCTTCTTCGGAAAGTGAAGACCAGCCCTTGTCACCGTCGATTCCGGCTAAGGCACAAATCTCGCTTGCGGCAAGACCCGAAAAACCCATAACTGTATTCATTATTGTTTTTGAAGCTGCCTGAATAGAAGTTTCGGCTGCCTGCATGAATTCATTTTCTTTCAGATCCGCAAAGGAAAGCTTATCCTGTTTAGGCGGATAAATATAGGGCATGCCCGGTAGAAGCTGACGATATCTGTTAACATCAAAGGATATTTTTTTGATGCTGTCTATTATTCGCCCTTTTTCTGCATCTACAAGAGATATATTGCTGTACTTTCCCATGATTTCAACAATAAGCTTCTTTGTGACCTGATAGCCAAGCTCGTTAAAAGCATCTATGCTGAATTCTATTATTCGCTCTGCATCAACCTGTCTGACCTCTGAAATCTTAGCGCCGCCTATGTGCTTTCTCAGCAGCATGCAAAATGCTGGAGGCTGCTCGGGATTAGGCGGGGTTTCGGGTACAATCTGAACCCTTGCATCAGAGCTGTTTGATGTAAGGAATATTTTATATTTTTCCTTTTGCTTGTGGACAGAAAGCACTATTTCGTCGGGAGCGGGCTGATAAATCTTGTCTATTCTGCCGCCGCCGATAAGACTATTTAGCTCCTGAGCCACATTGGCAGTTACTATTCCGTCAAATGGCATTGTTTTCTCCTTATATATCTATGCATTAGTTGAATGTTTTGTAAAAATCAGATATAATTAAAATAACAAATAAGACCTGATAAATCAATCACAAAGGAGAAAAAATGGTTAAAAGCATGACAGGCTTCGGCCGAGGGGAGTACTCGGACGGAAAAAGAAACATAACAGTTGAAATCAAGTCGGTAAACCATAGATACTGCGATATTTCTGTGCGTCTTCCAAAAAAATACTCGTTTGCGGAAGAAAAAATTAAATCAATAGTAAAGGAAACGGCGAGAAGAGGTAAAATTGAGGTCTCAATTCTTGTTGAAAACCTGACCGATGAAGACAGCACGATTAAACTTAATAGTGAGGTTGCCCAGCAGTACTACGGAAGATTAACCGAGCTAAAGGAAAAATTTGGTCTTAAGGATGAGATAACACTATCCATGCTTACAGGGTTTCCTGACGTAATAAAAGCTATTCCGGATGTTGAGGACGAGGAAGAGATTATTAAATGCTTAGAGGTGCCTGTAAGAGCTGCTGCAGCAGAGCATGACAGAATGAAAATTACCGAAGGGGAAAAGCTTGCGGCTGATATTATCATGAGAGGCGAGCTGATAGGAAAAATGGTTGAAGAAGTTGAGGCCGTTTCCGACAAGGTTACCGCTGCATATAAGGACAAGCTCACTGCGAGGATCAAAGAGCTTCTTGACGGAGCTGTTGAGGTTCCGGAGGAAAGAATTATTGTTGAGGCTGCAGTATTTGCCGATAAATCCAATGTTACTGAGGAACTGGTAAGGCTCAGAAGTCATATTAGCCAGCTGAAGGACATTATCATAAACTCTTCAAAGCCTGACGGAAAGAAGCTGGACTTCATAGTGCAGGAAATGAACAGAGAGGCTAATACAACTGGCTCAAAATCAGCCGATATAGGTATTACAAACATAGTTGTAGATATGAAGAGCGAAATCGAAAAGATCAGAGAACAGGTTCAGAATATTGAATAACGAATGGAAAAAAATGGAAGCCAATCCGGATTGCTGACTGCCTTCCGTTGTGATAATATTATGTATAAATAATTGTTTTGATTACAATTTCTATTTGAGGGGAGGAATTAAGTTGAAGAAGTTTTTAGTTTGTTTACTTGCCGTTGCTGTTGTATTTTCAATGTCGGCACTTTCCTTTGCGGGTGAAAATGAAGGTGTCGACAGCAAGGCAGCAGAAAATGATGTTATGGCGCCAGTCACAATAGCGGCACTGCCAGCAATTGAATTTAAGGATGTAAATGATAGTGCCTGGTATTTCGATGCTGTTTATTGGGCAGTAAAAAACGGGATTACAAGCGGTCTTTCCGCAACTCGTTTTGGCCCTACCAATGTATGTACAAGAGGTCAGATTGCTGCAATGCTATACAGGGCTGAGGGTGAGCCTGCGCTCCTCGATATGACTGAGGAAGGTTCATATAATGAGCTTAATGCGTTTAACGATATTTACGACGGAGATTACTACTATAAGGCGGTTCTCTGGGCTAAGGCTGCAGGAATAATCGAAGGAACTGGTAATAATAAGTTCAAACCAAATGCTGCGATGACAAAGGAACAGCTTGCAAAACTGATTTACAGCTATGCAGAGTATAAGGGATTCGACATGACTCTTGGTGAAGATTTAAACATTCTGGACTATGATGATATTTTTGATACGGCGGAGTATGCAATTCCGGCATTTCAGTGGTGTATCGCTACTGATGTTATGCAGCCGGTCAAGAAACTTGGATCGAAGAAAAATGTCACAAGAGCAGAGTTTGTGACCATTCTGTACAGAACTCTCACTACGGACCTTGAGCCTGTGAACATTACTGCCGAAGAACTTGCAGGAGACTACTGCGATAGTTTTTCAAAGTCCGGCAGAAAGGCAACGATGAATATTTCTGAGCCAAACGAAGATGGTGACATGAAAATTGTAGTATCTTATGCGACCAATTCCTTTGATTGTCAGGTATGGAAAATGACTGGTTCATTATACAAAAATGCTATCGGATATTCTGACTGTGCGGCCTATGACTATCTCTTTGACGACGAAATAGAAGCGGATAAGGTGCTATATTATATTATTCCTACTGAAGAAAATATTGTCGGATATTTTGTGGTAAAGAAGGACGGCAGCATTGTCTGGGAAGGTGCTCCGAACGAGGAACAGCAGAATCTTACATTTTTCAAGATGAAATAAGGGGGAGCAAATGATAACCACAATTAAAGCCATCAGGGGAGATCTTACAAAAGTCCCCGATGTCGAGGCTATAGTAAATGCTGCGAACAACACACTTTTAGGTGGTGGTGGAGTTGACGGAGCAATTCATAGAGCTGCAGGACCTGACCTTCTGAAGGAGTGTGCAGGTCTTAACGGCTGCAAAACCGGTGAGGCGAAAATCACCGGTGCATATAACCTGCCTTGCAAAAATGTCATTCACACGGTTGGACCTATATGGCGCGGCGGCAATCATAATGAAAGTGAGCTTTTGAAAAACTGTTATAATAATTCACTGATGCTTGCTAAAGAAAAGGGAATAAAAACAATTGCTTTTCCATCGATTTCCACAGGAGTCTACAGTTATCCTTTGGGTGAAGCCGCTAAAATTGCCGTAGCTACAGTTAAGGACTTCATTAAAGAAAATCCCGATTCCTTCTATACTGTAGAGTGGGTGCTTTTTGATGACAGAACCTTTAATGCTTATAATACGCTAATAGAAAAAATTGAATTATAAAAAATGAATATTATGCATTAATTGTTAGTGTTATTGTGTTTTTTATATTGAATGTTTTAAATAATTGTTATATCATAATAAAACAACGTTTTCTTTTGAAAGGAGTTTCACATGTCAAATATTAAATCGGAAGCGGAAAGATGTTTAAAATGTAAAAAGCCTTTGTGCTCAATGAATTGTCCGGTAAGCACACCTATTCCTGAAGTAATGGATCTGTTCTTGGCAGGCAAGGTTCGTGAAGCAGGCGAAGTGCTTTTCAAAAATAATCCACTCACAGCGGTAACATCAATCGTTTGCCCGCACGAAAGCAATTGCTTCGGCCACTGCGTTCTCGGCAAAAAAGGTGCACCAGTAGAGTTCTACGAAATTGAAAAATATATTTCTTATTTCTATCTTGATACATTTGAAGTGCCTGAAATTAAGAAGAACGGCCACAAAATTGCAGTTGTGGGAAGTGGTCCTGCAGGTCTCACAATGGCAATCAAGATGCTTCTAAAGGGATATGATGTAACCATTTTTGAAGAAGGCGACAAGATCGGCGGAGTTCTCAGATACGGCATTCCTGATTTCAGACTTCCAAAGACAATCGTCGACAAATATATGAAGATTCTTCTCGACCTTGGAGTGAAATTCAGACCGAACACAAAGATTGGTTCAGCTATCAAGGTTGAGGACTTACTTATGGATGGCTATAAGGCAGTATTTATCGCTATCGGTACAGCTGTTCCAAGAAAATTAGGTCTCTTAGGCGAAACACACGGAAATGTATACTTCGCAGTAAACTATCTGAAGTCAGCAGAATCACATCACCTCGGAAGAAATGTTGTTGTTGTTGGTGCCGGCAATGTAGCTATGGATGCTGCAAGAACTGCACTCAGAAGACATCACAGCAACGTAACTGTTCTTAACACTAAGGCTGACGGAGAAATGTCTGCAAGCAGAAACGAAGTTGAAATGGCAACAATCGAAGGCGTTCAGTTCCAGCATCTTTGCCAGGCAATCAAGCTTGAAGATGACGGTGTTGTTTGTGTACGCATCAAGAAGACAGAAACAGAGGACGGCAAGTTCAAGTATGAAGAAGACTATGCCGATACATTTAAGATTCCTTGCGACGATATTATCTTAGCTATAGGCCAGGGCCCAGGTGCAGAAGTAAAGGAAAGCATGGAAACAGACGAAAGAGGCTTCCTCGCAGCTAACGAATTCGGTGAAACAGATATTCCTGGCGTATTTGCGGCCGGAGATATCGTAACTGGTCCTAAGACTGTAGTTCAGGCCGTTGCGTTTGCAAGGGAAACAGCAGAAAAAATTGACGAATACATTAAGGGCTTAAAATAGTGTTTTCTGCTTAATTTCGTAACATTTGCGGCAGTAGGGAATTTTCTCTGCTGCCGTTTTATATTTGGACTATTGACAACAGAACAAATGTTCGATATAATGGCGGCAATTAAAAGAGGGGTTTATTATGAAAGCGAAAATACTGATTATTGACGATGATATTCAAATAGGAAATCTGGAGCAGGAGGTTCTTGAAAAAGAAGGGTATTTCTGTCTGAGGGCCTATTCGGGAACAGAGGCGGCAATGCTTCTCGAAAAGGAAAGACCGGATATAATTCTTCTTGACCTGATGCTGCCGGGAATGTCGGGAGAGGAGCTCCTTAAACGAATTGCAGGAATTCCTGTAATAGTAGTAAGTGCAAAAATTGGCATTGATGATAAGATTTCCATGCTCTCGGAGGGTGCTGTTGACTACATAACAAAGCCCTTTAACACAAGAGAACTCGCTGCAAGGGTGGAGGTTCAGCTGAGAAGAACGACGCAATCTTTTAAGCAAAAAATCAAGTGCGCAAATATAGAAATTGATATGAGTGCTCATATGGCTTTTGTGGAAGGTCGAGCGGTCAATCTTACTAAAACAGAGTTTGCAATTCTAAAGCTGTTAATGCAGAACAAGGGACAGGTAATTGCAAAGTCGGTTATCCTCGACAGAATAAGAGATGATACTCTCGACTGCACAGAGACATCATTAAAAACCCACATAAGTCACCTCAGAACCAAGCTTCGTGACATGGGAGGGGATGATTGCATAGAATCAATCTGGGGAATAGGCTTCAAAATGGGAGAAAATAATGATTAATCTCAACACTTTCTCAACCTTTTTCTCAACCATAATCTTAACCTTTTGCCTGTAGTATTAGTTCATCAGGTAAAAGGAGGTATTCAAATATGAAGTATGTGCTTGAAACAGAAGGTCTTTCAAAAAAATATAAAGACTTCAAAGCGCTGAACGACCTGACTATTCATGTTCCGGAGGGGGCAATATATGGAATAGTCGGAAAAAATGGTTCCGGTAAAACCACTTTAATCAGATTGATAACAGGACTTCAGGAGCCGAGCAGTGGCCGTTACACGCTTTTTGGCTGTAAAAACAGCGAAAAAACAATAATAAAAACGAGGCGCCGAATTGGGGCTGTTGTTGAAACGCCATCAATCTACATGGATATGACTGCAGAAGAGAATATTAAAACTCAATTTGACATTCTCGGTATTCCGTCCTACGACGGGGTAAGGGAACTGCTTAAGACAGTTGGCCTTGAAGACACAGGAAAAAAGAAGGCGAAGAAGTTTTCTTTGGGA
The DNA here is from genome assembly GCA_002315335.1 of Firmicutes bacterium UBA1768. Taxonomy (GTDB): domain Bacteria; phylum Bacillota; class Clostridia; order Peptostreptococcales; family Anaerovoracaceae; genus UBA1768. Next base: position 56,392 of record DCGW01000034.1, on the reverse strand, counting down.
ATGCGTCAGCGTTTAGGCATTGCAATCGCTTTGGCAGGCAACCCTGATTTCATGATTTTGGATGAGCCTGTTAATGGTCTTGACCCGCAGGGAATAATTGAAATAAGGGAGCTTATACTTAAGCTTAACCATGAAATGGGAATTACAGTACTTATTTCAAGTCATATCCTCGATGAGCTTGCAAGAATCGCTACCCACTATGGTTTTATTGACAGCGGCCATACAGTAAAAGAAATCAGCGCTGAGGAGCTTGAAGCCACGTGCAGAAAGAAGACCGTAGTCTCCGTATCGGATGTCGGAGCTTTTTCCAGAACGCTCGACCAGCTTGGAATAGAGTATAGAATATTAGACGATACTTCGGCAGAGTTTTACAGTGAGGTAGAGGTTACAAAGTTAGTAAATCTGGCATCCTCAGAAAACTGTGTAATATATACTATGCGTGAACAGGACGAAAGTCTTGAAAGCTTTTACCTGAATCTTATGGGAGGTGAAAGCCATGAATAGACTTTTGAAGGTTACAGGAAAACGAATGCTGAAGGATAAAATCTTAATTATAGCCTTGTTGGCAACATTGGGGATATCGTTAGCTATTTCGCTTACAAATGCGCCGGTAATGTATGGATGGATGAAGGCAGGCGATGAAGTTTGTCTTGAACAGTGCTTTTATAATTTTGCACCGCTGCTTGGGATTATCTACGCTTCGTTTGTCAGTCTCTTTGTTGGAGTAGAGTATTCCGACGGAACTCTCAGAAATAAGCTGATTGCTGGCCACAGCAGAACCTCAGTATTCTTATCCTTGTTTGCTGTTTCCTTTGCTGGTTGTCTGTTAATCACAGCCGCGTGGCTAATCGGAAGCTTGCCGGGCATATATTGGTTTGGAGGCTTTGGTTTCGGTTGGAACGGTTTTGCGATAAATTTAGCTGTTATGATATGCGTGGCACTGTCCTTTACGGCAATATTTACTACAATGGCTATGCTCATTCCGAACAAAGCCCTCAGTGCGGTTATTTCACTGGTACTGTGGTTTGTTATGCTGTTTATAGGAAGTATAATAGTAAACGTGTTGGCTGCACCAGAAATGATTTATGACGTTGTTCAACAGGGTGATGTCTGGGTAAATGGTGATTTGATTCCAAATCCAGACTATTTGGGCGGAGCAAAAAGAAAAGTGTTTGAATTCATTTCATACATAATGCCGACATGTCCGACTATAAACCTGGAAACCTATGAGTTTAAGAAAAGCATACTTGGGATTATAGGTTCAATAGGCGTTACGTTGGTTTCGCTTGTCTGCGGATGCATTGTGTTCAGAAAGAAAGATTTAAAATAAGGTAATGTAATACGGAGAAAGCTATGGAAGGTTTGCTGATTATCCTCGTAATAATTCTTATACTGGCAGTATGTCTGCTGGGAAAAAAGCTCCTGTCAACGAGAAGGTCGCTGGAAGAAATTTCCAATGAGTTCAAGAATCTCCTTGATGAGGATACCAATATGCAGATAACAATTGCTTCCCCCGATAAAAGGGTTAGAGAATTTGCTTCAAATATCAATAAAGAATTATCAGTTCTACGTAAGCGCAGCAGAATGGTTGCCAACAAAAGCACTGAGGTTCAGGTGGCGGTGACAAATATTGCCCACGACATAAGAACACCTGTAACTGCGATAAGCGGTTACTTAGAGCTGTTGGAGGAAGAGGGGTTAGAAGAAAGAGCCGCGAGATATGTGAGTATTATCAGAGAAAGAACGGAGAGCCTTAAGGCTTTAACTGAAGAACTGTTTGAGTATTCGATAATAGATGCTACTTCGGACGAGCTGAATTATGAAAATCTGACACTAAACGATGAACTGGAGGTCGCACTTGCTGCGGCCTACCGGTCATTTATGGATATAGGAATAGCTCCCGAAATAGCAATTACAGATAAAAAAGTTATACGCAGTCTCGACAGAAAAGCAGTTCAAAGAATATTTGGAAATCTGTTAAACAATGTGGTAAAATATTCCGACGGAGATTTAACAGTAAAGCTTGACGAAAACGGTACGATAACTTTTGTAAATAGTTCGGCAGCACTAACCGAAATTGAGGCTGGTCTTCTTTTTGACCGGTTCTATACTGTAGAAAACGCACGAGGTTCGACCGGCTTAGGACTATCCATTGCGAAGCTGCTGACAGAAAAAATGGGTGGAAAAATTTCGGCCACATATAAAGATGGTAAGTTGAGCATAACGGTAAAGTTTTAAATAATAATGTGCTTGGGCCACATAGAAGGGGAAGACATGTTAAAAATTAATGGTATTACAAAGAATTACGATGAAAAAAAGGCGGTAGACAATCTGTATCTGCATATTCAACCGGGAGAAATCTATGGCTTTATCGGACACAACGGAGCAGGAAAGACAACTACCCTGAAGAGTATTGCCGGGATTCTTAAGTTTGACAGTGGGGAAATACTTATAGATGGCATGTCGATAGTGGACAGCCCTATTGAGTGCAAAAAAATCATGGCTTATATTCCGGATAATCCTGACCTTTATGACTTTATGACCGGTATAAAGTATCTAAACTTCGTTGCAGATATTTTTGGAATAAGCTCTGAGGATAGAAGCCAAAGAATAAGAAAATATGCCGATACTTTTGGCTTAACAGCTGATCTGGCACAGCCCATAGCAACCTATTCTCACGGAATGAAGCAAAAGCTGGCAATAATTTCAGCATGGATTCATGAGCCAAAGCTGATAATAATGGATGAGCCTTTTGTCGGTCTTGACCCAAAGGCAGCCCATGAGCTTAAGCTGATGATGAGAGAGGTCTGCGATGGAGGCGGAGCCATCTTTTTCTCAACACATGTGCTTGAGGTAGCTGAAAAGCTTTGCGATAAGGTTGCAATTATCAAGGATGGAGTTCTTGTGAGATCGGGCACAATGGAAGAGGTTAAGGGTGATGACAGCCTCGAAGAAGTCTTCCTGGATTTGGAGGCAGAATAAATGGTTAAAACACTGATAAAAAAGCAGTTGATGGAGGTCTTTAAAGGCTACTTCTATGATTCAAAGAAAAATAAGAAAAGGTCTTCGGGAGGAATAATAGCATATTTCATATTATTTGGAGTCTTAATGATAGGGGTGCTCGGGGGCATGTTCGGAGCACTTGCAGTTTCGCTTTGCGGACCGCTCTCAGACGCAGGTATGGGGTGGCTTTACTTCATCATAATGGGAAGCTTATCCATAGTATTAGGTGCCTTCGGCGGCGTATTCAACTCCTACTCGGGTCTTTACCTTGGGAAAGATAACGACCTTCTGTTGTCAATGCCAATACCGGTAAGATATATAATGGCCTCAAGACTGATTAATGTCTATATTCTTGGAGCCATGTATTCAATAGTTGCAATTCTGCCAGCTGAAATAGTTTATTGGGTAGTTGTTGGGCCGACCATTTCAAACATGGTTTGCGGAATAATACTCATTTTTGTTATTACTCTAATAGTAATGGTGCTTTCCTGCATACTCGGCTGGGGAGTGGCTAAGATTAGCCTTAAGCTTAAAAGAAAGAGCTTTGCTGTAGTAGTATCTTCAATTGCCTTCATCGGCATTTATTACTTCTTCTATTTTAAGGCCAGCGCGTTAATAAGAGACTTAATAGCCAATGCAGGGGTATACGGAGATAAGGTTAAGGCTGGAGCCTATTGGTTGTTTTTCCTCGGAAAAGCCGGAGAGGGCGATTGGCTGTCCGCTCTGATTTGCTTAGCCTTTGCGTTAGCTGTATTTGCTATTACCTGGTACGTAATTGCTAAAACCTTTCTTTCTATGGTTACTACCAGCGGAAAAAGCGCCAGAACGGAGTATAGAGAAAAAAGTGTCAAGGAAAAGTCTGCTTTCAGAGCTGTGCTGGGAAAGGAGCTAAGCAGGTTTCTTTCGAGTTCAACCTATATGCTGAATTCGGGCCTTGGAATTGTGTTTGTTGTAGTTTCAGGGGTGTTGCTTTTGTTTAAGGGCGAAGTATTCTTCTCGACTATTAACTCTGCCTTTGAGCAAATGCCGGGAGCAGCATCCATACTGATTGCTGCAGCTCTTTGTCTCTTAGCATGCATGAACAATATCTCTGCTCCTTCTGTATCACTTGAAGGAAAGAATATATGGATATTGCAGTCGCTGCCTGTAAGACCAGCTACTGTTCTTAGGGCAAAGGCTGTTTTACACCTGCTCTTATCAGGTGTTCCAATGGTGTTTGCTGTAATATGCATAATGATTGTTTTGCCAGAAACTGTTATTGTAAGGCTAATGCTGTTAGCTTTTGTGCTTGTATTCATCTGTTTTTCGGTAATGTTTGCATCGTTTTTGGGAATAAAGCTGCCGAATCTCTCCTGGACAAGTGAGGTGGTTCCTCTTAAGCAGGGCGGTGCAGCTATGTTTTCGATCTTCGGAGGCTGGGTAATAGTTGCGGCCTTTGCGGGATTATACCTTCTCATCGGATACAAAATAGGACCGTCGATTTACCTTGCCATTAGCACTTTGGTTTTTGCTGCTGCGGCAATAATCCTGAGACGAGTGCTCTACACAAAGGGAGCACAGGCATTTGCAGAACTATAAAATAATTCAGCGGCTTTGTGTTAAGGTTTGTTACGTTTTTAACAAGATTAACGCAAAGCTGTCGATTTATTTTAGAAAGTATGAGATAATAGGAGATAGTGAGTATAAATTGTATAGTCGATTTCCGGACAAATCTGATCATGACTTTTGAGTGAGGGGAGAGTATCCAATGAAAAAAATCAATACTTTCAGGAATAAAATAATTGCAGTAATCCTGGCTGTTTTATTAGCAATAACTCAGGCTGTTCCGGTATTTGCTGCCGATCCGACAGGGGAGGAAACAGAAACCTTTAATTACGTTTCGATAGGTGCTTCAAATACGAACGGCTATGGGCTGTATAAATATTTTGATAAAAATGCCTATGAACATCCCGCTGCACAGAACTTCAGAGATTATATCAGAATTAATCATGCAGTTGAGGGCTCATATCCTACGTTGGTCAGAGATTGGCTAAAGGAAAAAACAGGAAAAAATGTAAGTCTATCCCAGCTTGCCGGCAGCGGTATGAGAAGCCACGAGCTCAGGCTTCTGTTGGATGAGACCTATTATGGTGACAGGTTTACCGAATTGAGATTTTATAATACGTATTATGAAGGCGACGGAACTGGTGGAAAACCGGAAAAGCCATGGTTTGGGAATAAGGATAGCCTTGCAAAATATAGATCTTTATACAAAGAATCAATTGAAGCTGCCGATTTTATATCTATAGATATTGGCGAAAATGACTTCACCTCATTTTTGATGATGGCACTGCTTTATCCTGATAGTATAGTGAAAAATGTCACTGGTCTTTATGATAATAAAAATGTTAAAGATGACATTAATCAGCTAAAGCCTACCCTTACTGACAAAGAGAAGGAAAAGCTTGAAAATATCACAAGGTGGGTAAATGAAAAGATTTTACCTAAGCTTGGCAATGAAAAAGTTACTGCGTTTTTAGATGGTGGGAAAAATAATATCGCTGACACCATTGCATATTCATATATTTGCTTCTGCAAGAACTTTGATGAGAGCATAAAGAAAATCAGAGAGCTTAATCCAGATGCAAAAATTGTGGTTTTAGGCATACAGAACCCTCTTGCAGGTCTTAAGGTGAAGGTTGATAACTACACAATTCCGGCCGGGGATATTATGGGTTCTATTATTGATCTCGCGAATGTATATTTAGCAGGCGGTTCTGTGTTTAAGAAGGAATATACCTATACAAACTGCGGAGTTTATGGCTGCGTAGAGAACATAGGCTCTGACCTGGCAGCATATAATGGCGACCCGACGTTTTTTACTGCAGATAATGAAGACGGGACGCCTACTCAGGCTAAGGCCTTTGCGCTCTATAATGATTGCCTTGAGTCTTATCTTTATCCTGGAACCCATGTTCTGATGTGGATGTATATGCACAATGATAGCAATGATCAAAATAACTTACTCGGGGCAAACAAGACACAGGTAGATTTACTGAAACAATTACTCCAATCAGGCTCGCTTAATTCGGTGTTAGGGATCTTTTTCTATGCTTTAGATAATAAGATAGAAGACAAGATGGCTATGAATATTGGAGTTACGGATGAATCTGATGGAGATGACCCGCGGGTTAAGGTTCAAAATGATGGTAACCTAAAGAGAATATATGATGTCGGTTATCTTGCTGCATGGAACCTCCTGGGCTGGATTACAAAAGCAGCTCTTGAAACCGATACCATTGATATAGGTTCAATATCCGAACTGAGTGATATTGATGATATTGATGATGTTGAAGAGCAATTAATGGACAAGGTCAATGATGCGCTTGAAGAGGTAATAGAAAATGCCTGTACTGAGGCAATTACAGATGAAAATATTACCATCAACAACTACGATTACAGCAAGGTAAATGAAAATTCCGTAAAGCAGATGTTTACAGGCATTGAATGGGCGCTCCTTTGCTTCTATATCAGGTCTGTAATTGCAAACTCAGTTGCGTTGCATCCAAATCTTAACGGTCACAAGCAGCTTGCGGAGGCGGTAGAAGCTGCGTATGAAACAAAGTCATATAAGCTCAGAGACCTGAGGTCCGACATTAAGGACAATCTCAAGACGAAGAAGGAGAATCTTGTTTCTGCAGCCAGGGAAACTGTGGTAGACCTTACCCTTGCAAAAATTTCAGATAAGATAATAGCTCTGCTTGGCGATAAAATCAAAGCTCTTGAAGAAAAGGCTGACAGCAGCTGGATATACAATACGATTTATCAGCTCATAAAAGCTATGGTACAGACGGGCTAAGGCCTGAAATTAATAATCTTTAATGCGGCGGCATTGTGCTGGATTTTTGAATTACTAACGTGAAAAAAATCAGCACAACAGCCGTCTTTTTTTGTGCTCAAGTTTGACAAAATATGTATATCTGTATAAAATATTAGTGATTAATGTTTATTTATAAAATAGTGCAAACGGACAGGAGAGAGTAATTTCAATGACAAAACACAATATATATAGGGCTAAGCTTATTTCAATAATTCTCGTGGTTTTATTGGCTGTGACTCAGGCAGTGCCTGTATTCGCGGAGGGTGAAAAAACAGACTACAATTATGTTTCCATAGGTGCATCAAATACCAATGGCTACGGGCTTATTGAGTACTTAAAAGATGGTGCATTTTCTGATGCTCCGGGCAGCCTTGTTTTTAGTGATCACCTTAAGATAGGTTATGAGGTAGAAGGTTCATATCCAGTCCTGGTGGAGGCTTGGCTTCAGGAAAAAATGGGTGATACTTATGATGTTAAACTTTCCCAGCTTGCAGGCAGCGGCATGAGAAGCCATGAGCTCAGGATGCTTCTTGATGACAACTATAAAGGAGATCGGTTTACCGAATTCAGGTTTTTCTCATGGAAGGAAGATTATAATGGCGATTTGTGGTTTGGCAATTCTGATACGCTTGCTGCAAAAAGGGAGTTGTATAAAAATAGCATTAAAGGCGCAAATTTAATTACCATAGACATCGGTGAAAATGATTTCACTCAGTACCTGGCTATTGCATTGCTCAAAACAAATTATCTGATGGATAATGAAAATTCATCTTTTTCAGCTGAACAGGATGTTAACGATTTATTAGGCTCTTTTACTCCTGCAGAAAAGGCAAAGTTCGAGAAGGCAACAAAGTGGGTTTATGATAATGTGCTTCCCAAAATCGGAAACCAAAAGATAACTGATTTTTTGAATGGTGGTAAGAATAACATAGCTGATACTATTGCGTATGCTTATGTCAGCTTCTGCAAAAACTTTGATGAGAGCCTCAGCATTATCAGAAGCCTTAATAAGGATGCTAAAATAATTGTTGTAGGAATTCAGAATCCTGTTACAAATCTTAGGGTTAAGGTTGATAATTACACTATTCCTGCCGGAGATATTCTTGGCTCTGTAATAGATTTAGCAAATGTTTATCTGGCAAGCGGCTCTGCCTTTGCAAAGGAGTATACCTACACCAACTGCGGAAGCTACGGAAGCGTTGAAACAGTAGGCTCTGCTTTTGCAAAATATGAGGGGGATCCGACTGTGTTTACAGAAGAGAAATCATCTGAAGACGGCGACTGCACCAATGCGAACTTCAGGGCCTTTGCGGCATACACAGATGCTTTGGAAACAAGCCTCCTGACAGGAACCAGAGTTGTAAAGTGGATGTATACAAATAAGAAAGCTGATTCTGATAATACAACTATTCTTGGTGCAAGTTCTGATCAGGTTAGAAGCATTTCAGACTTAAAAGACTTCTTCAAAAGAATAGATAAGACTAATGAAACAGGTGTTGACCTCAAAATTGGCGAAAAGAGTCCTCGCGCAATTGCTAAAAATGGAGAAAATGAAAAAATCTACAACGCCGGCTGCCTTGCAGCGTGGAATTATATCGGCTGGCTTGCAAAGATAATATTTGAGGACAACTCAATAGACATAGGTAAGAGCTCCGAAATAGATATAAAACAGCTAGATTTTGACAAACCAATAGCTGCGGTTTCGCAAAAAATTGATACAGTAATAGATGCTGCCTGCAAAGCAGCAATTGCTGATGGGACAGACTATGAATATTATAAAAGCATCAATGAAGCTTATGTAAGAAATTCTGTAAAAGAACTCAGCAAGCTTGATATGGCTATTCTTGCCTATCATTTCAAGATAGGCTGTGCTTTTGCGGTTTCCTTGCATCCGGACAATAATGGTCATAAGCAGCTTGCAAATGCTGTAGAAGCAGCATACGAAAAGACATATACCTTTAAAGATCTGAAGTCCGGTATCAAGTCCAACCTTCAGACTAAGAAAGATAACCTCGTTTCTGCAGCAAAGGAATCTGTTGTTGACCGTACTCTCGGAAAAATTTCTGATAAAATCATATCCTTTCTCGGAGATAAGATTGCAAGGCTTGAAGAAAAAGCTGCAGATAGTTGGATTTACAATACAATTTATCAGCTAATAAAAACTATGATTACAGTTGGTTAAGCATGAATAGCAGCAGGTGTAATTGGACTGCGGCATGCTGCTGACTATACGGAGGACATTATGGGTTTTCTTGACAATGAGTGCAGAGTTCTGGCGAGCGATGTAAACTCCGATATGAAAATAACAAACATTGCAATATTGGGAATGATGGAGGATGTAGGATCTCTGCATGCTGATTCGGCTGGTAATGGTTATGTTAATATAAGCGAACACCACCTTTCATGGATAATAATGCAGTGGAAGGTCAGAATTTACAGGAGGCCTGCCTATGGTGAAAAACTCGTTGCGAGAACCTGGGTTTCCGGTGATAAGAGGGTATATGCCTTCAGACAGTATGAGTTTTTCGACGAAAAGGGCGAAACTGTGATTGCTGCAAGCAGCAAGTGGGTGCTCAACAATACCGAAACCGGAGTAATAAGAATTCCTAAGAAGGTTATGGACGACTATGGCGTGGTTGAGAAGACAGTCTTCGATGAAGGCAATGAGATGGAGAGGATAAGCGAACCTGAAGAGTATTCTCATATTTACGACTACATAGTGCCTTGTACCTGGATAGATGTAAACGGTCATATGAACAACAAGTTCTATATAGATGTTGCCTATCAGGCCTTGCCGATAGACGTCTATATGTCCGGTACCTTTGATAGCTTTGAGGTAATGTACAAGAGAGAATGTAAGCTTGGAGACAAGCTCAAGTGTTATTATCACTTTGACGGTGAAAAGCATATAGTTTCAATAAAGAATGAAGACAGCGGGCTGCTCAATGCGATTGTTCGTTTGAAAACCAAGGAGGAATAGACAGTGAAAAAAACATTCAAAATTGAAGTTGACTGTGCTGTGTGTGCAGCAAAAATGGAAGAAACTGCCAAAAAGGCTCCTGGTGTAAAGGATGCAAGCGTAAGCTTTCTTGCTCAGAAGATGAAGGTTGAATTTGCCGAGGGTGCCGATCCAAAGACAACAATGGAGGGAATTGCCTCGGCTTGCAGGAAGTTCGAGCCGGACAGTGAGATTTACTATGATTGAGAAAATAAAGTCACTGACTAAGAAACAAAAATTCAATATTTGCAGAATAATACTTGCCGCAGTTCTTGCAATAGTTGCAGCGCTGCTGCCGTTTGAAGGGCTGGTCAGGATAGGGCTTTATCTCATTCCTTATATCATAATTGGCTATGATATTATCAGAAAGGCTGTGCTAAACATTATCCATGGCAGGGTTTTTGATGAAAACTTCCTGATGTGTGTTGCTACGATAGGAGCCTTTATTTTAGGTGAATGTCCTGAAGCTGTTGCAGTAATGGTATTTTATCAGGTGGGAGTTGTATTTGAAGATATGGCGCTCGAAAAATCCAGAAACAGCATTGCCGAGCTTATGGATCTGTGCCAGGACTATGCTAATGTTGAGCTTGAAGATGGAAGTCTTGATCAGGTTGACCCTGCAGAGATAGAGGTTGGAAGCATTATTGTTGTTAAGCCTGGGGAAAAAATTCCGCTTGACGGCGTAATAGAAAACGGAAGATCCGTCATAGATACTTCGGCGCTTACCGGCGAAAGCCTGCCTAAGGATGTTGGTGTCGGGGCAGAGGTTCTAAGCGGGTGCATAAATCTTACTGGTCTTATAAGGGTAAGAACAACCAAGGTCTTAGAGGATTCAACAGTAACCAGGATCCTCGAGCTTGTTGAGGATGCTTCGTTTAAAAAGGCAAAAACTGAACAGTTTATTACAAGGTTTGCAAGAATTTATACACCTGTTGTGTGTATAGCTGCACTTGTAATTGCAATTATGCCTCCGGCAATAAGGTTTGCAATGGATTATAATCCTATGTGGACAGATTGGATATTCAGGGGGCTTACCTTCCTTGTTATAAGCTGTCCTTGTGCTCTGGTTATTTCTATTCCGCTGGGATTCTTCGGTGGAATAGGTGCGGCTGCCTCAAAGGGTGTACTCGTAAAGGGCTCTAACTACCTCGAAATGCTTGCAAAAGCAAAGAATGTTGTTCTGGACAAGACGGGAACTCTGACTAAGGGGGAATTTGAGGTTACAGATGTTATTCCTTCCGAAACCGAGTGGACAAAGCTTGTCGAGTATGCGGCACATGGTGAGTATTTTTCAAACCATCCGCTTAGCAAGTGTATAATAAATTCATATAGTGGTGAAATAAATCCTGAAAGAATTTCTGATTTTGAAGAAATTCCAGGCAGAGGCATAGTGGCCAACCTCGATGGCAGAGAGCTTTTGGCCGGAAACCTAAAGCTTATGGATGAAAACGGTATTGATGCTTCCGGTATCAAAGGCCTGCACGAGGGTCCAATGATGCCTGATGTATCTGAAGACAGTCCTATTGTGTCCATGCTGAAAATTACTGACTATTTTGAAACTGCTGGAAGTAAAATTCATATTGCTTTTGACGGACAATACATGGGATTTTTAGTGGTTGAGGATATTCTGAAGGAAACCTCTGCTGAAACAGTTGCTTTTCTCAACGGTAAGGGAATATTTACCACTGTGCTGACCGGTGACTCTGAGGTTTCTGCGGTTAAAATCTCGAAGGAGGTTGGAGCAGACAGGGTAGAATATGACCTTATGCCGGCGGACAAGGTTCGCATAGTGGAAATAATCATGGAAGAAACCGCTTCCAAGGGTGCTACAGTATTTGTGGGTGACGGAGTAAATGATGCGCCTGTAATCATGAGAGCGGACGTGGGCATAGCTATGGGAGCTATGGGTTCTGATGCGGCGATAGAAGCGGCAGACATAGTCTTAATGGATGATGATCCGCTTAAGCTGACAACAGCGATTAATATTGCACAGAAGACACTCTCTATAGTTAAACAAAATATTGCCTTTACTCTGGTAGTAAAGTTTGCCTGCCTTTTACTTGCAGCTATTGGCGTTGTGGGAATGTGGGCTGCAATCTTTGCTGATGTTGGAGTAATGATACTTGCGGTACTCAATTCCATGAGAATGATAGGGTTTTCCGGAAGTGAAGAGAAGAAGTCTAAGGATAAAGAAGAAGACTTAAGTGAAGAATAATTAATCAGACTGCCGCAACTGCTCATTAGTTGCATGGCTTTGACGAGGAGGTAAGAATGGAAAACAGAGTTGCTGCAATCAGCATTATAGTTGAAAAAACAGATTCCGTTAATGAATTAAATGCCCTCCTTCATAGCTATAGCGAATATATAATAGGCAGGATGGGAATTCCATACAGAAAAATGGGAATTAATGTTATCTGCGTAGCTATCGACGGTCCTGCCGACAAGATAAACTCGCTTACCGGCAGCCTGGGCAGGATAGACGGAGTTACGGCAAAGGCTGCTTTTTCAAAGGTCTGATTGTTTCCATAAACTCTAATGAATGGGGTTGAAAAAATCAGAAATCTGTTTTAAAATAGAATAAATAATTTAATAATAATGATGTCCCCTGACGCCGAAACGATGAGCTTGCAGTTTCAACCGAATTGTTCTCATCCTTGAGGTGAAAGTTGCGATTGATGCATGACTTTGTGCCGTCGTATACCCTTTTGGGGATATGGCGGTTTTTTCGTGTCATTTTATATATTGCACAATTGGTAAAAAATGTAAATTGTTGTCGCGAATAAGTATGGTTGAGAAGAGGAGAAAATGGAAAATACCTGTTCTGTTTTATCCTCGCAATTGGCAACTGAGGGAAAAGACCGCAAACAGAAGTACTTGATTCGGGAAGAGGTGACAGTATTGAAAAGAGTTGAAATCGGAAGCGCAAATTCAACAAAGACTGTGAGGCTCAGGGTTGATGACGCATTTTCTCCGGGACAGTGGATTTTTTTGATAGCACTGCCAATATTATGTTTATTGATTGGGTGCTGCGCAGGCAGAATGCTTATTTCTCCCACTGATATTTTCTCGGCGATCGGACAGGGTATTGGGATAAAGAGCGATGTTTCATCACAGATAACAACAGTTGTCTGGTCAATAAGAATACCGAGACTGTTGATGGCCTGTCTTGTTGGCTGCGGCCTTTCCTTAGCTGGCTGTGCATTTCAAAGTGTATTTTCGAACCCGCTTGCAACTCCTGATACGCTTGGTGCTGCATCAGGAGCTGGCTTTGGCGCGGTATTGGCCTTACTTCTTGGATTTAATATGGTTGGAGTTCAGCTCCTGGCCTTTGTTTTCGGCATTGGAGCGGTAGCTATTACTGGCCTTGCCGGTATAGGTCTGAATAATAGCAAGACAACCCCGATTTTGGCAGGAATAATGATCAGCTCGCTGTTTTCTTCGCTTATTTCTTTTGTAAAGTTTACGGCTGATACTGAGTCTCAGCTTCCTGAGATTACCTACTGGCTTTTGGGCAGCCTTGAGGGATCGGGCTATGAAACGCTCGCGCTTGGAGCTCCTCCGATAATAATTTGCACTATCATACTTCTTCTTTTAAGGTGGAGAATGAACCTCCTGCCGCTTCCTATGGATGAGGCTATAAGCTCGGGAGTAAATATCAGAAGACTCAGAATAGTTACAGAGGTGTGCGCTGCAATGATGACTGCCTCCTGTATATCTATGTGTGGTCAGGTTGGCTGGGTTGGTCTTATTGTTCCGCATATTTGCAGGATGCGCTTTGGCAGCAACCATAGAGTCCTCCTTCCTGCGTCAATCAGCATAGGCATAGCTTTCATGATAATAGTGGACACGCTTGCGAGAACAATTTCTCCAAAGGAAATCCCTATCTCTGTACTTACGGCGATAGTCGGGGCTCCGTTCTTCATTTACCTTCTCAGGAAAAACAGGGGGTGGGCTATATGAAAATAGAAGTAAAAAACGGGTCGTTTTCATATCCGAAAAAGGACAGACTTGTACTTGATAAAATAAACTTTGGTCTGTCTGAGGGTGATATTATGGCTGTATTAGGCCCTAATGGTGCGGGAAAAACCACATTGCTCCGCTGCCTCTTAGGTTTTTTAAAGTGGAAGACTGGAGAAACGCTGATAGATGGTGAGAACAGGACAAATATCACCACTCAGGACTTCTGGAAGAAGGTTTCGTATGTGCCTCAGGTAAGGGAAAAGCCGCCTGCATACACTGTTGAAGAAATGGTAATGCTTGGCAGGTCCGGGCACTTCGGTGCTTTTTCCCGACCTGGTCATAAGGACGTTGAAGCTGTAAACAAGGCTCTCGAGAGAACGGGCCTGGACAAGATTGCAAAACGCCTCTGCTCCGAGCTCAGCGGCGGCGAGTATCAGATGGTTTTGATTGCAAGAGCGTTGGCGTCTGAGGCTAAGGTTTTGGTTTTGGATGAGCCTGAATCAAATCTGGACTTCAAAAATCAGCTTATGGTTCTTAATATGGTAAAAGAAATAGCTAATGAAGAAATGACCTGCATTTTCAATACACATTATCCTGCTCATGCGCTGAGGTGGGCCAACCTTTCCTTCATGCTTTCGAGGAGCGGGGAAAGTATTTTCGGCCCAACCGAGGAGGTTATTACAGAGAAAAATATTTCCGATTTATTTGGTGTAAGAGCTGTTATTGGGCAGGTTGAAAGCGAAGAAGGAAAAATCCTTGATGTTGTGCCGGTAGCGCCCCTATAGGAGCTATGCGTATGAGGGTGTGGCGAATTGCCTCAAATAACAGGTACACAGATTTTGGAGGGGTTTGATGAGAAAAATTGTTGTGCTATTGCTGCTTATTACTGCAATAGCGGTTATATTTTGCGGCTGCGGAGCTCCGAAAACCGATGACGGCGGAGGAGAAACGATTACCATTGTCGACCATAACGGTAATGAGGTTACGCTGCCGAAAGATATAGAAAGAATAGCTGTAATAGATATTTTTCCGCTTCCGTCTGTCATAGCGGTGTTCTTTAACTCTGCGGATAAAATAAAGGTAATGTCAACCTCAAGCATGAGTGCTGCACAGACATCTCTGCTGTCGGAGCTGTATCCGGAAATACTTGACGCGGACACCTCTGCGGTAAGCGGCTCGGACGTGAACCTCGAAGAGCTTATGAAGGCTGATCCTCAGGTTGTCTTTTATGCAGCGACTAATGCTCAGCTTGGGAAAACTCTGACCAATGCGGGCTTTAATGCGGTGGCGGTTTCGTCGGACAAGTGGAATTTTAATGCGATAGAAACGCTTCAGCACTGGATTGAGCTCTTGTCACAGATTTTTCCGGAAAGTGGAAATGACCGTTACAGGCTCGTCAAAGAGTACAGCGACAGATATATGAAGCTTGTTAAGGACAGGACGGAGGATATTCCAGAAAGCGAGAGGGCAAGGGTATTCTTTCTTTTCCAGTACAGCAATGAGTCTATCCTGACCTCGGGAAGTAATTTTTTCGGTCAGTGGTGGGCTGACGTGATAGGCGCGGTTAACGTGGGTGAAGAGCTTGACGGTGTACAGTCGGTGAAGGTTACCATGGAGCAGATTTATTTATGGAATCCGGATACTGTGCTCATAACAAACTTTACGGAGGCCAGGCCGAGCGACTTATATGAAAATAATATAGGAAACTATGACTGGTCGGAAATAGACGCGGTTAAGACTCGGAGAGTTTTCAAAATGCCGCTTGGCATGTACAGAAGCTATACCCCGGGGATAGACAACCCTGTTACCCTGGTATGGCTTGCAAAAACGGTATATCCTGAGCTGTTTGAGGATGTTGATATAACCGAAATCACAAAAGAGTATTATAAGGAAGTGTTCGGAGTAGAGCTGACAAAGGCTCAGGCCGAGAGAATATTTACTCCGCCTGAGGGGGCTGGCAAGGTCAGCCTGTAGAGGCGCTGCAGCATATCACACTAATTTCATATAACCGTAATGGAATTTTCCTTGATTTTGCCTGTGTGTTTTGTACAATAGTCCTATCTAAGCAACGATTTGATTGGTTTCCGTAAATGGAAACAGTGAAAGGAGAAGAATATGAGAAAGGTATATGAAAACGAAATGAGAGCCTTAGAGGCTGGAAGTATTACGACTGGAGAAGACGGATTAAAAATTACTCTTGGTAATTATGAAATCACCATTAATCTTTTGAATTTTGATGAGGATACGTTCTGGGGTGTAAAACTCAGTACTACCGCAGGTGGTAGAATTTTTGCCTTAGGTTTTTACGACTTTGCTTTTGTAAACATTGTTAATATTGGAAATGTTAAATTTGGTCTCAAAGATGTTTTTAAGGATAGTGATAACTAATTGATAATAATCAATTAATATGGTTTATAATGTCAAAACTATATAAATAACACACACCGTCATAAACCGGTTACAAAAAGAGTTGTCCTAACGGCAGCTCTTTTTTGTGCGTTAAAATACAACAATTCTATTGAATTAAGTTGTAAAAGGATATAAAATATACGTTAACAGATTTGTTTCTTATATAACGAAAAACAGGAGGCAAAATGAAAGGCAACCTAATAGTAGTATCCGGACCCTCCGGTGTTGGAAAAGGAACTCTCTGTGCGCATGCAATAGAGAAAACAGGTGCGGTTTTTTCCATTTCCGCAACAACAAGGAAGCCTCGGGAAGGCGAGGTTGATGGCAAAGACTACTTCTTTCTTTCCGAGGAGGAATTCAGGTCAAACATCGAAAAAAATGCTTTTGTGGAGTATGTTCATAACTACGGCAAGAGCTACGGAACCCTTAAAACCGAAGTTCAAGCCAAGTTGGATGCAGGACTGGATATTCTGTTCGACATAGATGTCGCGGGCGGCAAGTCTATAAAGGCTCAATTTCCAGAGGCGATACTCGTCTTTGTAATCCCGCCTTCGCTCTCAGACCTTGAAAAAAGGCTCGATAACAGGGGGTCCGAGACGACAGAACAGAAGGCAGTCAGGCTTGCGGGCGCAATGACAGAAATAGAAGCCATACCGTTTTATGAATATTGCATAGTAAACGACGATGTGGATGAGGCAAGAAAGTGTCTTGAAAGTATAATAAATGACGGTCGCACAGGCACAGAAAAAGCCGAAGGGCTCAGATTAAACCCTGAAGAGGCCAAAAAAATCGTGAAAAGATTCAAGGAGGAAAAAAATGCTCTATCCGGAAATTAATAAACTAAGAGATGAAGCCGGCAGCAGATATTATCTGGTTTCAATGGCATCAAAGAGAGCGAGAGATATTATCAGCGGAAGCCCGAAGCTTGATTCGACAATAAAAACGAACAAGCCGGTGTCAATTGCTGCTGAAGAGGTAGGCAAGGGTCTTTTCACTTACAAGACTATGCAGCAGCTTGAAGAGGAAGCTGAGGCTAAAGAGAGAGCTCTTGCAGAAGCTGAAGCCTATGCAAGTGAAAACAGCATCAAGGTGCCTAAGGTTGAATTGATTGGTCTGCCGAAATCTGAAGCTGAAGTCGAGGCAGAATAGCGCGGTACTTATTCTTATAAGCACGAGCTTCGGCAAAAATTACAGAAAGGCGTAGAGTCTGGAAGCAGATGAGCGAGCACTATTGATGTGCTCGTTTATAAGTTGTACGATGAAAAGATACCTCGAAATTATTATTGAAAATTCTGTTGCGGCCATAGACCGTCCGTACACATATATTTGCCATGATGACAGCATCGGACTTGGAGACGCTGTAGAGGTTTCTTTTGGCAGAGGAAGCCGAAAGGGCTTTGTGTTTGGCGAAAAAAACTCTGTTGACATAGATGAGTCGAAGCTCAAGGAGGTTACCAAGGGAGAGGGAAATGTGCTGTCTCCCGAGGCTGTCAAGCTCTGTATTTATATGAAAAAATACTGCTTTTGCAGGTATATAGACGGAGTAAAATGCTTTATACCGCCCGGCTACTTTTCATTCGAGGATATTATTTCTCCTGTAGACGGAGAAGAAAGTCGTGATTTTGCGGCTAATCCGGGAAGGTCAAAAAAACAGGGCGAGCTTCTTTCAATGCTCCTAAAATATGGTCCTGCAAAAAAAGCGGAAATCAGAAAAAGCTGGGGCTTTGGTTATGAGACCATGAGGGCAGTAGTCGAAAAGGGCTATGCCATTGAAGGAAGAATTGAGAAAAAAAGAGTTCCAATGAGGTCTGTATTAGCTGACAGAGAAGCTTTTATAGATTTTACGCCTGAGCAGGCGGTGGCATTTGAAAAGCTTAAGGACTCCATACATGAAGAAAAATATAAGGGTTATTTGCTTTGGGGTGTGACTGGAAGCGGAAAGACCCGTGTATATATTGAAGCTATCAGGGAGGCCCTGAGCCTTGGCAGAACGGCAATTATTCTCGTTCCGGAAATATCACTTACGATACAGGCAATAGAACGCTTCAGGGGTGAGTTTGGAGATCAGGTGGCGATACTGCACAGCAAGCTGTCTGACGGTGAAAGATACGACGAATGGATCAGAATAAAAAGAGGAGAGGCTAAGATTGTACTTGGAGTAAGGTCAGCAATATTTGCGCCTCTTGAAAATATCGGTGTAATTGTAGTTGACGAGGAACACGAGTCTTCTTACAAGGCCGACAACAGTCCTCGCTACGATGCGATAGAAATAGCGGCAGTAAGGGCAAAATATAACAATGCAGTTCTTGTTTTGGGGAGCGCAACACCTCAGATAACGACCTTCAGGCTCGCAGAAGAGGGCAGGCTTGAGCTGCTCACAATGAAAAACAGGTATAACGATATAGCTTTGCCGGCTGTCCATATTGCTGATATGAGGGCTGAGCTTAAGCGGGGCAACAAGTCTGTATTCAGCGAAAGACTATATGTTGAAATGAAGCGGTGCCTTGCAGAAAAAAGGCAGATTATTCTCTTTCTCAACAGAAGGGGCTTTTCCTCGTTTATTTCATGCAGAAACTGTGGCTATGTAATGAAGTGTCCCGACTGCGGAATATCTCTGACCTATCACAAGCAAGAACAGGCAGCGGTCTGTCACTACTGCGGCAGAAAGTTCAGGATTCCGGTCAAGTGCCCTGACTGCGGCAGCGAATATATTAAGGACTTTGGGACCGGAACGGAAAAAATAGAAGAGCTTTGCAGGAAAATTTTTCCAAATGCGAGAGCTGCAAGGCTTGACCTCGATACTATGAGCAAAAAGGGCTCAACGGAGTCCATACTTGACGATTTTAAGAATCACAGAACGGATATATTAATAGGTACTCAGGTGGTTGCTAAGGGACTTGACTACGAGGCAGTAGATCTGGTTGGAATAATTGCGGCAGATATTTCGTTAAATATTCCTGACTACAGGTCAGCCGAAAAAGCCTTTCAGCTGATAACTCAGGCGGCCGGAAGATCGGGTCGAGGCAACAAACGAGGTCAGGTAGTTATTCAGACCTATAATCCGGACCACTACGCAGTAAGAACTGCATCGATGCACGACTACGAAAGCTTTTACAGAGAAGAAATAAAAATCAGAATGGCAATGAAATATCCGCCGTTTGGTGATATTATCAGGGTCATGACAGCTGACGTAAATGAGGGCATAGCCGGCTCGTGTGCACGAAGCTTCTGCGACGAAATAAAAGCACGCTTTGGCCAGGAGGCCGAGGGACGTCTGCTTGGACCAAAAGCCGCGCACATATTGAAAATCAAGGGCAGGTACAGATATCAGGTGCTTATAAAGGCGGGCGGACTGCCTATGAAGGAGCTCTATAAGGCTCTGCACGAAATAAGGCAAAAGCTGCTTAATGAAGGCTTCAAAACCTGCAATATTACTATAGAAGTTAATCCACACTCAACAATTTAAGGAGAAAATAATGGCATTACGAAAGGTAGTTACAAAAGAAGACCCGATTCTCAGAAAAAAATCCAGGCCTGTAACTGACATAAACAGGAGAATACATACGCTTCTTGACGATATGGCTGAAACTATGTATGACAGCGACGGGGTCGGCCTGGCTGCTCCGCAGGTTGGTATTCTCAGAAGAGTTATAGTTATAGATGTCAGAGACGATACCGGCTTAATTGAGCTTATTAACCCGGAAATACTGGAGCAGTCCGGCTCAAACTTTGAGGAAGAGGGCTGTCTGAGCGTTCCCGGTATATCGGCCAGGGTTGAAAGACCTGACAGGGTAAAGGTCAGAGGTCTTAACAGACTGGGTGAAGAGGTAATATATGAGGCTGAGGGCTTTCTCGCCAAGGCCTTTTGCCATGAAATAGACCACTTAGAGGGAATGCTTTTCATAGACAGGCCGCATGAGCTTGTTGAGGATGAAGAATAAGGCTTGTTCACTATAGAAATCTTGCTTGCCTAAGTTCATAATCAGGAGGAAAAATGAAGGTAGTATATATGGGGACTCCGGAATTTGCGGTGCAGTCCCTGAAAGAGATAGCGGCTGCGGGGCACGAGGTTGTTCTCGTGGTGACACAGCCAGACAGACCAAAAAACCGAGGAAAAAAGGTTGTGCCTACACCTGTTAAGGAGGCGGCTCTTGAGCTGGGAATAGAGGTTGTTCAGCCAGAAAGGGTTAAGAACAATCAGGAGTTTTTAGAACAGCTTAAGTCGGTTGAGCCTGACATTGCAGTAGTTGCTGCTTATGGACAGATTCTCCCGCAGGAGGTGCTTGACGTACCTAAATACGGCTGTGTAAACATTCACGCATCTCTGCTGCCGTTTCTCAGAGGAGCGGCGCCGATTCAGAGAGCCATTTTAGAGGGTTATATGTTCACCGGCATTTCGCTGATGAAGATGGACATAGGAATGGATACCGGTGACGTAATCCGAAAGTCTATAGTAGATATTAACGGACTTACAGCAGGAATCCTTCACGACGAGCTCATGTATTTGGGTGCGGAAATGATAGTGGAACTGCTCAAGGATGTTGAAAAAAACGGCGCAGATGCTCTGAAGGGCACTCCACAGGAACACGAAAAGGCGACTTATGCTCCTATGCTTACAAAGGCTGAGGCGGAGATAGATTTTAACAAAGCGGCTGATGAGGTGGCGCTTCTTATTAACGGCATGGACCCATGGCCGGTTGCTTATACTAAATATAAGGGTGAAACCGTTAAAATCAGAGGCCCTGAGTGGTATGGTACAACGAGACCGGGTGAGGATGACCCTCCGGGAACCATTCTAAAGGTCACAAAAGAGGGAATGCTTGTTATGTGTAAGGGTTCTCTTTTGATGATACACTCGGTACAGTTTCCTAACAAAAAAGCTATGCCTGTCGGAGAATACATTAAAGGGAACTCCCTTGAGGAAGGGGTTATATTGGGAGAGTAGAAGGTGATATTATGGATTTTTTAGGAAGTAGTGCAATGTGGTATACATCTATGTATATCCTTATTCCGGCAATTATTTTTACTGCGGTTGCTCAGGCAAAGGTTAAGAGCAATTACAACAAGTATTCGAGGGTAAGAACCATGACGGGACTTACCGGAGCTCAGGCGGCCAGAAAAATGCTTGATGCAAATGGTCTGCACCACATAAAAATTGCGATTACTGGTGGTCAGCTTTCGGATAATTACAATCCGTCCACTCAGACTGTAAATCTCTCAGAGGGAGTCTGCAATACAGCTTCTATTGCTGCGATTGGTGTTGCCTGTCACGAATGTGGCCATGCTATTCAGCATGCTGACGGTTATGCAGCTCTGAAAATCAGGTCAGCAATCATACCAGTTACAAACTGGGGCTCGTACCTTGCAATACCGCTCTTTCTTATAGGTATGTTTCTGTCTATTCCGGGACTCGAAACTATAGGAATACTCTGCTTCTCCTTTGCGGTTATCTTTCAGGCAATTACTCTGCCTGTGGAGTTTAATGCGAGCAAAAGGGCTTTAAAGCAGATGGAAGAGCTGGGAATAGTCTATCCGGACGAAAAAAAGGGAGCAAAAAAGGTTTTGACAGCTGCGGCTATGACATACGTTGCTGCTCTGCTTATGGCTTTACTCCAGCTTTTAAGACTAATAATAATTGCGAGGGGCAGAAGATAGATGGACAGAGAGACTGCGCTTAACATACTCAACTCAATAGAAAACAACGGTGCTTTTTCCAACCTTGCGGTAAATGATGCGCTAAAGAAGGCTGATGGTGAAGGCGGTGCTTTTGTGACAAGGATGGTTTACGGAGTTCTTGAAAATCAGATATACCTCGATTACTATCTTTCTAAATTCCTCAGAGACCCTATAGAAAAGGTTAAAAAAAACTCGCTGAATATTCTCAGAATGGCTCTGTACCAGATTTTATTTATGGACAGCGTTCCTAACTATGCTGCGGTAAGTGAGTCGGTTGATTTAGCTAAAAAAACAGGTGTCGCACAGGCACCTTTTGTAAACGGAGTTCTAAGGTCAGTACTCAGAGATATAGAGGCGGGTTCAAAGCGCGTAAAGCTGCCAAATCCAGAAAAGCTTCCTGTAAAATATCTTTCTGTAAAATACTCCTTTCCTAAGTGGCTTGTAAAATACATGCTTGACGACTATGGCTTTGATTTCACAGAAAATTATCTTAAATCAGCCAATCAGGTGCCGCCGCTTACCATCAGAGTGAACAGCCTCAGGACAACAAAGGAAGTGCTTAGCAAAAGGCTTAAGGAGCTTGGCTTTGAGGTTGTCGAAGGGAGTCACTCAGAGAAAGCATTAAATATTAAGGGGAGCGGACTGTTCCGAACAGAACCCTTTGCAGAAGGGCTTTTTGCGGTGCAGGATGAAAGCTCCATGCTTGCGGTTGAAGCTCTCGACCCGAAGCCGGGAGAAACGGTGATAGACCTCTGCGCAGCACCTGGCGGAAAAACCTTGTATGCAGCAGAATTGATGGAAAATAATGGAAAAATCATTGCGTGTGACATTTATGAAAATAAGACGGGGCTTATTAAAGATTCTGCAGACAGAAATGGCATAACAATAATAGAAACCATGACTGCTGACGCAACAAAATTCAGACCGGAATTTGAAGGAGCTGCCGATAAGGTTATCTGTGATGTTCCCTGCTCCGGCCTTGGAGTAGTAAGAAGAAAGCCTGAAATCAAATACACTAAGACTGCTCAGGATATTAAGGACATGTGCAGAATACAGTTTGCCATCCTTAAAAACGCGGCGAGGTATGTGAAGCAGGGCGGAAGAATAGTCTACAGCACCTGCACAATAAGCAGGCTTGAAAATGAAGGTGTAATCAGGCACTTCCTTTCAAAACCGGAAAATGCCTGTTTTAAGGTGGAAAAAATGAAGCAGCTTACACCTTTTGAAGACGGTGTGGATGGATTTTTTATCTGCAGTCTTGTCAAAGAAAATAAATAGGAGCATTAAGAAGTCTTCAGAGATTTCATATGTAGCTCATAATCGTTGAAAATTCAATTAATTCAGGCAATGCTTTGCGATATCCTGAATTAATTTCTTTTTCTGATATATTTTTGTAATAAAATGAAAAAAATACTTTAAATTTTTGTTGATATAAAGTACAATATACTGTATAGGGGCGGGGTAGAGGCCTCAATATTTTAGGGGGATGAACAATCCGAATATGATTACTGGATATATAACGGACAAAGGAAAGGTCAGAAACCAGAACGAGGACAGTTTTTTTGTCGATGAAGATAAAAATATTTTCGTTGTAGCTGACGGCGTGGGAGGTCAGTCTGCCGGTGAGGTTGCAAGCAGTCTCGCCTGCAAGTGCATATCAGAATTTCTTCTCACAAAGTTCAACGGAAAAAAGCATAATAAAAGACAAATATTGGATTTCCATGACAAGGCCTTAGATCTGGCAAATCTGGAAATAATTACCAAATCAGAAGCGGAATACCAGTGCAGAGGAATGGCAACCACTGCTGTCATATTGACTATTGAAAACAATACGGCCTACATCTCAAATGTAGGAGACAGCAGAGCTTATCTTGTGAGAGACGGAGAAATTATCAGGCTTACTGAGGACCACACACTTGCCAACAAGCTTGTGAAAGAGGGAAAGCTTAAGCCTGAAGACTGCGTCGACCTTGAAAAGACAGATGCTATACCTCAGCTTTTTCATACAATTACAAGGGCTGTAGGAAGCGAAGGCGGCGTTCTTGCCGACGGTTTCGCACTTCCGTTACTCGAAAACGACATTTACCTTTTGTGCAGCGATGGTCTGTACGGAGAGGTTTCCGATGAAGAACTCTGCTCCGTAATCATTTCTGCAAAGAGCCCACAGGAAGCTTGCAGAGAGCTTGTGGTTCGTGCAAACAAAAATGGTGGTCGTGATAATATTACAGCTATAATAATAGAGAACAGGAACACAGACGATGAACACAGTGATAGATAACAGGTATGAGCTGATTGAAAAAATCGGCGAGGGCGGAATGGCCACTGTTTATAAGGCACACTGTAACGTGCTAAATCGATTTGTGGCAATTAAAATTCTGAAACCCAATTTTGTAAAAGACAAGAAATTTGTAAAAGGCTTTAAAAATGAGTCGAGGGCTGCTGCCCAGCTCCTGCATGCTAATATTGTTGGAATTTATGATGTGGGCGTCACAGAAGACGACAATCACTACATCGTAATGGAGTATGTAGAGGGAAGGACTCTGAGTGAAGTTATTGAAGAAAAGGGAAGACTATCAGAAGAAGATACTATTGACATTGCAATGCAGATAACTTCTGCCCTTGTGTGCGCTCACCAGAACGGTGTAATACACAGGGACGTAAAGCCTATGAATATCATTGTCAATACCCAGGGTGTTGCAAAGATTACGGACTTCGGAATCGCAAAGGCTACTTCGGCCACCACAACCATAATCAACGATAACAGCATTACAGGGTCTGCCCACTATTTTTCGCCTGAGCAGGCGAGGGGTGGATATGTTGACGGCAAGTCAGATGTTTACTCCATGGGTATAGTAATCTACGAGATGATTACAGGAAGAGTGCCTTTTGATGGGGACAATCCTATTTCGATTGCTATGATGCACCTCAATAAAGAGATGCTGCCGCCATCGGTATATAATCAAGATATAAGTCCTGAGCTTGAAGCTATTATTATGAAGGCTTCTGAGAAGGTTCCTGTAAATCGTTTTGCGAGTGCGGATGCTTTGCTGAATGCTTTGGACAATCTAAGAAGAAAGAACAACGGGGATACAGGAAGGATTTCTGATGGTCTGATTATTCCTCCTGTTATTGGAAATAAAACGGAATTCACTCCAGGCAACTATTATAACGACGCAGCTTCGGGAGAGGACTCCTGCGGTTTGCCTGATGACCTTGATTCTATCATACATGTTGAAGAAGGCGGCGTAGTAAGCATGCCGGGAATTGGTTCATTTGGGACCGGCTCAATTCAATACGATGGTTACGATGCTCCTGATTTCAGGGGTGGAGTGTATGGTGTATTTGAAGGAAGCGGAAGCGGTGACGGAGGTTCTGCAGAAGGCCTTGATGAGCCGCCGATGACAGATGCTCAAAGAAGAAAAGAAGAAAGACGCAAAGAGAGGGTAAAGCGAAGTGAGATTGCTGAAAAAGCCAACACGGCTCAGCTTGAGGCTATCACACAAGCTCCCCAGACCGATTATTCATCACATGGACTTAATAATACAGGGAATGGTATTATCTGGGAGAACTCGAGTTCCAATACCGGTGCGTATGATAATTCGTTTATTGATGATGGTGTGTGGAACGATTCGCTTCCTGATGATATTCGTGAAGAAATTAACAATCATAGCCCTGAATACAGAGACAGCAGCAGGGATACTTTCGTAAATTCGAGTCCTTACGGAAAGTCGCTGAAGCACGTTAAAGAGCAGGAGGAAATTCAAAGACAGCAGGAAGAGCTGCAGAGATTGCAGGAGGAAAAGCGGGCGAAGCTTGAAAAGTCTCAAAGTCGCAAGCCTGCAAAAGCAAAGAAAAAGAAGTCGAAAATCACAATGCCGAGGATATTCGGGGTTATAGTTGGCATACTGTTAGCGGCTGCCTTAAGCCTCGGACTCCTGTGGCTTATAGATTATATAAAGCTCCCGGATGTGGAAATGCCTTCTATCGTAGGAATGGATTACATGGATGCAAAGGACCTTCTGGATGGCTACGGGCTTGAGATGGAAATCACTTCGTGGGAGTTCAGTGACAAATATGCCGAAAACCAGGTTTGCTCTCAGAACAAAGAAGAGGGCGATACGGTTAAGGAGGGCACGGTAGTTGAAGTTGTGGTCAGCAAGGGGCTTGTAGAAAATGCGGTGCCTGACCTTGACGGAATGACTGTTTCTGATGCTCAGATATTGATAGAGCAGTGCGGTTACAGCGTCGGAACCATAACCTATGAAGCAAATGCTCTGCCTGAGGGTACGATAATTCGTCAAAGCCCTGCGGCGGGGTCGGTATTAGGACCAGGTACTACTATTGATTTGGTTTGCAGTGACGGTACTGCTAAGGCGGAAATCGAGATGGTCAATGTTGTGGGACTTACTCTCGATGAGGCAAAGGAAGTGCTAAAGGGCGCAAACCTGATGGTGAATACCGTAAAGGAAAAATACAGCACAACCGCAAAAACCGGATATATCATTGAACAGAGCGTACCTGCCGGTTCGTCTGTAATGACAGGAACAGGCATTGACATAGTTGTGAGCAAGGGCACTGCACCTGAAGATTCGTCAACCAAGTCGGTAGCTGTTCACCTCGATTATTCCAAGGCTTCAAATGAAGTTTTCAGATTGAAGATTGATATGATTAAAAACGGCGCAATGACGACCGTATATGATGATTACAAGTATAAATCTGACAGCGGAGAAGCCATCAGCGTTTCCGGTTCGGGAACGGCACAGCTGTTTGTATACTTTGACGGAGTAAAAGTATCGGAAGGAAAAATTGATTTTGAGTCAGGAAAATACCCTGCTTAAGGGAACAATAACAAAGGGTATCGGAGGTTTCTACTATGTAGAGGCCTCCGCTTGTATCTTTGAATGTAAAGCCAAGGGCCTGTTCAGGAAGAACGGAGAGGTTCCGATGGTAGGAGATTCGGTCCTCTTTGAAATAGGAAAGCGGGACGGCGAAAACAGAATAAAGGAAATACTTCCGAGGATAAATGATTTTATAAGGCCGCCGGTTGCCAATGTTGAGGTCTGCCTGATAACTGCTGCGGTTAAGGACCCTGAGCCTATCCTCCCTTTTATTGACAAACAGACAGTAATGGCGCTTCATAATGAAACTGAGGTTGCAATAGTTTTTAACAAATGCGATATTGCGAGTCCGGAAGAGATTGAGAGGCTCGAAAGAATATACGACGATACTGGCTTTCCGCTGTTTTTCATCAGTGCGGAAACGGGCAGAGGAGTTGACGCGGTAAGAAGCTTTATTCACGGAAGGCGTGCCATGGTTATGGGGGCTTCCGGCGTAGGAAAGTCTTCGCTGGTAAATGCTCTTGGAAGCTTTGAAATGGAAACCGGAGAAATTAGCCGAAAGCTGAAAAGGGGAAAGCATACAACCCGCCATGTTGAGCTTCTGTCAGACCTCAAGGGGCTGATGATTTTTGACACCCCGGGCTTTCAGTCCTTTGAGCTTCCGGAAATCAAGGCCGAAGAGCTAAAGGACTATTTTCCTGAATTCAGAGAGTATGAAGAAGAGTGCAGGTTTACAACCTGTGTACATATAGCTGAGCCCGACTGCGGCGTTAAGGATGCCGCTTCAAGCGGGAAAATCAGTGAAGAAAGATATAACTCATATAAGGAACTGTTTGGCGAGCTTAAGTCACGACCGGTGATTTATCGCTCCAAAGCATAGCTTAAAGGAAAGGAGAAAACAATGAAATATCAATTAAGCCCATCAATTCTTTCTGCCGACTTTGGTCGTCTTGCGGAACACTGCAAAGCTACTGAGCTTGGCGGAGCAGACATGCTTCATATTGATGTAATGGACGGACACTTCGTGCCCAACATCACTATAGGACCTGTTATTCTTCAGGGCCTTGAAGGGAAAACCAGTCTGCCTTATGACGTCCACCTCATGATAGAAAATCCGGACAAGTACATAGAAAACTTTGTTTTTGAAAATACGGAATACATCACTGTTCATCAGGAGGCGTGTATACACCTTCATAGAACTGTTGAGTACATTAAGAGCTTTGGTGTAAAGGCTGGAGTTGCTATTAACCCTGCCACCTCGCTGAGAACTCTCGACGAAATTCTTGAATACATCGATATGGTTATTATCATGACTGTTAACCCGGGCTTCGGTGGTCAGTCCTTTATAGAGTCAGGGCTCAGAAAGATTACGGAGCTTAGAAAGCTTATCGAAAAGAAGGGTCTTGATGTGGCTATCGAGGTTGACGGTGGTGTAAAGCTCAATAACGCTCAGCGGGTACTCGATGCGGGAGCAAATATTTTAGTTGCGGGCTCGGCTGTTTTCGGTAAGCCTGACCCGAAGAGCGAGACAGAACAGTTTATGAAAATTCTTAAGGAGATGAAGTAATGGGTGGTAGAGCAGCTGTTTTTGGAAGCGGAGACCTCGGCTTTGAAAGCATAGACTTTAAACAATACAGATTTTTAATGGCCTGTGACGGAGGGGCAAACCACTTCAGTAAGCTTGGTGAGGCACCCCACGCTATTATCGGAGATTTTGACAGCATATATCCTAATGTGCTGATGGAGATGAACGTTCTTGGCGTTGCAAGGCACGAAAGACCTAAGGAAAAGGACGAGAGCGATCTCAGACTCGGAATAGATTTTGTAATTAATGCCGGCTATACGGATATTGATATTTACGGAGCGACCGGCGACAGGATGGATCACAGTTTGTCCAACATGATTATGCTTTTTGACCTTGAACGGAAGGGCGTAGCTGCAAGAATTCTTGACGGAAAGAACATAATCATTGCTGCCGTTGCTGACGAAGAGCCTGCGGAAATCAGATTCGGAGACCTTCCGGAGGGCTCGGTTGTTTCGGTTCTGCCCTATGGAGAAGTTAAGGGACTCAGTATTGAAGGCTTTAAATATAAGCTGAACCATGCTGATCTGGGCCCTGCCAATTCAACTCTCTGCGTTTCAAATGAAGGAAGCGGAGTAATCAGAATTGATAAGGGACTGGCCTGGATAATTATTGCGAGAAAATAACTAAAAAAATGACAAATATTAAAAAATTTGTTTTACATTATACTTAGCATATGGTATAATCTCTTTTGTTCGATGTGTTAACGATATACGAATATATATAGATTTTCAGTGAGGAGGTGTCGAAATGTCAAGAAAGTGTGAAATTTGTGGAAAGGGTCAGGTTTCAGGTAACCAGGTCAGCCACTCAAACAGACACAGCAGAAGAAAGTGGAATGCTAACATCCAGACTGTAAGAATCGTAGACAACGGTACAGTAAGAAGAGCAAACGTATGCACACGCTGCATGAGATCAGGCAAAGTCCAGAGAGCAGTATAGTAGTGCACAATCACAGAGTGTCAAAAAGCCGTCCGTCAGGGCGGTTTTTTTCTAACAACTTTTACTCATAACAGCTCTCGCAGCTGGGTGGAGGAAAAGGAAGGTTGTACTGAGAAAGGTGACCGAAGATGATAAAACAGGAAACCTCAAAATACGGAACTGTTGATATAGAAAGGCCTGTTGCGGCGCATATAGTCAGAAGAGCTGTGATGAGGTTCAGAGCAAATGCCATAATGACTGACTCTAAGCTCAGAACGGTAACACGAGGCAGAGGAGAGGCTTCCGATAAAAGCTCGGACTTTGTAAAAATTGCGAAGGGAGCGGATGACCGCTATTCGGTTTCCGTTAATGTTGTTGTGAGGTTTGGAATATCAATATCTCGAGCTGCAAATGAAATTATTGCCGAAATCCGAAAGGACCTCAAAGCGTTTCTTGATTTTGAACCCGCAGAGGTAATAGTCAATGTTGTGGGAGTAAAGTCAAAGTCAAAACCTGTTATTAAAAGGAACATAATAATAAAAGGCTGATTATCATGTTTAAACCTGATACAAGAATTACAGAAGTGAAAGGCATTGGCCCTAAAAAGGCGGATGCCTTTAAAAATATTAATATAGAAACCTTAGAGGACGTTATTTTTTCGTATCCGAGAGAATATGAGGACAGGACAAAGGTGAGAACAATTTCCGATCTTAAGGACGGCGAAACAGTAATGGTAACGGCAGAGCTTCGCAGACTCAAGAAGGGAAGGTATATAAGGGGAAGAAAAACCCCCACAACTCTCCTTGTAGGTGACAGCACAGGAACCATGGAGGTTGTGTTCTTCAATGCTTCGTGGTTGGAAAAGAGCCTCAGTATAGGCTCAGAGTACTGGTTTTTCGGTAAGGTGGGCTTAAGGAACAATTCGGGAGGAATATCCGGCGCTCCGGTTATGATACATCCTCAGTTCGGTAAATACACTGACTCTGAGTCAGGAGAATCAATACTGCCTATATATCCTTTAGCTGCAGGGATAAGCCAGAAGGAAAGACGAAGACTGGCGTCGGCTGCGGTGACTGCAGCAGGTGAATATGAAGACTGTTTTTCTGAGGAATTCAGGAAAAAGAACGGTCTTTGCGATTTGGAATATGCTCTAAAAAATATCCATTTTCCTGAAGACGAAAGGCATATGAAGGTTGCAAAATACAGGCTGATTTATGAGGAGCTGCTGCTCTTTACTTTGAGTCTTGGCTATATGAAGGCCGGCTTTTCTCGTGAAAAGCCCGGAATAGTTCTCTCAAAAGCAAGGTTTGAGGACGAGCTGACCCTGCCGTTTCAGCTTACAGCGGGACAGGCTCAGGCTCTTGACGAGATTTGTAGAGACATGGAGGAAGGAAGCCGAATGTCAAGGCTGGTGCAGGGTGATGTGGGCAGCGGAAAAACTGCTGTTGCGGCTAAGGCTATATACAAGGTTGTAAAAAACGGATGCCAGGCTGCATTGATGGCACCGACAGAAATCCTCGCAGAACAGCACCTTCAAACCTTTAATGCTTTTTATAAAGGGGAAGGAATAAATGTAGAGCTATTGACCTCTTCCGCTTCTGCGTCTGAGAGACGCGGTATACTGGAAAGACTGAGCAGTGGGAAAACAGATGTCCTGATAGGAACACATGCTCTTTTCAGCTCAGACGTAGAGTTCGCAAGACTTGCATTGGTTGTTACCGATGAGCAGCACAGGTTCGGTGTGGCGCAGAGAGAAGCCCTGAGCCATAAAGGCGAGTCCCCTCATATACTGGTAATGACTGCAACGCCTATTCCGAGAACCCTTGCGCTGGTCCTCTATGCTGATATGGATATATCTGTTATAAAGGATAAGCCGGCAGGCAGGAAGGAAATAATAACCAGGACTGCGAGGGAGGCAGACAGACCCAAGGCGTATGAGTTTGTACTGCGTCAGGTAAAAAAAGGACGACAGGTTTATATAGTAACAGCTTTAATCGAAAATTCAGAGTCACTTGATGTGAGAAGTGCAGAAGAAGTATTTGAAGAGGCGGAGCGATATTTCAAGCCATACAAAACAGGATTTCTGCATGGAAGAATGAAGCAGGACGAAAAAGACGATATAATGGGAGCCTTCAAAAATGGTGAGATACAGGTTCTTGTCTCTACTGTTGTTATTGAAGTGGGCATCAATGTTCCTAACGCAACAGTAATGGTAATAGAAAACTCAGAAAGGTTCGGACTTGCTCAGATGCACCAGCTCAGAGGTCGGGTTGGAAGGGGAGAGGACCAATCCTACTGTTTTCTGATATTGTGCTCTGATACAGAGGTTGCGGTTGAACGTTCAAAAATCATGGAAGAGACGAGTGACGGCTTTATTATTGCGGAAAAGGACCTTCAGCTAAGAGGCACAGGTGAGTTTTTTGGTGCTCGCCAGGCCGGTGCGCCTGAGCTGAGGATTGCCGATATAATAAAGCATACAAAAATATTGAAGTCGGCTGCCGATGAGGCGAAGAAAATAATATCGGAGGACCCGCTTCTTGACAAGCCTGACAACGTGCGCCTGAGGCGAAGAATAGAAAAGCTTTATGGCAGCACTGAATTCAACGGCTGACATTGATGCCGACGTTTATAATAGCAATACGAAATATCGGTTTGAGCAATACGGTCATTAATGTAAAATGCGCTGTTTCACACTATGTTTTTCCAATTATAACAATAAAACAACTTGATATATAACAGCTTAATATGGTAAAATACTCGGAAGGAGGGTGCCATGAGAGTAATAGCAGGAGAGCTGAGAGGTAAAAAGCTTCAGGCTCCCGAAGATGATATGGTTCGCCCGACCACCGATAGGGTAAAGGAGTCCATGTTCAACCTGATTTCGGGCTGCATTGACGATGAAACCGTTGTAGTGGATTTGTTTTCCGGAACTGGAGGCTTGGGAATTGAGGCTTTGAGTCGGGGAGCAAAAAAAGCATATTTTTGTGATAACAGCAAGAAGAGCTACTACCTGATTAAGCAGAATATCAAGGATTGCAGACTCGAAGACAGGTCAGCTATTGTATTCGGTGATTATAAAAAGACTGCTGCAGCAATTGAAGAAAAGGCGGATTTGGTATTTTTAGACCCGCCCTACGGGCTCGACCTTTGGAAGAAGGCGGCCGACAGCCTGATAGAGAATGACTGCCTTGCTGACGGAGCTGTCTTGGTGATGGAGCACGGCGCAGATAATCCGATAGAAGGGTTGGATGAGCGCGTAGAATTGATAAAGGAAAAAAAGTACGGATACATTATGGTATCCGTGTACAGATATTCGGAATAACACGAAATAATGAAGAAAATACTATACTCGGGAACCTTCGATCCGCTCACAAGAGGACACCTCGATATTATTGAAAGAGGTTCAAGAATTGCGGATGAGCTGGTTGTAGGAATAATAAGAAATCCAAATAAGGTGCCTGTGTTCAGTCTTGAAGACAGGAAAAAAATGATTGAATCGGTAACGGCGCATTTACCAAATGTAAGGATAGATATTTTTGAGGGCTTGCTTGCAGATTATGCAAAGCAGAACGGCATAGACGCTATTCTCAGAGGGCTGAGGTGCACCGTGGACTTTGAGTACGAAATCCAGATGGCGCAGATAAACTGTAAGCTTAAAAAGGACCTTGAAACCGTATTTCTTATGACGGATGAAAAATATTCGTTTATCAGTTCAAGCATGGTCAGAGAAATCTATTCACTTGGCGGAGAGGTTGATGACCTGGTTCCGCAGCAGGTTTCAGATTATATGGAAGCATTAAAGCTTAAGGAGGAAGAAAAATGAAGATAATAGAATTATTAGATGAGTTAGAGGAAATTACTCTTACCAGTTCAAAGGTTCCTCTTACCGGAAAGGTTTGGCTTGATGCAACTGATATTACAGAAATAATCAGCGAGATTAAGGAAGAGCTTCCGGAAGAGCTGCAGAAGGCTAAGTGGATAAACGAGCAGAAAGAAAAAATTATCAGCGAGGCTCAGGCTGAGGCGGATATTATTCTTTCAAACGCAAAGGTTCAGGCTGACAGACTGGTTGAAACCGATGTTATCACAGAGAGAGCAAGAGAACGTGCCGAAGAAATTATAGACAATGCTGAAGTTCAAAGCAGAAATTTGAAGGTTCAGACCTACGACTACATTAACAATGTAATGAACTCAATGATAGAAAGAGTTGAGTATGCAAATTCGGTTTATCTTGGTGAAATGTTTGATAGCCTGAGACAGTCCTTTGACAAGGTTTCCGGTGTTCTTCATGAAAATATCGGTGAGATTAATAACCTTGCGGAAAAGGAAAACCAGAGAGTGAGACTTAGAGACGAGCTCGATGACAACTTCCTTCCTCTCGAGGATAACTAAATAAAAAGTAAAAGTGGCCGGAAGGTCACTTTTTCTGATTTCAGAAGAAAGTGGAAAAATTACCAGAAAATGAAAAATGTGGGAATTATTAGTGAATTCAATCCCTTTCATAACGGGCATGAATATCTGATAAAAAAGGTCAGGGAAGAAGTTGGCGCCGAAGGAGCGTGCATAATAGCTGTAATGAGTGGAGACTTTGTTCAGCGCGGACATATTGCGATGGTCGATATGTGGAAAAGAGCAGAGGCGGCAGTTGCCTGTGGGGTTGACCTTGTGCTTGAGCTGCCTGTCTGGGCTGCCTGCTCGGGAGCGGAGACCTTTGCAGAGGGCGGCATTAAGCTTCTGAACTGCGCGGGAAATATTGATTATCTGGCCTTTGGAGCAGAAGCTGAGAGCCTCTTAGAACTTGAAAAAGCTGCTGAAGCTTTTGCCTTCGAAACTCCTGAGCTTTCGGCTGCCATAAAGTCCGGACTGAACGAAGGCAAGAGCTACGCGAAGGCAAGAGCCGAGGCTGCTGCCGAGGTCTGTGGTCTGAACAAAACTGTTCTGTCGGGGCCGAATAATATTCTTGCAATAGAATATCTTAAACAGTTAAAGAGAACCTCTTCGTCAATAAAGCCCATTGTGGTTAAGCGGAGTAATGGCGGTTATTTTGACAAATCGGAAGAAGCGTCTTTAGCTGGTGCGGGCTGGATCAGGGATAAGCTCAAAAACGGAGCTGATATTGAGTCAATACGACATTTTATTCCGGAAAATTCATATAATATAATAAAAAATGAAAAACCCCTCTTTATGGAGGACACATATCAGTATATAATATATAGGTTGCTAACACTATCTGCAGATGAAGCGTCGAAGATAGATGGAGCATTTGAAGGTCTTGAAAACAGGGCGTTCAGAGCCGCGCTTTCTTCGATAGACTATGAGTCTCTTGTTGATGGAATAAAAACCAGGAGATATTCAAGAACTACGGTAGAGCGGTTGCTGATAAAGCTTCTTTTGGGTATTACAAAAGAGGCTGTAGATAGTTTCAAGTCCTATGACAAGGTCTGTGCAAGAGTGTTGGCCTTTAACGATGCAGGAGCAGCTTATCTCAGGAGTATTAAGAAAAATGATAGGTTGACTGTCATTACAAATATGAGTAAAGAATGGCCTGAGGATGAAGTGCTTTCGAGGATTTGCAAAATTGACCTCAGGGCGTCACAGATTTTCTCTTTAATAGCAGGTGGCTGCGTGGGAGAAGAAATAAAAAAACACGGATTATTCAAGGAGTGAGATAATTTGGAAGAAACGATAATTGAAAATACACGTGCGGAAGGCCCTGAGGCTAATGAAACACGCACGGAAATCGAAACTGACGAAAAGGCGCAGGATAGTGAGGCCCCGGAAAATAGAGATGAAATAAAGCATGTAAATTCAATGGGGACGGATTCTATTGTCAAGCTGATAATAAAGTTTTCTGTTCCTGCGATTATTGGAACTGTCTGCAATGCTTTCCAGAACATTGTTAATAGAATTTTTGTAGGGCAGGCTGTAGGCACTCTTGCTTTGGGAGCAGTTTCTGTTTCTTTTCCGGTAATGATTTTTTATATTGCGCTTGCAAATCTGTTTGGAATAGGTGCTACAACCCTTACGGCGATAAGACTCGGTCAGAAAAGAAACAAAGAAGCGGAGCAGATTTTGGGTGTAGCTACGCTCATAATGTTTATTATTCCTATAGTGCTGCTCGTCGTTTGCCTGTTATTCAGAGAACCGATATTGACAATTGCCGGTGCTACTGATGCTAATATGCAGTATTGCAAGGATTATTTCACATGGATTGTCGTGGCAATGGTATTTTGTCTGCCTTGCATAGGTATTAATAATTTTATCAGAACAGAGGGCAGCCCTCGCATTTCGATGTGGACACAGATAATGTCAAGCGTTATCAATGTGGTTGTCAACTATATCTGTGTAATCAGGCTTGATTGGGGCGTTAAGGGTGCTGCTTTCGGCGTTCTTGTTGGGAATCTTGTAGCCCTGATCTGGGTATTGAGCTATTTCAGAGGAAAGAAGTCCTTCCTCAAGATAAGAAAAGAAAACCTTCGTCTTAGGTGGAATCTGATAAAGAAAATTGCTATTCTCGGAATGGCACCGTTTCTGATGCAGATAGCTAACTGTGTCCAATCGCTGATAATGAACAAAACTGTAGTAGCGTATGGCGGAGATGCAGGGCTTGCTATCGTCAGCGTTATTACTGGAATGTCTGGCTTGTTTGTGTTATCGCTTGTGGGTCTGAACCAAGGCGCTCAGCCGATTATGGGCTACAACTATGGTGCTACAATTTATCCGAGAGTAAAGAAAACTCTTTATACTGCAATGATTTTTGCAACTGCGCTTGGAACTGCCTTCTTTGTGCTGCTTCAGGTTTTTGGAGATGGCCTCTGCGGGTTGTTTATGGGAGCGAGCACTGACCTCGTCCCTATGGCAAGCCACGCACTTAAGGTTTATTACCTATTCCTGCCGTTAATTGGAGCTCAGATTGTATGCACAGGTTACTTCCAGGCTACGGGTAAGCCTGTTTTCTCGGCACTTCTGTCCTTGTCGAGGCAGGTGTTGATTTTTATTCCATGCCTGCTGATACTGCCTAACTTCTTCGGACTTGAAGGCGCGTGGATGTCAGCTGCGTTAGGGGACTCTCTCACGTGCATTACAACCGCGGTTCTTATAGTAATATCTATCAATAAGATGAATAAGATGATAGAAAAGGGCGAGGTTAAGTATTATAAGTAATGCTTTGTCTCTGAGTATGTAAGATAAGTTATTTAATAAGGAGTTTTATGGACGAAATCAGAATAAATCTTGAAGACGCAGAATTGGTAACAGCAGTGTTTGGGGCAATGAGCCGAAATGTCGGCATTGTTGAGGAAACCTACGGTGTAGAAGTCCGTCAGCGTGAAAACCTGATTGTTGTAAAGGGTGAAGGCTGTAGGGAAGCGGCTCAGGCATTGAATGAAATAATTGCACTTATAAAGAGCGGAGAAACTCCCGATGTCCAGAAAATCAACTACATAGTTTCGCTGCAAAAGGAGGGCAAGTCGTATAAAGAAGCCAACCTTTCCGGTGGAATTATTTGTTATACTCATAGAGGCAAGCCTATCAAGGCTAAAACCATTGGTCAAAACGCTTATGCAAAGGCTATCAGGTCCAATGATATAGTTTTCGGCATAGGCCCCGCAGGTACGGGTAAAACCTATATTGCGGTTGCTATGGCGGCTTCAGCGTTCAAAAATAAAGAAATAGAGAAGATTATCCTTACAAGACCAGCTGTTGAAGCTGGTGAAAAGCTGGGCTTTCTTCCGGGAGACCTACAGGAAAAGGTGGACCCGTATCTCAGACCGCTTTATGATGCACTCTATGATATTTTGGGCAGGGAAAATGCCATGAGGCTCAAGGAAAAAGAGGTTATAGAGGTTATTCCCCTTGCATATATGAGAGGAAGAACCTTTGATAATGCTTTTATAATTCTGGATGAGGCCCAAAATACTACCAAAGAACAGATGAAAATGTTTCTTACGAGGCTTGGCTTCGGGTCAAAGGTTGTTGTAACAGGCGATATTACTCAGACTGACCTTCCAAAAGGGAAAAAATCGGGTCTCAGACAGGCTATGCAGATTTTGGACGGAGTGAAGGGTATTCGCTTCTGCTATCTCAAGGCTCAGGACGTTGTCAGACATGATCTGGTAAGGCGTATTATAGAGGCCTATGAGAGACTTGCAAGAGACGATGACGATGAATAAGGGCGGCTGCTCTTATCGGAGGAAATATGTTAATAGAATTAAACGATGAAAATATTCAGGACGAGAATCTGCTGAAGCTGATGAAGGAGGCTGCCGAAATTGCAGCTGAAACCGAAGGCATAAAGACTGATGACGATGTATGCGAGGTTAGCCTGTCCTTTGTTTCTCCTGAGGAAATTAAGGAGATTAACTGTCAGTACAGGGATAAGGATGCTGTTACAGACGTGCTTTCTTTTCCTCAATATGAAAGCCTTGAGGATATGAGGTGGGAGGACTACCTTTGTCTGGGCGATGTGATTATCTGCCCGGAAAGAGCAAGGGAGCAGGCTGAAGAGTTTGGCCATTCCTTTGAAAGGGAGATGTGCTATCTCATGGTACACAGCATACTCCACCTTCTCGGCTACGACCATATGACTGACGAGGAGAAGTCTGTCATGAGGGAAAAGGAAGAAGCAGTAATGAATAAAATGGGATTGTCAAGGAATTAACAAAGTGTATGGGGTGTGTTTATGACTAAAGAAGAACTGTACAAGAGGGCACTTGAGGCGACTGAGCTTTCGTACGCGCCATACTCAAACTTTCATGTCGGAGCTGCTGTGCTAACCAAAAACGGTAAGGTTTTTACAGGCTGCAACGTTGAAAATGCCTCATATTCTGTTTCTATCTGTGCGGAGCGGGTTGCTCTGTCTAAGGCTATAAGCGAAGGCTTTAGAGAAATTGAGGCCATTGCCATAGCTGCGAGGTCGGAGGATGAGGTAAAATCAGCGCCGCCCTGCGGAACCTGCCGTCAGTTCATCAGTGAATTCGGCAAAGATATTGAAGTTATATTTCTTTCTCCGGAGGGCAGCCTCGTTTCGGAGAAAATTGCATCACTGCTGCCCTGGGGGTTTGAATTATGAAATCAGGTTTTATAGGAATAAT
>DCGW01000034.1:11800-18010 GCA_002315335.1 Firmicutes bacterium UBA1768 | reverse complement strand
TGAACGCAATTTTGGGAGAAAAAATAGCGATAGTATCGGATAAGCCCCAGACAACAAGGAATACAATAAGGGGAATATATACCGAAGGCGATGTGCAGATGATTTTCTTAGATACGCCGGGTATACATAAGCCGAGAAATAAGCTGGGCGAATACATGACAGGGGAGGCTGTTCATACCTTTGGAGACACTGAGGTTTTGGTTTTTCTTGTTGATGATAAGCTTAGCGCGGGCCCGGGGGACAGGTATATTGTAGATATGCTCAAGGAGGTCGATACGCCAAAGCTTCTTCTTATCAATAAAATCGACAAGATGACTCCTGATTATTATAAGGAAATTTATGATGAGTACGATGCTCTCGGTATGTTTGACCAGATTATCGGACTGAGTGCAAAGGAAAACCATAATGTTGATATAGTGATTTCTGCGCTTGAAAACTATCTTGAAGAAGGACCTTTTTTCTTCCCTTCGGATATGATTACCGACCACCCGGAAAGGTTTATTGTTTCAGAAATAATCAGAGAAAAAATGCTGCTTTTCCTAAGGGACGAGCTGCCTCACGGGGTTGCAGTCGAGATAGAGCAGTTTAAAACGGAGAAAAATGCGGTTCGTATAGGTGCTGTAATTTACTGTGAGAAGAAGAGCCACAAGGGAATGATAATCGGCAAGGAAGGTAAGAAGCTCAAGGGAATAGGCAAGAGTGCAAGGCTTGATATAGAAAACCTGCTCGGGACTAAGGTTATGCTCGAGCTCTGGGTCAGGGTAAAGGAAAACTGGAGGGACAGCGACATAATGCTTTCAAACTTCGGTTATAACAGTGAGTATTAGGAGAAGACGATGCAGTACAACACAGCCGGAATAGTTTTGAGACAGATTAAAATACCCGGTGACCGTCGTATGCTTTCAATTTTTACTGAGCGCTTTGGGAAAATATCTGTATCGGTTGCCGGTAATAAAATGAATGGCAAAAACAAGGGGAGTCTGGCTTTTAAGCCCTTTACTCTCGGATACTACGACATTTATACCGGCAGAGATTATTATAGCCTCGGAAAAGCTGAAACTGTGAAGTCGTGGTTCGGAATAGGGGAAGATGTAGACCGTTATCTTGAGGGTTCCTTTATTCTTGAGTTTACCGAAAAGCTTCTCGAGGAGAGCGTGCCGTCGTCGCATTTTTTTGACTTGCTTAAGGACTATTTCGATGTTCTGGAAAAGAGAACAAGGGCACATTCCTTCCTGACCACAGCTTTTCAAATCAAGGCGGTGTCTGTTATGGGCGTTGCTCCCGAGGTAGAAAGCTGCGTGATTTGCGGGAAAAAATATGATGATTATATGTTTGTAAATGAAGCCGGCGGCTGCGTGTGCAGAAATTGCATAAGTGAGGTGTCAAAAAGAGATAATCCATTGATTTACAGGAATGATTCTGCTATAATTGACAGGATAAGGTACTTAATTCGTACTCCGATGAAAAAACTGGAGAAGATTTATCTCGAAGAGGAGTCGTTAGGGGAAATAAATCGACTAATCAGAGAATATTCGAGGTATCATTTAGACATTAACGAATTAAAGAGTGAAAGGGTTAAAAATGTATAGAAGGTAAGTGCCCTCCTTGCAAGCTGCTTTGATTTTCAAAAGCGGAAGGTGAATAAGGCGACCAGGCACGGCTTTCGGAAAGGAATTAAAGATGGAAATTACACTTGAAAAAATTGAAATGGTCAAGGACAGAACCGGTGCAAGCTACAAGATGGCAAAAGAAGCTCTCGAAAAATGCGATGGCAATGTAGTTGATGCTATTATCTACATTGAGGAGGCTGAGGCTGAAGCTGCAGCTCAATCATCCTGCGGAGGCGGCTCCTGTTCTGTTATCGATAAGCTTAAGGAACTGGTAAAAAAAGGAAATATAACAAAAATTCAGTTCAGAAAAAACGGAGAAGTAGTATTAAATGTGCCGGTAACAGCAGGGGCTGTCAGTACAATTATCTTCCCAATTCCAACTATTGTTGCGATGACAGCTGCACTTGCGGCAAAATGCGAGATTTTCATTGAAAAGAGCAATGGCGACATAGTTGATGTTAACGAGCTCAGCGGTGGAAGAATTAACGATATCAGAGACAAGGCTGAGGACCTGGTTTACGCTGCCGGTGAAAAGGCAAGCGATGCCTTTGAGGATGCAAAGATTAAAGCGGGCGATGCCTTTGAAAATGCAAAGTACAAGGCTCGTGAGGCTATGGATAAAAGAGCGCAGGCAAATGCGGAAGGACCTTTCGACTTCAGTGAAGACGGAATGTGTGAATTCAGCGGAACAGATTGTAAAAGCTGTGAGTTTGACTGCGAATTCAAAGAAGAAACAGAAGAAAACGAATAAAATAATAATTAATATACAAGTGCAAGGAGAATGAAATGGCAAGAGACTTTACAATGGACAAAATAGTGGCTTTAGCCAAGGGAAGAGGCTTTGTTTTCCCTGGTTCGGAAATCTATGGTGGATTAGCAAATACTTGGGACTATGGTCCTTTAGGCGTTGAACTCAAGAATAACGTAAAAAAGGCCTGGTGGAGAAAATTCATCCAGGAATCCAAGTTAAATGTAGGTCTTGACGCTGCTATCCTCATGAACCCACAGACCTGGGTTGCTTCCGGTCACGTTGGCGGCTTTAACGACCCTCTTATCGACTGCAAGAGCTGTAAGTCAAGATTCAGAGCAGACAAGCTTATCGAAGATTGGCTCAAAGAAAATAATATCGAAGGCGTAGCAGTAGACGGTTGGTCAAATGAAAAGCTTGAAAGCTACATTGCTGAAAATAATATCCCTTGTCCTGACTGCGGAAAGTCGGATTTCACAGGAATCAGACAGTTTAACCTTATGTTCAAGACCTTCCAGGGTGTAACAGAGGATTCAAAGGCAGAAATTTTCTTAAGACCTGAAACTGCACAGGGTATATTTGTAAACTTCAAAAACGTTCAGAGAACAACAAGAAAGAAGCTCCCGTTTGGTATCGGTCAGATAGGTAAGTCCTTCAGAAACGAAATTACACCAGGCAATTTCACCTTCAGAACAAGAGAATTCGAGCAGATGGAATTAGAATTCTTCTGTAAGCCAGGCGAAGACCTCGAATGGTTTGAATACTGGAGAAAGTTCTGTGTAGATTGGATTCTCAGCCTCGGTGTTAAGGAAGAAAACATCAGATTAAGAGACCATGAGCAGGAAGAACTTTCACATTATTCAAATGCAACAACAGACATCGAGTTCATGTTCCCGTTTGGCTGGGGCGAGCTCTGGGGCATTGCTGACAGAACAGACTTCGACCTCACTCAGCATACAAACCACTCAGGTGAAACATTAAACTATGTTGACCCTGATACAAATGAAAAATATATTCCTTATTGTATAGAGCCGTCACTCGGCGCAGACAGAGTAACTCTTGCTTTCCTCGTTGATGCATACGACGAAGAAAAGCTTGTTGATGCTAAGGGCAACGAAGACATCAGAACTGTATTAAGGCTTCACCCTGCACTTGCACCTTTCAAGGCTTGCGTTCTTCCTCTTCAGAAGAACAAGCTCGGCGAGCAGGCAGAGGAACTCCATGCAGAGCTTTCAAAATACTTCATGGTTGACTACGATGCTGCAGGCTCAATCGGCAAGAGATACAGAAGACAGGACGAAATCGGAACTCCGTTCTGCATCACAGTTGACTTCGAAACAGCAGAAGATAACTGCGTAACAATCAGAGAAAGAGACTCTATGGAACAGGTAAGAGTTCCTATCGCAGACATCAGAAGCTTCATCGAAGAAAAGCTTGTATTTTAATAATTCTTAGGGCGGCTGCCTCCAAAAAACGGGGGCGGCTGTTCGTGGTTAAAGGATTATGTCAGTTTTGGTATTTAATGAGGCTGGAAATACCGCTCATTTAATATAGATAATAAAATTTATTATAATTATTCAGGAGGAATTATAATGGGTAAATTCGTATACGCGTTTACAGAAGGCAACAAAGATATGAGAAACCTTCTGGGAGGAAAAGGTGCCAATCTTGCTGAAATGACTAATATCGGTCTTCCAGTACCACAGGGTTTCACCATTACAACAGAAGCCTGCACACAGTACTATGAAGACGGCGGCAAGGTAAATGACGAAATCATGGGTCAGGTAATGGACTATGTTGCTAAGATGGAAGAAATCAACGGCAAGAAGTTCGGCGATGCAAAAAATCCTTTACTGGTTTCAGTTCGTTCAGGCGCAAGAGCTTCTATGCCGGGCATGATGGACACAGTATTAAATCTCGGTATCAATGAAGACGTAGTTGCTGCAATGATCGCAGGAAATCCGGATCCAAAGTTTGAACGTTTCGTATACGATTCATACAGACGTTTCATTCAGATGTTCTCAGACGTAGTAATGGGCGTTGGCAAAAAGTATTTTGAAGAGCTTATCGACAAGATGAAGGCTGCTAAGGGAGTAGAATTCGACGTAGACCTTACTGCTGCTGACCTCAAAGAATTAGCAGAACAGTTCAAGGCAGCTTATAAGCAGCAGCTGGGAGAAGATTTCCCAACAGATCCTATCGTTCAGCTCAAGGAAGCTATAAAGGCTGTATTCCGTTCATGGGACAACCCAAGAGCTAACGTATACAGAAGAGATAACGACATCCCTTATTCATGGGGTACTGCAGTTTCCGTAATGCCTATGGTATTCGGTAACTTAA
Organism: Firmicutes bacterium UBA1768; assembly: GCA_002315335.1. Lineage (GTDB taxonomy): Bacteria > Bacillota > Clostridia > Peptostreptococcales > Anaerovoracaceae > UBA1768. The sequence continues at coordinate 13,312 of DCGW01000034.1, read as the reverse complement.
ATGACAACTCAGGTACAGGTGTTGCATTTACACGTGACCCGGCTACAGGCGAAAAGAAGCTCATGGGCGAATTCTTAAACAATGCGCAGGGCGAAGACGTAGTAGCAGGCGTTAGAACACCAATGCCTATCAAGCAGATGGAAGAAAAATTCCCTCAGGCTTATGATGACTTTGTAAAGGTTTGCGGAATTCTCGAAGACCACTACAGAGACATGCAGGATATGGAATTTACCGTAGAAAACGGAAAGTTATACATGCTCCAGTGCAGAAACGGCAAGAGAACAGCTCAGGCTGCTCTCAAGATTGCCTGTGACTTAGTAGATGAAGGCATGATCGATGAAAAACAGGCTGTTCTCATGATCGACCCTCGTAACCTCGACACACTGCTTCACCCACAGTTTGATACTGCTGCACTTAAGGCTGCTAAGCCTCTTGGCAAGGGTCTCGGTGCTTCTCCGGGTGCTGCCTGCGGTAAGGTTGTATTCACAGCTGACGATGCGGTTGTATGGGCTGACAAGGGAGAAAAGGTTATCTTAGTGAGACTGGAAACATCTCCTGAAGATATCACAGGCATGAAGGCTGCAGAAGGTATCCTCACAGTAAGAGGCATGGGCGAATGCTGCGTATCAGGCTGCGGCGACATCAAGATGGATGAAGCAAACAAGAAGTTTGAGCTCGGCGGAAAGACCTTCAAGGAAGGCGACTTCATCTCCATCGATGGTACAACAGGTAATATCTATGAAGGTGTCATTGCTACAGTAGATGCTTCAATCTCCGGCTACTTTGGAAGAATTATGGCATGGACAGACAAGTATAGAAAGTTAAAGGTAAGAACAAACGCTGATACACCTCAGGATTCAAAGAAGGCAAGAGAATTAGGTGCTGAAGGTATTGGTCTCTGCAGAACAGAGCATATGTTCTTTGAAGCTGACAGAATCGCAGCTTTCAGAGAAATGATCTGCGCAGAAACCGCTGAAGCAAGAGAGGCTGCACTCGATAAGATTCTTCCTTATCAGCAGGGTGACTTTGAAAAGATTTTCGAGGCTCTTGAAGGCTATCCTGTTACCATCAGATTCCTTGACCCACCACTTCACGAGTTCGTACCTACAACTGAAGAAGAAATGGCTCTCTTAGCTAAGGCTCAGGGCAAGTCACTCGACTACATCAAGGCTTTAGTTGATGGTCTCCACGAAGTTAACCCGATGATGGGTCACAGAGGCTGCCGTCTTGCGGTTACATATCCTGAAATCGCTGTAATGCAGACAAAGGCTGTTATCAGAGCTGCTATCAATGTTCAGAAGGCTCATCCTGAATGGAAGGTTGTTCCTGAAATCATGATTCCTCTCACATCAGAGCTTAAGGAATACAAATATGTTAAGAACTTCGTTGTTGAAACTGCTGATGCTGAAATCAAGGCTGCAAACTTCGACCTTAAGTATGAAGTTGGTACAATGATAGAAATCCCAAGAGCATGTCTCACAGCTGACGAAATCGCTAAGGAAGCTGACTTCT
>DCGW01000034.1:0-11755 GCA_002315335.1 Firmicutes bacterium UBA1768 | reverse complement strand
ACAAACGACCTTACACAGATGACATACGGCTTCTCAAGAGACGATGCAGGTAAGTTCTTAAGCGCATACTACGATGCTAAGATACTTGAAAACGACCCGTTTGCAAGACTCGACCAGAACGGCGTAGGAAAGCTCATGGATATGTGTCTCAAGCTCGGAAAGCCGGTTAACAATGCTCTCCACTGCGGCATCTGCGGTGAACACGGCGGCGACCCGACTTCTGTAGAATTCTGCCACACTCTCGGTCTTGACTATGTGTCCTGCTCACCGTTCAGAGTTCCTATCGCAAGATTGGCTGCTGCACAGGCTGCGATCAAGGACGGCATGAACTAATTCCGCACATCATTTTGTTTTATCCTCCTTTGCGGTACAATGTACTCGCAAAGGAGGATTTTTGCATTATGGGAGTTAAAGATATCGAACACAAAATACACCTTGATGATCTTGAACAGCGGATGCTGATTGCCTGCGTCAATACGGCAAGGTCGAAGCTTATCCTGCAAGGCAAAGAAACGGTGGATGTAGATGAATTGCTTATCAAGATTATCAAAGCCCCGTTAAAGAAAGTGAGAACGAGAGTATGAAGGACGAATGGGGGTTGAGGAGATCTCTATCTAATATCAAATAGTGAAAAAATAGTGAAAAATAATGGAAAGATTTATCACTTTAAGGTATAATAATCAAGAGGTGATATTTGTGATTACAGTAACTCTTTCAAACGAAATATTGAAATACATTTCCGAAATTGATCAAAACAGGTATCAGGTTTCTTCTGTAAAGCTGCAAGGAACAGCGATGAATAAGCTTCGCAAGAATTCAAAAAAGAAAAGTGCATATTCATCTAATAAGATAGAAGGAAATCCTTTGTCTGAAAAACAAGCTGACGAAGCTATTGAAAGTGATGATAGAAAGCATTTTCTTAAACCTGAGCAGGAGGTCAGAAATTATTTTCTGGCATTAAACTACCTTGAGGAAAAACTGAAAGAAAAAACTCCTTTTTCAAAGAAGCTTATCTTGGAAGTTCAAAAGCATGTAGAAAAAGGTGCTTCAAAAGAAAAGATTGGCCTCCGTGGTCCTATGCCTCCGGGGGTTCTTTTTGCTGTATACGATTCGAATAGTGGGAATCCTGAGTATATTCCACCTGATCACTCCGAAATTCCCGAATTGTTAGATGAATTGGCAGAATATGTCAATACCACTGATGATCATCCATTAATAGTTGCAGCTGTTGTACATTATCAACTTGTCACAATTCATCCTTTTGATGATGGAAATGGAAGAACTGCAAGGTTATTATCCGGTTATATTATGGATATGAATGGATATGGCTTCAACAGAATTGGTTCACTTGAAGAATATTTTTCGTATGATATTGATGAGTATTATCGTTCAATTCAGATGGGACTACCTGCTCTCTACTATGAGGGGAGAAACAACCCTCCGCATCCCGAAATATGGGTTAATTACTTTCTTAAAATGGTAAAACTCTATTCTGAAAAGGTATGTGAAATATCAAATAATTCAAAGAACAACGAAATAGAAGCGAGTATTTCTTTCTTAAAGCCCAAAGAACTGGACATGCTAATTCTTTTGATACAGAATTACAGAGGCGAGTTTACACCAATTGAGGTATGTAAAAAGCTGGGCGTAACTAACAAAACTGTAATAAACAGATTGGCGGTTCTGGTCAATAATGGGTTTGTTGTTCCCATTCTTGTAAAAGAAAGAATAAGATCATACAAGTTGAGCGACTTTTCAAAAGAAAATGCTGATGAAATATTGGAAATAATAAATCCGAATACGAACACGCATTAACAGTTGACATGATACGCAATAACAAATCGAAGCAACTAAGACAGCTTACTTCCATCTGAAATACTGTTCCGACGATAAAAAGAGTGATAGTTGGGCTTTATTGTCAGATATTCTGTTATATGGATGCTCTTGTTTTAGAGGTAATATTGTGAAAGTACGAAAATTTTTAGCTTTTATCATTACAGTCATTTTTATTTGCTCTGCATTTATAATATCAGTACATGCCGAAGGAATTGGTGCTTGCACACACATGGCTCAAGGTCGAGACCAAGTGCAGACCTGTTCAGCGGCTATTAATGCTGAGTTGCCTATTGTGCGTGACGACTTGCATTGGTGGACGGTTGAATCCACAAAAGGGCAATTATCTATGCCTGAACGTGCGAAATGGGTTGAAACTGCTACAAATCAAGGAATCGAGTGCCTTGTAGTACTGGTTTTTGGTAATCCGATTTATGAGTTTGGTACGCCAACACAAGCTGATTTAGACGCAGGAGGAGCAAGGGACTGTGTTATTCCTGTACGTGACGGTAATACTGATACTGCAGCAGATGATGAATACTTTGATGCCTATATCCGTTATGTAGACTACGTTTCTAAGGCGTTGGCTGGTAAGGTGGAAGCCTATGAAATATGGAATGAGCCGGATATTAAGTATTTTAACACCAAGGATGCAAGCGGTGCGGATTATGCCGAGTTATTAAAAGCTGCTTACCAAACTATTAAGCAAAATGACCCAACTGTTACCGTGTTGGGTGGTTCGATTGCATTGCAAACAGACTTCCTTGATGCCATTATGAAAGCAGGAGCAGGGGAGTATTTGGATGGTCTGTCTGTCCACTACTATTTATCTAAAGATGCTCCGGAAAAGCGAGCAAGAAAGAGGTTGGACGGCTATAGAGATGTGCTGGTGAAATACGGCTATGACAAAATGCCGGTTTGGCTTACCGAGACAGGCTGGGCGAATAGCAATGTAGATGAAGAAACACAGGCACAATACATCGTGCGTAATGCCATACTATATGATAACTTTCTGCTTGATTACGGCATTCAGGGACAATACTTTACATATGAGCTGCAAGATAGCGGTATTACATATGATGATTTGAATACTCAAAACTATGAAAATTCCTTAGGGCTCTACAAAAGCGACTTTACTCCAAAGGTATCTGCCGGTGCAGTAAAAACCTTCAATTTAATGACGTCAGGGAAAAAACTCACTGACCTGGCGCAAACAAAATATGGACTTTTTCGCCAAAAGTCTGCATATGTTGCAACATATTCGCAAGGCGGGAAAACTGTATATGTAATTTGGGCGGAGTCGGAAAAGGACTTGAAAATCTGCCTGCCTGATGCACACATCACAATTTATGATATGCAGGGCAACAAAATAGAAGATAATGTGCAGGGCGGAGTGAAGCGTATCCATGCAACAGCTTCTCCGATTTATATTGCGTTTGATTCGGATGCTGCAAATAATGAGCAAAATTATTTACAGAAATTCATTACATATATCAAGCATGTAATCTTAGCTTTTACAAATGTGTTTGTTGGCTGGAAATAATTGACCATTCAATCGGAGAAAGTAATATACTGAAAAGAAGTCCTTGCTGATGTCACCCGCTTTTATGCCAATGCATGTTGCTAAATGAGCATAGTTTTTTCATGATTTGGCAATGAAAGCCTATAATTAAAAGAGAGTATGAAAAAACATATACAAGGATAAGATTGTAGTGGTTAAATAAGGAAATGTAGTGTAATATATATATGAAATATTATTTTCCTTTAATAAAAATGGAGTGTTAGAACATTATGATTTCAGACTTTGTCAGGAAGTTGTGGCTCAAGAAATCCACAGGAGTGTTTTTGTTTTTTAGTATCGTTGTTATCATAGCGGTTCTTATAACCTTTTTGACACCTGCTCATGCTGAGGAAGAGCTGACTTTAGACTCTTTTTCACATTCAACTATTGGCTTGGTAACCGGTGCAACTCAGGCGGAAATGGCTGCCGAAATGTATCCTGAAGCTAAAATCAGGTATTTTTCTGGACTTGCAGATGTGCTGGCAGCATTGGATGCGGGGCAGATTGACTGCACAATTATTCCGTATTTTGCAAGCATACAGTATTTAGAAGACTACCCGAATTTTGCAGTGCTCAAAGATGAACTTTATCCCTGTGAAATGGGACTTGCTTTTCCTAAAAACAAAGAGTCTGATGAGCTGAGACAACAGGTTAACGAATATCTTGCAGCCATCAGGGCAGATGGGACCTACGAGAAGCTTGAAAATAACTGGTTAAAAGAGCCAAATGCAAGTCCTATGGTTGAAAAGAAAGACCTTGGACCGGGAGAACATAAAAAGCTGATTGTTGCCACCTCCGGAACCTTCGTACCGTTTTCTTATATATTTAACGGTGAACCGGCAGGCTTTGATATTGACTTTGTCACAGGCTTTTGTAACGCTTATGACTATGATTTGGAATTTAAGATAATGGATTTTAATTCAATTCTTTTGGCTGTTGCAACGGGGCAGTGTGACATGGCCTCCAGTCATTTGTCGATAACCGAAGAAAGAAAAGAATCGGTTGATTTTTCGGATTGCTATGCTATGAATTACAATCTGCTGATGTATAAAGCTGATAAAACCGCAGAAAATACCTTGGCAAGCAGCTTTTACAAGACCTTTGTTAAAGAGGCCAGATGGAAGATGATAGTTAACGGACTTGGAGTAACAGTGCTGATAACGGTTTTGTCAGGCTTGTTTGGAACCCTGTTGGCTGCGCTTATCTGCTTGTTCAGGAAAAAGTGCGGAAAGATTGGAAATACAGTTTCTGATATTTTTGTAAGAATTTTCCAAGGGACGCCTATTCTTGTTATTTTACTGATATTTTATTACGTGATATTTGCGCATACAGGACTATCAGACGTTCTTGTAGCAGTTGTAGTCTTCACCTTGAATTCAGCAGCATTCTTTTCTGAAGGTTTTATGAGCGGGATTAAAGCGGTGCCGGCGTCGCAAATGGAGGCTGCGTTAGCACTGGGCTTTGATGAGAAAAAAGCCTTTAGATTATTCGTTTTACCACAGGCTGAGATACATTTTCTTCCGGTCTATCGAGGCGAGATGATATCACTTCTTAAAGGAACCTCTATTGTAGGCTATATTGCAATTCATGACCTGACCAAGGCGGGTGACCTGATCAGAAGCAGTACCTTTGAAGCTTTGTTCCCGCTGTTGATAATCGCAATTATTTATTTCTTGCTTTCGTGGCTTATCTACACGTTGTTGAGGAAAGCTGAAAAGAGGGTAAAACCTAAACCTGGAGGACATTTTCTTAAGAATGTTACGCTGAGACCAAGGGAAGGGGGTAATGACTGTGATCAGAATTGAGCATTTGCGAAAAGAATATGAGTTAGACACCCCAATAAAGGACCTTTCAGTTGAAATAAATAAGGGAGATATTATTGCTGTAATCGGACCTTCGGGAACTGGAAAATCTACCCTGCTTCGCCTTCTTAACCTGATGGAAGAACCTACGGCTGGTGATATTTATCTTGATGAAGAGCGTATTACTGCGCCTGACTTTGATAAAAAATTGGCTCGCCAAAAAATTGGGATGGTATTCCAAAACTTTTCGTTGTTTGAACACCTAAATGTTATTGAAAATATAATGATTGCACCTGTTATGATTCTCGGTATGTCAAAGCAGGAGGCGTATGATAAAGGAATGGAGCTTTTGGACCTTGTTGAGCTTTCAGACCGTTCGCTGAGCTATCCTTCAGAATTATCGGGTGGTCAGAAGCAAAGAGTCGCAATTGCAAGGGCGATAGCAATGGAGCCAAAAATTTTGCTCCTTGATGAACCGACAAGTGCCTTAGACCCTCGAATGAAGCAGGAGGTTGTTAGAATTCTTATAAAGCTGGCATCTATGGGTACTACTATGATGATAGTCACTCATGAAATGGAGCTTGCTCGTTCAATAGGCAATCGTGTTTTGTATTTGGATAAAGGTGGTGTAGAGGAGGACGGCCCTGCATCTGAATTTTTTGAATTGCCCAAAAGCCCACTGGCAAAGGCTTTTCTCTTCAGGGAACATAAATTAGCTCGGGAAATTCTGCCTGTTCAATATAGCTATCAGCAGTTTCTTGTGGAATTAACAGAATTCTTCCTTGAACACATGCTGCCTTCAAAACTGTCATACAAAATGATCTGTACTCTTGAAGAATTGATTGTAAACTGTATTTTCCCGAAAGTTTCTCAGGATAATAAGATTAATGTAGAAATACTTCATTCAGATAGAGAAAACAGTGCCGTGATTTCTTATTGCGGCGAAAATTTCGACCCATTACCGGATGAGGATTCGCTTGAAAGGAAGATTATTTTAGGAATGTCTGATAATTATCATTATGAGAATAAAGGTGAAAACGTTATTACTCTTAGTTTTTCCTAAAATGGAAAAACAGACATAAATATAACAGCCCCTGACATCGGCCAGGGGCTTTGTAGTTATTAGCTATTGTTTTTTGCCTGTTTAATAGAAAGTGAAATCTTTCCTGTTTTTTCGTTTGTAGAAAGGACTATTACCTCGACATTCTGGCCGACTGTAAGCGCCTCGCTCGGATGCTTTAGGAATCTGTTGGATATTTCCGAGATGTGCACAAGTCCGTCCTGGTGAACTCCTACATCTACGAAAGCACCGAAGTCGGTTACATTTCTTACCGTACCTGTGAGCAACATTCCTGCTTTGAGGTCGGAAACCTCCATTATACCTGTCTTGAAAACCGGAGGTGGAAGAGTGTCTCTCGGGTCGCGTCCCGGCTTTAACAGCTCTGTGACTATGTCCTTTAAAGTGAGGTCGCCTGTACCGCAGCTTTCGGCTGCTTTTTTATAACCTATATCTTCAACGCGTTTTTTCAGCTCTGAAATATTCCCGGCCTTAACATCATTGATAGAGTAACCACAAAGCGTGAGCAGCTTTTCTGCCGCTTCATAGCTTTCGGGGTGAACCCCTGTGTTGTCAAGAATATTCTTGCTCTCGGCAACCCTGAGGAAGCCTGCACACTGCTCAAAGGCCTTTGGCCCGATTTTAGGAACCTTGAGAACCTGCTTTCTCGATGAAAAAATTCCGTTTTCCTCTCTGTAGGCAACTATATTTTTTGCGGTGGCTGAGGAAAGGCCGGCAACCCTCTGGAGCAGTGAAGGGGAGGCTGTATTAAGGTCAACACCTACAGCGTTTACGCAGTCCTCGACAACGGCAGTAAGGCTTTCGTCAAGTCTTTTCTGCGGCATATCGTGCTGGTATTGACCTACGCCGATGGACTTAGGGTCGATTTTCACGAGCTCAGCCAATGGGTCCTGCATTCTCCTCGCAATAGATACGGCGGATCTTAGATTAACGTCAAACTGTGGGAACTCCTCGGCACCCAGCTTTGATGCTGAATAAACGGATGCTCCTGCTTCGTTTACTATCATATAGCTCACGCCGGGAAGACCTGCAATCATTTCAACTGCCATCTGCTCGGTTTCTCTGGAAGCGGTTCCGTTGCCAATAGCGATATGCTCAACCTTATGCTTCTTTATCATTTTGGAAAGCTTTTCTATGGCTTCCAGTTTTTGTCTTTCGCCTAATGTAGGGTAAACAACTCCTGTATCAAGAACCTTGCCTGTGCCGTTGACAACCGCAACCTTACAGCCCATTCTGTAACCGGGGTCAAGCCCCATAGTAACCTTTCCTTTTACGGGTGGCTGCATAAGAAGTGGTCTGAGGTTCAGAGCAAAGTTTGCGATGGCTGCATCTGAAGCCTTTTCTGTAAGAGAGGCTCTGACCTCGTTCTCGAGTGAAGGGGAGAGCAGCCTGTCGTAGCCGTCGCAAATAGCTTCTCTGAGGAATTCTTCTGAAGAGCTTCCCTTCCTTATTATATTCTTTTCTAAAAGTGCAATCGCTTCCTCGCGGTTAAAGTCTAAGCTGACCTTAAGAAAGCCTTCCTTTTCGCCGCGGTTGAGAGCCAATACCTGATGGCTGGCGATTTTTGAAACAGGCTGAGCAAAGTCGTAGTAGTTTCTGTAAACCGAGTCCTCTTCCTTTGCTGCCACAGTCTTAATGCTTCCGTTCCTGTTGATCCTTTCGCCAAGCTTTTTTCTGTAATCAGCAGAGTCGGAAACCATTTCAGCGATTATATCCGAAGCTCCTGCTAAAGCCTCTTCGATTGTATTCACATCTTTTTCTTTATTGATGAATTTTTCCGCTGCAGTCTCAGGAGAAGGACTATTCGGTGCCTGCAGATAAAGCGCAAGAGCTAATGGCTCAAGACCCTTTTCTTTGGCTACAGAGGCTCTTGTCTTTCTCTTTTGCTTGTACGGTCTGTAAAGATTTTCAACCTCTACAAGGGTCTGAGCTTCTATGATTTCTGTTTCGAGCTCAGGAGTGAGCTTTTCCTGACCGTCTATGGCCTTAATAACCTCTTCCTTTCTGGTTTCGAGGTTTCTGAGATACCTGAGTCTGTCATCGAGCTTTCTGAGCATGGTGTCGTCCATGCCGCCGTGAGCTTCCTTTCTATATCGTGCTATGAAAGGAATAGTGTTTCCCTCGTCAATAAGAGTGACTACATTTTCAACCTGTGAAACAGGCCGACCTATTTCATTTGATATTATTTCAGTAATATTTTTCATTCTTGTACCTTTATTAATATAGTGAAAAGTTTTCCTATATAAGTATAGCTTTATCCGTGGATATGGGCAAGGAAAATCTGACATAATATATAGGAAATGCCTGAATTCAGAGTAGTGGCTTTGGTTTTAGACGCATATAGGTAATGTGACAAAAACTTCACAAAAAATATTTAAAATACTGTTGACAACCATGGTTGATAGTGGTACTTTATACACATAAGTTAGCACTCGAGTTGAGTGAGTGCTAACAAGAAAAAGCAAAGCAGTTATTTCGTGAATGCAGGTGATGTTATGGAACTGACAGAAAGAAAATTAAGAATACTCCAGGCCATAATTGATGACTTCGTTTTCTCAGCTGAACCGATAGGCTCAAGAACCTTATCTAAGAAGTATGACCTCGGTATCAGCCCGGCCACCATCAGAAATGAAATGGCGGACCTCGAGGAAATGGGCTATCTTACGCATCCTCATACCTCTGCAGGCAGGGTTCCTTCCGATAAAGCATATAGGCTGTATGTAGACAGTATGATGGAAAGAAGGCCTCTTGGTGATGAAGAGAAAGAGGTTATCAGAACAAGACTTGAAGAAGACATGACAGAGCTTGACAAGACCATTGAAAAGGCAGCGGCGCTTCTTTCCGAGATAACTCATTTAACGGCCTTTGCCATAACTCCGAGGGAAGAGACAAACAAGCTCAAGTATGTAAACCTCCTTCCTGTGGATGAGGGCTCAATAGTCCTGATGATAGTAACCGAAAGTGGAAAGATTAAAAACACAGTCATGAGAATGAACTGTGACTACAGCGAAAAAAAGCTGGAAATTCTTTCCAAAATGCTCACCTATAACTACAGAGGCAAAGAGGTTAGTGACCTTCTGACGGTTGACATTATTAAGTCTATCGAGGGGAATATGGAAGCCATGAGTGGGATGATGGAAAACATCATGCCGGAATTCATGAAAACTCTGGAAAAAATGCTCGATACTGAGCTATATATGGAAGGGCTTACTAATATTTTCAACATTCCTGAATATAACGACCTTGACAGAGCGAGAGGCTTTATGGGAATGCTGAACAAGAAGGAACAGCTCACCAAGGTTATCAACGACAGGGGCGACGGAATAATGATTACCATCGGCTCGGAAAACGATGATGACGAAATGAAGGACTGCAGTCTGATCACTGCCACATACAGAGTTAACGGCAAGCTGGTCGGAAAGATTGGTGTAATAGGACCGACAAGAATGGAATACGAAAAGGTAACCTCTCTTGTAGAGTTTGTTACAGATAACCTGAGCAGAACCTTTAAGCTGACAGACTGAAGTCAGACAGATATCAACCGTAATCACGGCTAATATAAAAGGCTGAAAAGGAGATAAAAATGGCAGAAATTAAAGAAGAAAATCTTGAGGAGCAGGGGTGCTCTAAGGATGAAAAATGCAGCAATGAAAAGACCTGCAAAGAGGGAAGAGACGGTGAGGCGGCTGTAGAAGGCGAAACCGAAGCGGCAGCTGAAGACACCGAAGATGGCGAAAAGTCAGAAGGGGATGAAAAAAATGAAGAGACTACTGAGGAAACAAAGGATAAAACACCTGAAGAACAGCTTCAGGAAATGAATGACAAGTACATGAGGCTCATGGCCGAGTACCAGAACTTCAGGAGGAGAACCGACGAAGAAAAGGCAAACATTTCAACCTATGCTAATGAAAGAATAGCAAAGGAGCTGTTAAATGTAACAGACAACTTCGAGAGAGCGCTTGCTCATTCCGGAGAAGAAGCAGACTCTGAGGGCTTCAGAAACGGAGTTGAGCTGATATATAAGCAGCTTAACACAGTGCTGAAAAACTTCGGGGTTGAACCGATGGAGGCTGTAGGAAAGCCTTTTGACCCGAACTTCCACAATGCCGTTATGACAGGCGAGGCTGAGGGCGTAGAGGCTGACATAGTTATAGAAGAATTCCAAAAGGGATATATGCTGAGAGACAGGTGCTTAAGACCTGCAATGGTTAAGGTCAGCCAGTAGCATATTCTGGGAACATAACACAGTTAAAAATTATTTAATGATAAAGGAGAAAGAACAATGGGTAAAGTAATAGGAATCGATTTAGGAACAACAAATTCATGTGTATCAGTATTAGAAGGCGGCGAACCAGTTGTAATCGCTAATGCGGAAGGAAACAGAACAACACCTTCTATCGTAGGTTTTGCAAAAAGCGGCGAAAGACTCGTCGGTGAAACAGCAAAAAGACAGGCAATTACAAATCCTGACAGAACAGTTATTTCAATCAAGAGATATATGGGAACCGACCATAAGGTCAATATTGACGAAAAGGACTATACACCACAGGATATTTCAGCAATGATTCTCATGAAGCTTAAGGCTGACGCAGAAAGCTACCTCGGAGAAAAGGTTACAGAAGCGGTTATCACAGTTCCTGCATACTTCACAGACAGCCAGAAGCAGGCTACTAAGGATGCTGGTAAAATCGCAGGTCTCGATGTAAAGAGAATCGTAAACGAACCTACAGCAGCAGCACTTGCTTATGGCCTTGATAAAGAGGTTGACGACCATAAAATCCTCGTTTATGACCTCGGCGGCGGTACCTTCGACGTATCTATCCTCGAGCTCAGTGACGATGTTGTAGAAGTACTCGCTACAAGCGGCAACAACCACCTCGGCGGTGATGACTTCGACCAGTGCCTCATCAACTTCATGGCAGACCAGTTTGCAAAGGAAAATGGAATTGACCTCAGAAAAGACAAGATGTCAATGCAGAGACTTAAGGACGCTGCAGAAAAGGCAAAGAAGGAGCTCAGCTCTTCGCAGACAACAAATGTAAACCTTCCGTTCATCACGGCAGGACCTGAAGGCCCTCTCCACCTCGATATGGACATTACAAGAGCTAAGTTTGACCAGCTCACAGCTGACCTCGTACAGGCAACACTCGAACCTATGAAGAAGGCTATGGCTGATGCGGGCGTTACAACAAACGACCTCGCAAAGGTTATTTTAGTTGGTGGTTCAACAAGAATTCCTGCAGTTCAGGAAGCAGTTAAAAAAATCACAGGCAAAGAGCCTTTCAAGGGCATCAATCCTGACGAATGTGTTGCAATCGGAGCTGCTATTCAGGCCGGAGTACTCACGGGTGAGGTTAACGACGTACTGCTCTTAGACGTAACACCGCTCACACTCGGTATCGAAACCTTAGGCGGAGTATTCACAAAGCTTATTGATAGAAATACTACAATTCCGACAAAGAAGAGCCAGATATTCTCAAC
>DCGW01000023.1:5165-6416 GCA_002315335.1 Firmicutes bacterium UBA1768 | reverse complement strand
ATATTCAAACAGGCGGATTCACGCCGCAGTGCCTATATTGCGACGGAGTCATTTTATAATATTTTCTAAAAACCTTAACAAAATAATTATTGTCCGAATAGCCCACAAGCTCTGAAATTTCTGAGATTGAGAGATTGGTGGTGGTTAATAATTCGGTAGCTTTTTTTAGGCGGGCGGTAGCAACATATTCTGTGATTGTTACTCCCGTTTCTTTTTTGAACATTCTGGACAAGTGCTCCTTTGATATATGACTGCCTTCTGCTATTCCCGAAAGTGAAATCTCTTTCGAATAATTGGAATTGATATAAATTACAAGATTTCGAATCAGTACAGAATAATTGTTTAATGCCTTTGAATCTGCCACAGCACGAGTGAGAGCAATAATCATATCAAGCTGAACCTTGTTAATTTCGGAGACGGACTTAGAATTGTGAACCTTTTGAATGGCTTCCTGGGTGATTTCGTCTATCTTTATAACAGGACAGCCGCCAAGTTCAGCAGCTTTTCTGGCTAGGGTTCTGATTACGGTAAAGCCCTCATTATTGTCTGAGTAATAATTGAGAGAAGAACTGTCGGTGCTCTTCTCATAGGTTGAAGTAGCTCCCTGTAAAGCCTTTAATACTTCTTTTTCATTTCCCTCTTCAATCATTCTTAAGAAGGCGTTTTCATACTGGTACCTGGCCAGAATTGCAAGATACGAATTCTCTGCGGAATTAATTATACCCGACTCGTCTATTTCTTCGTGAAATCCCTTCAACGATTTTTTGGTAAAGTCACTGGTCATAGGTACAAATGAGCGCATTGCTGCCAGTACTATATCTGTAAGGTATGAGTAGTTGATAAGCGGAAAACGATTGCAATAATGCCTTAACTGCTCGAATATTCTAAGACTTAATCCCTGCTTTGCAAGAAGCTCATGGAGCTCCTTGTCGGAGATATATGTATTAATATATGGACCGACTATAAAGAAGTGCCCTTCGAAATTGAAAAGTAGAAGGTTGGTATTTACATAGTCGTTAATTTCATAGAAGTTTCCGTCCTTTGCGCTGCTTGCAAGAAGCTTTAGGGAGTCTGCTGTATACATAGGCTGAAGCTTCTCATCAAAACAGTTCTTTTCCTGAAACTTTTCCAAAATATCCCAGTCATTATTGAAACATATAGCGTTTATATGAAGACAGTTCGATATAAAATTGCAAAAAACTTCTGTATCCATGGCAAACCTCGTCAAAATAATACTATTAATATCAATTC
>DCGW01000023.1:0-5101 GCA_002315335.1 Firmicutes bacterium UBA1768 | reverse complement strand
TGCGAAGTTACTATTAACCAAACAATATGTTAATGGAAAGTTTTAGAAAAACTGTTCTTGCTAGGAGGAATTATGGCGAAGGAAAAAGTTACTCAGAGTCAAATCGACGGCGTTGATTACAGACACGCAAAATTATGGCAGATTATTTTGTACGCATTTAACGGATTTGTAGGAATGTCTGCTTACACAATTATCGGAATGGCAAGCTACGCTGCCAGCATCGGTTTTGGAATCGCTACTGCCACAATTGGTATCATTTTAACATGTACCCGTATTTTGGATGGAATAACAGATCCTCTTCTTGCTATTTTGTATGACAAGGTGGATACCAAGTTCGGAAAACTTAGAATTCTTTTAGTTAGCGGATTTGTTGTTGAAGCGGTTGCACTATGGCTAATGTTTGATGGTCTTGCCTCAAAGGGGCATGGAGTTGTAATCTTTGTTATTTTGTATATTGTATATGTACTTGGATATACAGTTACAAATATGACAGCACAGACGCTTCCTGCAATAATGACCAATGATCCGAAGCAGAGACCGACTGTGGGAGTTTGGACAACAGCCTTTAACTATTTGGTTCCTATGGCTCTTTCAATTGTTCTTAATACAGTCCTCCTTCCGATGTTTGGAGGAGAGTATAACCAGGCATACCTTTCAGCAGCGGTTAAGGTTTGTATAGGCGTTGCTGCATTCGGCATAGTGTTAGTATGTATCGGTATTTCAGAATATGATAAGCCTAAGTACTACAGAGGCGTTGCAAAGCACGAGCCTCTTAAAATCAAGGATATGGTTGAGGTACTTAAAAATAATAAGCCACTTCAGGCTTACATTGCGGCACAGTCTTCGGACAAGATTGCACAGATTACAGCTTCACAGGCAGTTATTACAACATTACTTTACGGAATTCTTATCGGAAATATGGGACTTGCAACAATTCTCTCTGTAATCAGTATGTTGCCTTCAATCATTTTTGCGGTATTTGGTGCAAAATATGCCGGAAAGCACGGCTCTAAGAATGCAATTGTGTTCTGGACAAAGGTTTGTATGGTAATGGCTGTTATCATGTGTGTATTCTTCATTGTTATCGACCCTAGCACCATAGCGAAGATGGGAAGTATTTCAATGATTCTTTATGTGCTTCTCTCTCTTGGCTTTAACGGCGCAAAGATGTGTGTCACCACAGCGGATACCTCATTTATGGCTGATATCATTGACTATGAGCTTGACAGAAGTGGAAAATATATTCCTGCAGTTGTAACAGGTACATATTCACTTATTGATAAGATTATTTCTTCCTTTGGCGCACTTATGGCTACCGGAGCGGTTGCGCTTGTAGGATATGTAAACACAGTTCCGCAGCCGACAGATGAACTTACAACAGGCATTTATGCCGTAACTCTTGCGGTTTCATACGGACTTCCGATTATCGGTTGGATTATCACTCTTGTGGCAATGAAGAACTGCAAGCTTGATAAGGAAGAGATGATTGAGGTTCAGAAACGAATTGCAACAAAAAAAGCAGAATTAGAAAAATAATAAATATCCCCTCAGGTATATCCTGGGGGAATTTGACTAGAAGGGGTATTTGATGAGAAAGACAATTATTTGGAATAACGATTGGACTTTTACAAAGGAAAATGAGTCCTTTCAGGTGACACTTCCGCATACATGGAATGCAATAGATGGTCAGGGACAGGCGGACTATTACAGAGGCACCTGCGTATATGAGAAAAGCTTTGCGAAGCCCGAAATGAATGAAAATCAGGAATTATATGTGGAATTTAGGGGCGTAAATTCAAGTGCCGAAGTCTTTGTAAACGGGAAAAAGGCAGTTAATCATGATGGTGGTTATTCCACCTTCAGAGTCAACATTACGGAACTTATTTCCGATGAAAATGTGATCAGGGTCGAGGTAGACAATTCTGCAAATGATCATGTTTATCCACAGAGAGCTGATTTTACTTTTTACGGCGGAATCTACAGAGATGTTTATCTTATTGTAGTAGATAAGAGCCATTTTGACCTTGACTATTATGGCAGCAACGGTTTTGTTATTACCCCAAATGTTAATGGGAATGATGCCGGAATTGATTTTGAGACATATTACACCGGTGATGCTGATTGCATTTCGATAGAGGTCTGTGGTGTAGGTTCAATAAAGCTTGAACCAGAAGCAGGGAAGGCCATCGGTAGTCTGGAAATTAAGAATGTTCATAAATGGGATGGTCTTGGTGATCCGTTTCTTTATACAGCCACTGCAAAGCTTATTAAAGACGGAGTGGTGATGGATGAGATTTCCGATCGTTTCGGATGCAGGGAATACTATATTGATCCCGAGAAGGGATTTTTCTTAAATGGCAGAAGCTATCCGCTTCACGGCGTTTCAAGGCATCAGGACAGACTGGGAGTGGGAAATGCTCTCACAAAAGAAATGCACGAGGAGGATATGGAATTAATCCTTTCTATGGGAGCCAATTCTATTCGCCTTGCCCACTATCAGCATGATCAGTATTTTTATGAGCTTTGTGATGAGAGGGGAATCATTGCATGGGCAGAAATCCCATACATCACCGTTCACATGGACACAGGTCGTGAGAACACTATCAAGCAGATGAAGGAGTTAATTTCCCAGAATTACAATCATGCATCAATTATTTGTTGGGCCCTTTCAAATGAGATTACCCTTCAGGGTGTCACAGAGGATCTTATGGAAAACCATAGAATTTTAAATGATTTGGTTCATAAGATGGATAAAAAGAGGATGTCGGCAATGGCAAATCTTTTCCTCCTCGAGACAGGTTCGCCACTTGTCACACTTCCGGACATCAGAGGCTATAACCTCTACTATGGCTGGTATGTCGGCGAGATGGAGGACAATGATGAGTGGTTTGACGACTTCCACAGAGATTATCCAAAGGTGGCAATCGGACTTACAGAATATGGCGCAGATTCGGTGATCACACTCCAGTCACCAAAGCCGGTAAAGGGAGACTACACAGAAAGCTATCAGGCAGTCTACCATGAGCATATGCTTGAAATGTTCTCTAAAAGACCATATATCTGGGGCACCTACTGCTGGAATATGTTCGAGTTCGCTGCGGCGGGAAGAGATGAGGCAGGAGACCCGGGCAAGAATCACAAGGGTCTGATTACCTTTGACAGAAAACAAAAGAAGGATGCTTATTATATTTATAAGGCCTGGTGGACAGAGGCTCCTTTCGTTCATCTTTGCGGAAGAAGATATATTGACAGAGTGGAGGAGACAACCGAAATTAAGGTTTACTCAAACTGTGACACGGTGACTCTGTTTGTTGATGGCGCTTTGTTTGAGACTAAGAGTGGCGCCCATGTATTTAAATTCATGGTTCCGATTAACGGACAGCATACCATTAAGGCTGTGTCAGGTGAGGAATATGATGAAATGACAATCAGAAAGGTTAGCGAGCCGAATCCTGCATATTTTGCATCGGCAGACAAGGTTAAGAACTGGTTTGATGAAAAAGAGGATGAAGCGGCAGATGATGACTACCTTTCAATTAATTCCACCATGGCAGAAATAAGCGCAACACCTGCAGGCAAGGCGATAGTCGACAGAATGATGGCGCAGATGAATGCAAACACAGCCGGAGGAATGGGTAAGAATGTTGAGATTCCGGAGGCAATGCAAAAGATTATTGCCAGACAACCATTAAAGAAGCTTATATCCCAGGGGGGAATGGATCCTGACAGTGATATGATAAAGGGTCTGGATGCTGCACTGAGACAGATAAAAAAAGAAGGTAAGTAGAGCTATGAAAAAATATTTTTGCAATCCACTTAATATAAATTACAGGTATCAGTTTAATGCGGATCAGAGGAAAAATAAAATTTCTGTCTGCCGAGAAGCGGCTGATCCATCCATGATTGAGTTTAAAGGAAGATATTATATTTTTGCATCGATGACCCTTGGCTACTTTGTATCGGATGACCTTGTAAACTGGACCAATAAGAGACTTCCAAAGGAGCTGCCACTTTATGATTACGCACCTGATGTAAGGGTGCTTGGAGAGTATGTATATTTTTGCGCTTCAAGTCATGACTACAATTGTGACAGATTTAGGACAAAGGATATCGAAAATGGTCCTTATGAGAAGGTTGAGGGTACATTTGATTATTGGGATCCGAACCTTTTTGTAGATGATGACGGAAGAATCTATTTCTATTGGGGCTGTTCAAATATGACTCCGATTTGGGGCTGCGAGCTTGATCCTAAGACCATGAACCCTAAGAGTGAAGCTGTGGAACTCATTTTTGGTCATCCTGAGAAATATGGTTTTGAGCGAGTTGGTGAAAACAACTCAAAGCTTCCAAAGTCTGAGGCGGAAATAGAAGCAGCCTTCGAGTACTATGTCAAGTCATTGCCGGGGGGAATAGAAGCTGTTCCAGAAAAGTACAGAATTATGATAAAGGGAATGCTTTCGGACAAACCGTACATCGAGGGGGCCTGGATGGACAAGCATGACGGAAAGTACTATCTCCAGTATGCATTTGGTGGTACACAGTACAATACCTACGGTGACGGAGTTTACATTTCGAATTCTCCACTGGGGCCATTTGAACCTGCTCTTAATAACCCTTATTCATATAAGCCGGGCGGTTTTATTCCGGGTGCGGGTCATGGTTCCACCATGGAAGACAAGAACGGAAATCTCTGGCATACCGCTACCATGAGAATCAGCAAAAATCATGATTTCGAGCGTCGAGTAGGCTTATGGCCTGCCGGTTTTGATGCAAACGGAGAGCTTTTTTGCAATCAGTCCTACGGTGACTGGCCTATAGCAGTTAATGACGGCAAGATGGATCCTTTTGCTAAGCCGGAGTGGATGCTTTTATCCTATGGAAAAAATGCGATAGCCTCATCAAGCACTGAGGGCAAGGGACCTGAAAATATAGCAGATGAGAATGTTCAGACCTGGTGGCAGGCGGCTACCAATACAAGCGAAGAATGGATTATGCTGGACCTTGGAAAGAACTATGATGTCAGAGCAATTCAGATAAATTTTGCGGATGATGAGATAAATATTCCTGTTCCGGGAGAGATTAGAGGAACAACCCAGGCAAG
>DCGW01000091.1:15848-28802 GCA_002315335.1 Firmicutes bacterium UBA1768 | reverse complement strand
ACAACATACACATTTGAAAATGGTTATGTAAAGGATGCTGACGCAGCAACATTTACTTATGACTATGCATATGCTAAGGTTGATGGCAAGCACGTTAAGGAAGTTTACTCACTCGTATCTTGGGATGCTAACGATACAAAGGCTTGGACAAAGAACGATGCACTCGTTTACAGTCAGGACCTCGCAATCAATGATTCACACCAGATCAACATCAAGACAAAGGATCCTTATAAGTTCATGCTCAACAGCAATGACGAAGATGCAAACAACTACTTCTTAGAAGGCGCTGAAAGCATCGACGCTATTCCTGAAGGTGCAATCGTAACAACATACGTTGGTAACGAAAGATACATCCTTGACAAGGTTGACGAAGATGGTAACGTTGTTGGCGAATATAAGCCAGGCGACGTTCTTGAAGTGGCTGACAAGAAATACACATACTCGTTAGACTTACTCAATTCTGAAGGAGAAAATCTGCTTGATGTTTACAAATCATACTTACCGAAGTATGTAGATGCTGCTAAATTATCAGAAGCAGCTAAGAAAAACGCATATTGGTCTGCTTCAACTGAAGACGAAGTAGGAACAATTGTAGATCCGTTTACAGCTTTATTTGTAGGTAACTATATTGATGATGGCGTATATGGGGCAACCCCAGCTCAGGGTAAGGCTGCATATATGATGGCTGCATTCGGCACACTCGTTCTTAATAAGTATTCATTACAGGTAGTCAAGAATGAAATCACATCACCTGCAGAATACAAGGGCGACGGTACACCTTACATCTCAATGGTTGCAGCTTCAACTAAGACAGTATCTGGTGAAATCACAGATTACGTTGCTAAGGAAGGCCTCATCTACATTGATGGCGAAGAATACACAGCAGTATCAGAAGCAGCTATGGCTGATGACTATACTGATAACTTCGGTTTAGCTCCAAAGCTCAACTGGATGAACTACAAGACAGACGAATTCTTATATGCAAACCTCATCAAGTTCAAGGGTAAGGAAGGTACAGCTTACCTCAACGCTGAAGGTCAGGTTGCTGCTTGGGAATTTGGCAAGAAGGAATTAACATACGGCATCTATGAAGATGGCGAATACACAAACGAAGGTAACTTCGCTTCAGGTAAGAAGTTCTCTTACAAGTATAAGATCCACCAGGCTAACGACGAAGAAGCTTGGATCGACCTTAACGAAGATATGACAAAGGCTGACATCTACAACCCAGGTCTCTTCACATATGAAATCGGTCTCGTTGTAGTTCCTGTTGACCAGTTAGTTAAGTACACAACAAACGCTGACGGCGAAATCACAAAGGCTAACTTCGGTGCAGCTAAGCTTGCAGCTCCTGCTAAGATTGGCGTAAACGGAAAGCTCGCTGGAATGATCGTAAGCGAAGACGTTGTAGTATTCGCTAAGGACGGCTACGATGCAAAGGCTGACTATGATGTATTTGGTCTTGAAGACCTCGATGGAGTAGTACTCGGAATCGGTACAGAATACTTCGTAGAAGATAACATGATTAAGGCTATCAAGGTTAACGCTCCTATCGCTGGTAAGACATCAGAAATCAACATCGTTGTATCAGCAAGAGCTTACTCAGACCACTATGCAATCACATTCATTGATGGAACAACAGTTGACACAATGGATAAGAAGATCGGTGCTGCTATTGCAAACGGTGAATATGTATTCGCATACGTTGTATACAACACAGATGGAAAGATTAAGACAATCGTAAAGGCTAACTCAACAGGTGCAAACGTAGTTGGTACAAAGTTAGCTGCTGGCCAGGTTGCTGATACACTCATCAACTTCAACGGCACAGTAGAAAACGCTGGTATCACATACATTAAGGACGCTCTTAATGTAACAAGACCTGTAACAGATGCTACAGTATACGAATGGGATGGTTCAGCTCTTACAGCTTCAAGCCTTGACCAGATCAAGAAGGGCGCTGCTATCAGATTAGTAAGAACAGTATCTGAAGGAAATGCTTGGGATATCGTAATCTACTCAACAAACAGCACAAAGTACTATCCAACAGAATTCTAAGGATATTACATAGCTTATAAAAAGAACCGGCTCGCGCCGGTTCTTTTTTATAACAGAAAAGAGGTATAATATGAGTTATAGAGAACAGTGCATAGAAATTATCAATGGTTTTAGTGAAAAATATTTAGCCGATGTACTGCTTATACTGAAAGCAGCTAAAAAGGCGGAATGTGAGGCTGAAGATGATGCATTTTGCATGAAGCTGTATGAGGAGTATTTAAAAGATCTACGAACAGAGGGAGAAGAATTTATACCAATAGAAGAGCTTGCTGGATTAGCAGGAGTTGAGTTATGAGTTTTAAAATTAATATTTCTAAGCAGGCGTCTAAATTTGTTCTTAAGCAACCTGTAAATCTAAGGAAGAGGCTTCTTAATGCAATCAATCGTCTACCATATAGCGGAGATATAAAGGTTCTTGTAGGAAAAGATAATATGCTGCGCTTGAGGGTAGGCGATTATCGTATTATTTTCCGTGTTGATTTTGATATAGGGGTTATTGAAATATTAAAGATAGATAGATAGTAGAGGAAATATATATAGGTAAGGTTTTGTCCCGAAATACGTTTTAAGGGGCTTTTTTATTGCCTTTGTTTTGCCAAGATGGTATAATTATTTGATAAAAAGATATCAAAAGTCATGTGCTTTTACATATATTTTGAAAGGGAGTGTATTGGATATGAGTAAAAACAAAGATAAGAGCGCAAAACGAACCATAATTACCATTGGGGTTATTGTGCTTATTATTGCGGCTTTAGGTGGCGCTGTTATCACTTTTATAACAGACTACCTCTGGTTTAAGGACTTAGGTTATACTACAGTTTTCCTTACAAAGCTGTTCTCAATAATCAAGCTGCTGATACCGTCCTTTGTAGTGTTTACCCTTATAGTTAAGCTCTATCTCAGCTTTATCAATAAGGACTACCATAAGAAGATGGAATGCATGACCTTTACTGCCTCAGAAAAGACAATTTCAAAGGTGGGCTGGCTCATTTCCGGAATAGTGGGGCTTATAAGTGGCTGGATGTTTTCGACTCAGCTGTGGTATGAGTTTATGAGCTTCCTTAACAAAGCAAGCTTTGACATAGACGATCCTCTTTTCGGCCTCGATGTCAGCACTTATATTTACACCATTCCGTTAGCTAACAGATTGCTCAAGATACTAATTGTGTTCCTTATCTTACTTATGGTGGCAACAGTTGTTTACTATGCTTTTCTCATGACCGTAAGGCGACCAAAGATGTTCAACGGAACAAAGGCAGAAACACAGAGTCAGCCTGGCGACGACTTTAGCGGCGAAAGCTTTCAGGAAAGATATGCAAGAGAGGGCGAGGATGCCTTCAGAAATGCTTCAAACAGCGCTAACAGGGGTTATGGCAATAGCTTTGGCAAGGGCTTTGGCTCAGCCTTCTCAAAGTTTGGGCAGGGCGGCTATGGCGGTCAGCAAAACCCGTTTAACGACGCTGGCGATGCGGTTAAAAATGTAATTAATGAAAAGTTTACAGGAAACTGGAGGGAGCTGCTGCAGCTCGCAAAGAGACAGGTTATTATCATAGGCATATTCTTCTTTGCCTGCCTTGCTATTAACTTTTTCCTCAACCAGTTTGACCTGTTATATCATCAGGGCTCTGTAGTATATGGTGCGGGCTTTGTTGATGCAAATATCTACCTTTGGGCCAACAGAATACTATGTGTTCTGGCGGTTGCTTCGGCAGTGCTTTTCGCTGTGGGCATGGCAAGAAAGAGCATTAAGGTTAAGCTAATTGCTGTTTGCCCTGCGCTCATGATAGCAGTTTATATTCTGGCTATTATTGTCGGTCTGCTTGTTCAGAACTTTATTGTAGCTCCTGACGAAATCAACAAGGAAAGCCAATATATTTCCAATAATATTGCTATGACGCAGCATGCTTATGGAATAAACAACATTGAAGAGGAAAGCTTTGCTGCAGAGACAGCTTTAACAGCGGAGGATATTGCGAAGAACGACGCAATTTTCCAGAATATAAGAATTAACGACTTCGAGCCGACTGAGCAGTTCTATAACCAGCGACAGTCTATCAAGCAGTACTATAAGTTTAACGATGTTGATGTAGACAGGTATTCTGTTGACGGCGACTACTGTCAGGTCTTCCTTTCAGCAAGAGAAATTGACGAAAGCAACATCAACAGTCAGTGGATAACCAAGCACCTTAAGTATACTCACGGCTACGGCATTACGCTGTCCAAGGTAAACAGCATTACAAGCTCGGGACAGCCTGATATTCTTATTCAGAACGTACCGCCTGAGTCTCAGGTAGACGAAATACAGATTACAAGGCCGGAGATTTATTTCGGTGAGTCAACCGATAATTATGTGATAGTCGGCACAGACGAAAAGGAATTTGACTATCCACTTGGCGATAAGAACGTATATAACGAGTATGAAGGCACTTCGGGGGTTAACCTTACTCCGATAAACCGCTTACTCTTTGCAATAAGAGAGCATAGCATGAAGATTTTGGTATCTACCAATATTTCTTCTAAGTCTAAAATTCTCTTTGCAAGAAATATTGAGGAAAGAGTGCAGAAGATTGCTCCTTATCTCAGCTACGACAGCGACCCATATCTTGTTGTCAATGACAATGGCGAGCTGTTCTGGATGATTGACGCCTATACAACAACTTCATATTATCCTTATTCTGAGCCGTACAGCAAGGCAGGGCTCAACTACATCAGAAACTCTGTAAAGGTTGTTGTTGATGCATATAACGGTGACGTGGACTTTTATGTGGTAGATGAAAACGACCCTATGGTTCAGACTATGGCGGGTGTTTTCCCGGGTCTCTTCAAGTCTATAGATAAGATGCCGGCTGACTTGTATAAGCACATCAGATACCCTAAGGCTCTCTTTGAGATTCAGGCCGAAATGTATACTAAGTACCACATGACAGACGTCAGCGTATTCTATCAGGGCGAGGACCAGTGGGATATTGCAAACGAGGTTTATGGTCAGGAAGAGGTACAGATGGATAGCAACTACTTCATCATGTCTCTGCCGGGACAGACTGAAGAGGAATTCGTGCTTACTATTTCGTATACTCCGACAAGCAAAAACAACATGACAGGTCTGCTGCTTGCAAGGTGTGACGGCGATAATTACGGTCAGCTCAAGCTTTACAGGATGCCTAAGGGCAAGACGGTTTATGGACCTGCGCAAATCGAAGCCCAGATCGACCAGGATCCGACTATTTCGAAGGAATTTTCACTGTGGTCGCAGCAAGGCTCGACTTACCTAAGAGGTAATGTATTCGTAATTCCTGTTGAGGATTCGCTGCTATATGTTGAACCGATTTACCTTCAGTCCTCAACTTCAAGCTCGCTGCCTGAGGTTAAGAGAGTTATAGTGGTATATAACGACAAAATTGCTTACGAAAACACCTTGGGTGAGGCTCTTGAGTCTATGTTTGGTACAAATATTGGCGACCTGAACCATGTAGGCGAGGTCGATGCTGTGGGCGGCGATGCGGCTGCGGTTGACGGAGCTGCGCCTGCAGAAGGGACAACGGAAGATGGCGGCAGTGCTGTGCTGAGCCAGTCAGAAATAATCGCCAAGGCAAACACAGCCTATGATAATGCGGTTGCTGCACAGCAGAGCGGTGACTGGGCGGCTTATGGCCAGTATATTAAGGAATTAGAGGGCTATCTGAGATCTCTGCAATAAATGAGGCTCGGAAGCCGGTCAGAGATTTGTCGAGCAAATGGAAAAATTTTCCACAACAATATAGTTAATACAGATAAATCATTAGGAAAAGAAGATGATAGAGATGCTTTATAAAATAGCGCCGGAGGAAAACGGCCTCGCTTCAGTAGCCAAAATCCTCTCGGCACACCCTGAGGTTGAGTTTGTTTCCTTCGTGGGTGTTGATATCTGGGGTTATTCAACCGACGAGAAAATCCCGGTCAAGGTCTTTCTCGAGGACTTTGAGTCCTTGATGAAGAGCGGAGTTCAGACCGACGGCTCCAGCGTTATGCTGCCGCACATCGCTGAGCTGGACAACGCAAAGGTTGATATACTGCCGGATAGAGATGTAAACTGGTACGTGGATTATAACTACGACCATATAGATAATGAAACCGGACTTCCTGTAGGTACGCTGCGTATTCCTTCTGTCCTCGTTCACAATGAAACGCTGGCGGTTGGTTCAAGAGTTATACTCAAGCAGGCGATACAGGAGTTTAAAAAGGAAGTTCTGGAGGCAATAACAGAAAACAGCTATATCTGGGAATATATAGGAATAAAGTCACCTGATGAAATCGCTGAGATTGAGCTGACCTCGGCTACCGAGCTGGAGTTCTGGGTTAAAACTCCGGACGACAAGGCTGACAGAGAGCAGCTTGCGACCTCACAGACTCTGAAGGAGCAGTACTGGAAGAGGACTGTGGGCCCTGTGAGAACCGCACTGGAGAAGACGCTGAAAATCCTCGACTTATACGGCTTTGAGGTTGAAATGGGTCATAAGGAGGTAGGCGGTGTCAAGGCGAAGCTGGTTGGCAGAGGCTCTTTTGACCACGTTATGGAGCAGCTCGAAATAGACTGGAAGTATTCGGAGGCGCTGCAGGCCGCGGACAATGAAGCACAGGTCAAAAACGTTGTTAAGGATGTTTTCAGAAACAGCGGTCTCGATGTTACCTTCCAGGCAAAGCCGATTGCGCTTGCTGCGGGTAACGGCGAGCATACTCACCTTGGTGTTGCGGCGAGAATGAAGGACGGCAGGAGAGTAAATCTTTTTAATTCGAACGACCCTTCACAGTTTATGTCACCTATAGGCTACGGTGCACTGATGGGGCTTCTTAAAAACTATGAGGTGCTCAATCCGTTTATTGCGTCTACAAATGACGCGCTGCAGAGGCTGAAGCCGGGGTTTGAGGCGCCGGTTTGTATAGTTACCTCTTTGGGGCGCGACGCACACACACCTTCGCGAAACAGAACCGTATTAGCAGGGCTTGTGCGAGAGCTGGACAACCCTTATTCTACAAGGTTTGAGCTTCGTTCGCCTAACCCTAAGAGCAATACTTATCTTGTTATGGCGGCTTCTTATCTTGCTATGCTGGACGGAATCAAGGCTGTTCTTGAGGCAGGCAGAGGGCCTGAGGAGCTCGAAAAGGAGATTTCCAAGGGTTATGGAGAGCCTGCGGTTTATCTCGAAAAGGACAGGGTTTACAGAAGTGAGAAAAATGTTTTCACCGAGTACACTCCTGAGGAGAGAAACAGGCTCTTTGGCAAGGCTCCGGCGACAGTGTGGGAGAGTGCAGTTGAGCTTGACAACAACCCCGATAAGCTGTCAGTGCTATATAGGGGCGATGTTTTCAACGACCTCATAATTTCTTCATATAAAGAAGCTATGATAGATATGTGGCAGACTGAGCTTTCCACGAGGATTTTGGAGGACTACAGGGACGTGGTTCGTGACTGTGTAAAGCTTAGTCCGGAAATAGAGACTGACTATGACGTTGAGATATGGTCGAGGATTGATTTGCTCAAGCAGGAGCTGATGAAGGATTCCAAGACGCATGAGTCTCTGTTCCTTAAGACCAGACGGGCGCTTAAGTTGAAGGATTATCCGCTTGCATCTGAGCTGCAGCTTGAAATCGGAGAAAAGATAGAGACTCTTCTCAAACTATACAGCGAATATAAAAAGAACATTTATTAATATACAAAGGAAGGAAGAACAATGCTTGATATTAAGAGAATCAGAACAGAGTATGATGCGGTATTAAAGGCTGTGGAAAGCAGGGGTCAGGGAGATTTTAACCTGCCTAAGACTGTTGAGCTCGACGAAAAGAGAAGAGAGCTGTTAGCTGAGGTTGAGGCTATGAAGAATAAGCAGAACCAGACCTCTAAGGAAATTCCTAAGCTTAAGAAGGCTGGCGAGGATACTACAGCTATTATGGCTGAAATGAAGGCGCTTTCCGAAAAGGTTAAGGACCTTGACGACCAGGTTAAGGCTATTGAGGCTGAGCTCAGGGCTACACTTTTGGGCATACCGAATACTCCGCACCCAACAGTTCCGCTTGGGCTTTCTGATGAGGATAATGTTGAGATCAAGAAGTGGGGAACTCCGAGAGAGTTTGATTTTGAGTTTAAGGCTCACTGGGACGTTGGTACGGACCTCGGAATATTGGATTTTGAAAGGGCTGCAAAGATTTCGGGCGCAAGATTTACTGTGTATAAGGGTCTGGGTTCAAGACTCGAAAGATCTGTTATGAATTTTATGCTTGACCTTCATACAACAAAGCATGGTTATACAGAGGTTCTGCCTCCTTTCATGGTAAACAGAGATGCGATGACAGGTACTGGTCAGCTGCCTAAGTTTGAGGAGGATATGTTCCATGTTCCGGCTAAGGATTTCTTCCTTGTTCCTACTGCAGAGGTGCCTCTTACTAACCTCAGAATGAACGAGATTATTGATGGAAGCGAGCTTCCGGTTTATTATACAGCTTATACACCGTGCTTCAGAAAGGAAGCGGGTTCGGCTGGTCGTGATACAAGAGGGCTTATCAGACAGCATCAGTTTAATAAGGTTGAGTTGGTTAAGATGGTTGACCCGGCTACTTCCTATGATGAGCTTGAAAAGCTGTTGGCTGACGCTGAGGAAGTGCTGCAGATACTGGAAATTCCATACAGGGTTGTTAAGCTGAGCTCTGGAGACCTTGGTTTCAGTTCGGCTATGACTTATGATATTGAGGTTTGGATGCCAAGCTACGGCAGATACGTTGAGATTTCTTCCTGCTCTAACTTTGAGGATTATCAGGCAAGAAGAGCTGGTATCAGATTCAGACCTGAGCCAAAGGCAAAGGCTGAGCTGGTGCATACTCTTAACGGTTCCGGACTTGCTATCGGAAGAACTACAGCTGCTATTCTGGAGAATTATCAGCAGGCGGATGGAAGCGTTGTTATTCCTGAGGCGCTCAGACCATATATGGGAATTGACGTAATTAAGTAGGGTGAAGGTGTTTGAGAGAAGATAAGGCTGCAGATAGGCCTGGATTGTCGAGGAGTAGCTGCCAGAGAAGACTGGGCTGAAGGTTGGAGCTGATGAGGCGGCTGCGGACGGGCTTTGTGTGAAGTCTGGAGCTGGTTGAGGCTTCTGCAGATTGGCCTTTCGGGTGAAGGCCTGGTCGGTTGATGAGGCTGAGACCCGGTTGGCGGAAGGGTCGTTTGTCGACTGGAAAAATACATCTTATTACAGCGGTTTTGATTGAGGGGCGGAGTTTTTCGCCCCGTTTTGTTTAGTGCTGGTGAGGGGTGTGTTATCTAAAAAAGGACCGGGGCAGGCAAATGCAGGTTGGCTGGTCTAAAAAGGTCGGAATGGCCGGCAAATGCAGGTTTCATGAACTAAACATATCCGAAACGGCCGGCAGCTACATACGTCTACAGAAGTATAAATGGGAGGTTTGGAAATGAAAATATATAAGAATGTTTGTGAGCTTATAGGAAGAACTCCGCTGATGGAGGTTCCGTCAATTTCCGCTGAGGCGGGTGCAAAGGCGAGGGTTCTCGCTAAGCTTGAGTATTTTAATCCGGCGGGTTCTGCAAAGGACAGGGTTGCGCTTAATATTATTGAAGAAGCCGAGGCGAAGGGGCTGCTCAAACCGGGGGCCACTATTATCGAGCCAACCAGCGGAAATACGGGAATAGGTTTGGCTGCCGTGGCTGCATCTAAGGGCTATAAGGTAGTGCTGACTATGCCGGATACCATGAGTGTTGAGAGGATTGCTCTTATAAAAGCATACGGCGCGGAGGTTATTCTCACTGATGGGTCGAAGGGCATGGCTGGTTCGGTTGCGAAGGCGGAGGAGCTTAAGAAGGAAATTCCGGGCAGCATTATTGCGGGTCAGTTTGTAAATCCCGACAACCCGGAGGCGCATTTTAAGACAACCGGTCCGGAAATCTGGGAGGATACGGAAGGTCAGGTTGATATTTTCGTGGCCGGTATAGGCACGGGCGGAACTATCAGCGGCACAGGAAATTATCTCAAGTCGAAGAAGGCTGAGCTTAAGGTAGTGGGCTTTGAGCCTGCAAAGTCACCTCTGATTACTGAGGGAAAAGCGGGTGCGCACGGACTTCAGGGTATAGGCGCGAACTTTATTCCGGAAACTCTGGACAGGGGTGTTTATGATGAGATATTAACTATAACTGAGGATGAGGCATACCTCTATGGACGTATGATGGCGCGAAGCGAGGGTATTCTGGTCGGAATTACCGGCGGTGCGGCTCTTGCAGCAGCGTTTAAGCTTGCTCAGAGGGATGAAAACAAGGGAAAAACTATAGTTGCGCTTCTTCCTGACACGGGAGAGAGATATATGTCGACTGAGATGTTCAAGTAGAGCTGCAGTTGCTCAGGAGGAAAACTACTATTTCAGGAGTATAAATATGAAGTATCTGATTGCGCTTGACCAGGGAACCACCAGTTCCAGAGCGATGATTTTCGATGAAAACAGGAAAATAATAGATATTAGCCAGAAGGAGTTCAGACAGATTTTTCCGAAGCCGGGATGGGTTGAGCATGACCCGAAGGATATTCTTAATACCCAGCTGGGGGTTCTTGACGAGGTTATCGGCAGGGCTCTCGGCGGAGGAAAGGCTGGGGCCGGTGGAGGCTGTGACGAAAGCCGAGCGGGGACTGGCGTCGGAAGTGCCTGTGGAGAGCTTGGAGCGGAGTCGGGCGTCGGAAGTGCCTTTGGAGAAAGCGGAACGGGGACTGGCGTCGGTGGTGCCTGTGATGGAATACGAGCTGAGGATATTGCAGCGATAGGCATAACAAATCAGAGAGAGACAACTATTGTCTGGGATAAGAGGACGGGTGAGCCGGTCTACAACGCTATAGTCTGGCAGTGCAGACGAACTGCGGATTATTGTGAGGAGCTAAAGGCTATTCCGGGTATGGTTGAAAAAATCAGGGAAAAGACAGGGCTTTTGATAGATTCGTATTTTTCGGCAACCAAAATCAAGTGGATTCTTGAAAATGTGCCAGGGTTGGAGCCCGATAACCTTCTTTTTGGAACGGTTGACACCTGGCTTCTGTGGAATATGACCTGCGGGAAGGTTCATGTCACAGACTATACTAATGCTTCGAGGACCATGCTTTTTAATATTAAGGACCTGTGTTGGGACAAGGAGCTGCTTGAAATATTCGGAATTCCGGAGTCGATGCTGCCTGAGGTGAGGTCGTCGGCTGAGGTTTACGGGACTTATAAGGTTTGTATTGGCGGAGACGAAGAGCGTAAGGTGTTTGGGATTTACGGAAAGGACGCTGGGTGTGGTTCCGGCGGAGGTAATGAGAGGACGCCTGGTCAAAGCTTCGGAAAGGGTTTAATTGCTCAAGGCGGAGCTGTTGGAGAAGGTCTGGGCAGTCAAGGAGGCGTTGCTGGAGAGGGCTTGGGCTGTCGAGGCGGCGTTGCCGGAGAATGCTTGGGCTGTCGAGATGGCGTTGCCGGAGAAGGTCTGGGCTGTCGAGATGGAGTTGCTGGAGAAGGCTTGGGCTGTCGAGATGGCGTTGCCGGAGAAGGTCTGGGCTGTTTGGCTGGTGATGGCTATGGCGGCTCTCTTGAAGCCGATGAGGGATCTGGAAAAGCTCCGAATGAAAATTTTTCCATCTTTGAAATCCCTATTTCGGGGATGGCGGGTGACCAGCAGTGTGCGCTTTTTGGGCAGCGTTGCTTTGCCCCTGGTCAGGCTAAGAATTCCTATGGAACGGGCTGCTTCCTGCTTATGAATATGGGTGAGGAGTGCAGGATTTCGCAAAATGGGCTGATTACTACTATTGGTATTGGCCTGAAGGATAGGATAAATTACGCTATAGAGGGCAGTGTTTTTATAGGCAGTGCGGTTATTGAGTGGCTCAGAGACGGGCTGAAGATTATCGAGTCTGCTTCGGCTTCGAGTGATATTGCGGCAAGCCTTGAGGACAATGGCGGTGTGTATTTTGTGCCGGCGTTTACTGGTCTGGGTGCACCTTATTGGGATATGTATGCGCGAGGAGCAATAATGGGAATAACCAGAGGAACTACCGACGCTCACATTGTGAGGGCAGCAGTTGAGTCGATGGCGTTTCAGACCATGGAGCTGCTTGATGCAATGATAGAGGACAGTGGGATTATGGTTTCCGACCTCAATGTCGATGGCGGCGCCTGCAGAGACAGCTTTCTTATGCAGTTTCAGGCGGATGTTTCAGAGATTAATATTATAAGGCCGAAAAATATTGAAACCACGGCGCTGGGAGCGGCTCTGCTGGCGGGGCTGGGAGTTGGTCTTTGGAAGAGCCCAGAGGAAATTGACAGCTTCAGACGTGAAGAGGTAGATAGAGTTTTTTACCCGCAAACCGATAGAAAAAGCGAGGTTGCGGAGTGGAAGGCGTGTGTCGGCAGGACTCTTACGAGAAAATCACAGGGTTAAGGAATTCAAAACCATGGTTCTGTAATAATGCACCGTTTTTTTATTAATTTCAAAAAAACGGTGCATTTCCTCTCATATCGTCAAGATTTAAGGAATAGTTGCGGCCAAAAACTTCCATATTTTTCCAATTTATGCGGTTTGGAGCAATTTTTAGGGGTGAAAATGGTCGGATTTTTAATAATCCTATGTGATTAAGAGATTTTTTACACCGATTTTTGTGAAAAATCAAAAAAACGGTGCATTTTTGAAAAACACAGTTTTAAGGAATAGTTGTTTGGCTGTTGGATACCAGTTGAAAATGATTTTAGGCGCAGGTTCCGGGTGCGGGTGCAGGGTGCGGGTGCAGGGCGCAGGTGCAGGGCGCGGGTACAGGGTGCAGGTTCAAGGCACAGGTGCAGGGCACGGGTTCAGGGCGCGGGTACAGGGCGCAGGTACAGGGCGCAGGTTCAGGGCGCGGGTTCCGG
>DCGW01000091.1:2666-15712 GCA_002315335.1 Firmicutes bacterium UBA1768 | reverse complement strand
CAGGTTCCGGGAGCGGGTTCAGGGCTCGGGTGCAGGGCGCGGGTACAGGGTGCAGGTTCAAGGCACAGGTGCAGGGCTTAAAGGATATTCTGTCGTACAGGGCACGGGTTCAGGGCTCGGGTGCAGGGCACAGGGCGCAGGGTGCAGGGCGCGGGTTCAGGGCACGGGTGCAGGGCGCGGGTACAGGGTGCAGGTTCAAGGCACAGGTGCAGGGCACGGGTGCAGGGCGCGGGTTCAGGGCTCAGGTGCAGGGCGCAGGTTCAGGGCACAGGTACAGGGCGCAGGTACAGGGCGCAGGTTCCGGGAGCGGGTTCAAGGCGCAGGTTCCGGGAGCGGGTTCCGGGCGCGGGTGCAGGGCGCAGGTTCCGGGCGCAGGTGCAGGGAGCGGGTTCCGGGCTCAGGTTCCGGGTGAAGGTTCCGGGCACAGGTTCCGGGAGCGGGTGCAGGGCGCGGGTGCAGGGCTCAGGTTCCGGGTTCGGGTTCAAGGCACAGGTTCGGGGCGCGGGTTCAGGGCGCAGGTTCCGGGAGCGGGTTCCAGGCACAGGTGCAGGGCGCGGGTTCAAGGCGCAGGTGCAGGGCGCGGGTGCAGGGCGCAGGTGCAGGGCGCAGGTGCAGGGCACGGGTGCAAGGCGCAGGTGCAGGGTTCGGGTGCAGGGCACAGGTTCCGGGCGCGGGTACAGGGTGCAGGTTCAAGGCACAGGTTCCGGGAGCGGGTTCCGGGCACAGGTTCCGGGAGCGGGTTCCGGGTTCGGGTTCCGGGCACAGGTTCAGGGCGCAGGTGCAGGGCGCAGGTTCAAGGCACAGGTGCAGGGAGCGTGTGCAGGGCACGGGTGCAGGGCGCAGGTGCAGGGCACGGGTGCAGGGCGCGGGTTCCGGGCGCAGGTTCAGGGCGCAGGTTCCGGGAGCGGGTGCAGGGCACAGGTTCAGGGCGCGGGTTCCGGACGCGGGTGCAGGGCGCAGGTGCAGGGCTCAGGTTCCGGGAGCGGGTACAGGGCACGGGTGCAGGGAGCGGGTTCCGGGCGCGGGTTCAGGGCACAGGTGCAGGGCGCAGGTGCAGGGCGCGGGTTCCGGGACCCTCTGTAAGGCCGTTTTCTTTGATAGAATGTTATGGTTTTTCGGGACTACCGGAAAATATTTCTGTAAGGATAGGATGCAAGGACAGGAATATTTTTCGCTTATCCCTATCCGATATAAAAATTTTCCTCTTGCAAAGTAGGGAAATATATCATAAAATTATCGTTACAAATAAGTTAAGAAGGAAGTAACAATGCACGAACTTACGAAGATGATAAAACAGGATATGGTGCCGGCGCTTGGGGTGACCGAACCGGGTGCGATAGCCTTTATAACATCTGCGGCAAAGAGTTATACTGAGGGTGAGGTTGAATCTGTTGAGGTTAACCTCAGTTCGTCGATATATAAAGGGGCTTACACCTGTGGAATTCCGGGGGTTAACGAGGTTGGCAACAGGTTTGCTGCGGCTCTGGGAGTTTGCGGGGCAGATCCAAACAAGGGTCTGGAGGCTCTTGATACCATTACCGAAGAGTCGAGACTTCAGGCGAAAGCGCTCATTGCTGCGGGCCGGGTTAAGGTTAGCATACACACTGTCAGCCCGGATGTTTATTTAAATGCAATAGTAAAAACTGCGTCTGATATTTGCGAGGTTACCATCGAAGGCCGCCACACAAATATTACGCGGATCAGGCTAAATGGAAAGACTTTGAGTCCTGAGGAATATCCGCAGATTGGCAATATGGAGGTTGAGGAGGACGACGGCAACAAGGTTTCGCTTGATACGATTAGGGATTATTCGTTTACAGAACTGGTAAATTATGCGAGAGATATAGATATTGAGGAAATTTCCTTTATTATGGACGCGTACAGGACAAATCTTGAACTTCTTGAGGAGGGGCTGTTTTCGGAAAAGACCACTATGGGGCATATTCTTTTCAAGAAGAACGGTGAGAAGGGGATTTCGGACGACGAGCTCGCGACGGCTCAGTTTGTGACAAATACGACGCTGGAGGCAAGGGTTGTGGGTCTTGCAAAGCCTGCGATGAGTATTACGGGCAGCGGGGCGCACGGAATTCTCTGCACTATGCCGCTTTATGCGTGCTGGGCGGTAAATCACTATTCTGAGGAAACGCTTTTGAGGGCTACTGCGCTTTCGTACCTCGTGACTATATATATTAAGGTTCACTCGGGTCTGCTTTCGGCCTTTTGCGGCTGTGCTATTGCTGCTGGAACAGGGGCGGCGGTTGCGCTGTGTTACATGAAGGGCGGAAACCTGCTTCAGATGAGCTATACGGTTAATAACATGGCATCTTCCATTACCGGGATGATTTGTCATGGCGGAAATAAGGGCTGCACTATGAAGGGCATTGTGGCTGTAGATACTGCTTACAGGGCCGCGGAGTTTGCCTTGAACAGCGTATACATTGACGCAGTTCATTCTATCAACGGCAGGTCGCCGGAGGAAACCATGAAGAATATGGGGCTTATTGCATCTCCGGGAATGCTC
The DNA here is from genome assembly GCA_002315335.1 of Firmicutes bacterium UBA1768. GTDB lineage: Bacteria > Bacillota > Clostridia > Peptostreptococcales > Anaerovoracaceae > UBA1768. The sequence goes on along the minus strand of DCGW01000091.1, from coordinate 13,191 downwards.
GATACGGAAAAGGTTATTCTTACAATTTTTGAAAATAAGAATGCTTAGAGGCCAAAGGCTTTTGAGGGAAAGGAAATATGATGGAAGATTTCAGAACTCTGGTACTATATAGAACAAGCCACGGGTCGACGAAGCGTTATGCTGAGTGGATTGCCGATGCACTTAACGGAGAGGCTATGGAGGCTACAAAGAAAACTTCGCCGGAATGGATGGCTAAAATTCAGACCTATGACTTTGTTATTTTCGGTGCAAATATTAATGCGCGCGGTATGAATGGTCTGCCGGAATTCAAGTCTGCGTTGACAAGGGTTAAGCCTAAGAATATTGCGTATTTCTGCGTTGGGTCTTATCCTGCGGGGGATCAGCCGAAGATGGAGCATTATAATGACAACTTCAAGCCGGGCGAATTAGATGAGGATGCTTTTTTCTACTTCAGAGGAAGGCTTGACTTTATCGGGCTGGGGTTCCTTGAGAAGAGAATTCTTGGCGCGTATATGAAGAAGATTGAGAAGATGTACCCTGAGGACAGGAACGAGGCTGAGGCGTCAGTGCTGGAAGCGTATTATGACGATGTGGATTGGTCGGATAAGAGGACAATTATTCCTCTTGTGAAGTATGTCAGAGGATTCATGACTCAGGAGCAAAAGGATGCCATAGAGCCAATTGCGAAGGCAAGGATGGCTGCGACGGCTCAGCGAGAAGAGGAAGAAGAGGCTGCCTGGGAAGCCGAAATGCAGCGTAGAGAAGAACTTCACAAGAAGAATGTGGCTGATGATGAGGCCTATAAGCTCAAGCACATGAAGAAAAAGCAGAGAGAGGCTTATCTTGCGAAGAAGGCGGCTGAGAAGGCTGCTGAGGAAGGCGACGACGAAGCGCTTTTAAATATTGACGAAACCATTGACGACTATTCGGATTTTGAGGACGACAAAGAATAGTAGTTTGGAAATGTAGGGCTGACCTATGAAGTCTACTGGCTGGATGTGTCGGCTGGATCGGCGAATCAGGCAGTGCTGGAAATATCGGCTGGAACGGCGGAAACTGCCGCCGTTAACAATAATAAGAAATAACAGAACGGTGTTTCGGGGTGACTCGAAAAAGTTCTGTTCACGAAGAAGACAGACGTATTTTTCTATTTTGGATAAAACGTCTGTCTTTTTGTTAATTTAGTCTCCTTATGAATCAAAAATATGCTGATATTCAGCGAAATCAGGCTAATATTCATTCGTTTTGGCTGAAAACAGGACTGTAATAGGGCAGTATTCGGAGGAGTTTGATAAAAAACACAGATATAAACAGACGCTTTTGGCTGTATCGGCAAAAATGTCTGTCTTTTCCCGAAACAGAAAAAAGAACGGAGTAGCAGAAAGAAGAGCAGTTGATAATCACTGCAGGAAACTACGTCTAAAGAAGCATGCCAATGAATAAAATAGGAGGCGTGGTTACTATGAGAAAAGTATTTCAAGAGGGCTTAATCAGGAGCCCGTCTGTTAGAATCGTTCTTATTTTTGCGGTCAAAAAAGCAGTCCGGATTGCTGTCTCTTCAGCTTTCTGAACTGCTTTATTTTTCTTTGCTAACATTACTTTCTTTTTTAGGTGATGAATAATAATCTTGAAAACTTATTAGTATTAATTCCAATTAATTCACCCCTCAGTTTTGCGGGGGGTTTTTTATTTGAGAACTTTTGTGTTCGATTAAGATTATAAATGGACGGTTTCTAAAAATTAGTTTTTTATTATGTATAGTTTCTGTCAATTCCCGCAAGCCTTGCAACGGGAAGAATATGCGCTATTCCCAGATTATGCATTATTCTTACAGTTTATCCTTTTGGCTTTAGCTGGTAAGCTTTGATTTGCAATAAATGACAACAAATTAGAAGCGTACTTATCAAAAGAGGACGCCTTTTGTTGCGATGTTAAAATCCAACATTTTAAAAAAAACTATGCCAAATTTTGCGGAGTGATTTAAAATTTTGCTTGTTTTTTTTAATTCGCATCCTGTGTTATGGTTAGTATACAAAAAAGGAGGGGTTTTTTGAAAAGCAAGGAGTATGTATTACTGAAAAGTCTGTATTATGACAATAAAGAGGCATACGAGTCATTATATTCGAGCAGATTCAATTCGAGTGACTGCGTTCACCTGAATTTTACCATTCTAATAGCCCTGCTTTTTTTATGGAAAAACCTGAACTAATAAAAAAGATTGTAGAGATTACTCGGCTGGACAAAGAGATTTCCTTGTTATCACGAAAACTTCCAGGAGTTGCTTTAATGCAGTACATTAAAAAGTGTCTGATTGACGAGATTGTGATAACAAATAATATCGAGGGGGTTCACATCACTCGTAAAGAAATCGGTGAAATCCTTGATGACCTTGAGGGAAAAAGAGATAAAAGATTTTTTGGACTGGTTAATAAATATAATGCGTTAATGAGTGGAAGCCCTTTATCTATAAATAATAGTTTTGATATTCGTGCGCTGTATGATGAAATGTTACTTGCGGAAATCATTGAAGAGAATCCAAACGACAAACCTGATGGAGAACTTTTCAGAAAGGATCAGGTTGATGTTGTAGATCCAACACAGAGAGTTATTCACAACGGGATATTTCCGGAGAGAGAAATCATCGCCAGTATGAATAATGCTATCAATATTTTGAACGATTCTACTATAGATCCGCTGATAAGGATAGCTATATTTCATTACTTGTTCGGATATATCCATCCTTTCTACAATGGGAATGGACGGCTGAATAGATTTATAAGCAGTTGCTATATTGCAAATACGCTGGAATCGATTATGGGATATCGTCTATCCTACACAATCAAAGAAAATATAAGTAGGTATTACAAGAGCTTCAAGATAGCAAATGAAGAGATTAACAAGGGTGATATAACTCCATTTATCTTCACATATCTGGATTTCATTAAAGAAGCCGCTGTTAATCTGAAAAATGGTATTTTTGAAAAGGCTCAGCGTTTGGAACTGTATGCAAAAAAGCTTGAGGATTTGCCATATGACAAAACGGAGAAATTTGGTCAGTTATATTACTTTTTATTGCAGGCGTCACTGTTCTCAGAAATTGGGATTTTAATAAGTGAGTTGCTTGAGTACTTAAATATCAGCAGACCGACTTTGCTTAAACGATTGAATGAAATTGATAAACATGGGTTGCTGATTACTGAAAAACGAGATTCAAATAAGTTCTATCGGTTAAACCTGAAAACTGCAGCGGAGTGAGGCTAAGCTGTGCCAGGGACCCTCTCATAGACTTCGCGCCGGACCTGTGTCAAGAACCCAAAAGACCTGCCTTTCGGCAGGTCTCTCGGATTGTTTTGTGTTTTGAGTATATTTTTAGGATACTTTTTCGATTGCTTCGATAGATGTGTCGTGTTTCACTCTATCTGATTCTTCTGCGGTCTTTGCATCATTCCATCTATCCATTGTTCCAACGAGATATCCGGTTATTCTTCTTATTCTTTCAAATGGTACTGTAGAAAGTGTATAATCAAGATCAGCGTAGTCACCGTCGATTGTGATTTCCAGTCTTGCTAACTTTCTTCCATTCTTTTCTTCTAAATAATCAATGTAACTCTGTATTTCGTCCTGTGGAATTGTTCCGCCTAAAACCTTTACTTCTTCAACTGGCACTTTCAACCCTCCTGTACAATATATAGTGTGTTTTTTACTTTCTTTACACATTATAGCTTAAAATAAACGAAAATCAAGTATTATTTTTTATTTTAGCCAATTTGTAATATCCTTGCAATAAAGCCACGATTTTTTGTGCGGCTATAGAAGTATATCAGGGTTTTGATCATATCAGGGGTTATTATTTTTGCGAAAACGACCATTGAGGAAGGGAACCTTGCACAGCCTTCCACAACACTGCGCACAGCCTCGCCCAACCCAAAGGCTATTTGAAAATACTTGGGCTGGAAAGGAGTAGCTATAAAAACACGATAAATTAGGCGAGTAGGGGTAGTTATAATAACGCGACAAAATAGCCTGAGCAGGGGTGGCAAAATAACTCGATAAATCAGAGCGCAAAAGCTTCGTTCACTCTATTTGTTAGAGATGGTTTTTAAAACCCGCAGGATAATTTTACTATCGTGTATTTTTTATAATACTCATGATAGGTCATCAAGCGTTCTGCCGACTATTCGATCGGAAGCTGGATTTCAGTGAGCCAATCTTCTACAGAAGGTTTGTTCCAAATGCCGTCGATGTAGCATTCTCTTGCAAGCCCAGATTGTTTATAGCCGTTCTCTTTTGCGTAGTTTGCAATATAGGCATAGGCTTCGCCAATATTTTCATATGCACCTTTGTGGAAAATGCTGAGAACCTTGGTTTCAGGCAGATTGCGGAATTTGATGATATCGTTTTCCTTCCCGCGCGCGGTGACTGCTTCGTTATGCCTTATTTGAATATTACTTTCCTTATACTCGCCATCCGGGTATTCGCAAAATTCGTATGGTGGATCTGCACACTTAATGTCGGGGTTAAGCTTGAGACATTCCTTTCCTAACGATGGAATCCATTGCATGATATCGCTGTATTTATCAAGAATAGTCTCCGAATAATAAACCAGTGTCTGCGGAATAACCTTTTCTATTACATGATACTTCATTTCTTTTTCCTCCAAAATGTGATTTATTGAGGAAAGCAGAGTTTCAATGCGTTGTTTTTCCCTTTCGAGAGCGGCAGATTTTTTTGCCAAAACGACCTTTTCGTCCGCCCCGGAAATAATGGCCTTTATCTCTGCGATAGACAGGTCGAGTTGACGATATGCTTTAATTTTTGCTGCATCTTCAAGCTGAGAGGTTTCAAAATATCGGTATCCTGTCCACTCGTCAGTGGAAGCCGGCATAAGAATACCCTCATTTTCATAATACCTGAGTGCTTTTATAGTAAGATGAGATAGTTTTGAAAACTCGCCGATTTTTAGCATTATTTCACCTCTTTTCCTCGTGATGTTGAGTATAAGTCATGCCTTTAGAGGAGAGTCAATAGCATCCAGCCCCATCCTTGAAAAAATCGCATTCTGAATAGAAGTGGTGTCCATTGAAATCAACTGACTTTCAAAAAGAAAAATGAAATTGCCAGCGTCGGGGGTTTTGTAATAGTCTCTGATTTTGGCTAAGGCCTTTTGCCGATAATCGTCATCATCCATTAAACCAAAGTATTCTAAATAGAACAACTCTCCGGTAAAGGGGTGCATAAGTGTGAAGTCTGGGTAGTGGGTGTTCCCGTTATGGGTATAAGCCATTTCGTACCTGTATGGAATGCCGGCTTGGTAGAGAGTGTCTGCAATGAAAAGCTCTGCGCGAGAACGAACGCGATCGCCCTTTTGAGAGCAATAGCTGTTACGTTCATCGAAAGGCATACTATTGGAAGGATAAGGAGCATCCGCCCAGGCCTTGGAGAACTCTGCCGGAGAGAGTAAAGGTGTGTTGACAAGCGCTCGAACTTTTGGCGGAAAGGCTGGAAGCACTTCGTATTTCAAAGCGGGTTTGTAGTTTTGCTGAAAATAAGTAAGTGCGGCAAGCTCTTCTTCGAGGAGAGGAACCAGATGTTCGAGATAAAGCTTAGTTGCATACTTCCGCGAGTCGGAATCAGAAAGTGACTTATACTGCTCTTTTCTTTTAGTGTTATATTTTTTACCTCCTGAATAGATTGCAAGAGAGTATGTATTGTGTCTATTTCTTATACCTACACGTTCGGGCGGAAGCAATGCCAGTTTTCGCTTAGCTGATTTAAGCATGTTATGAAGTTCATTCTTTTGAGAATTTACAAATTTTTCCATTTCCATAATCTGAATATACCATATTATATAAAGTTTGCAAGTGAAAAATTAGTGAAGGCAAAGATAATAATAACTCGCCTGCAACCCCAGTTCTGGTCCGCAGTACTGAACCGATAACCCATGTTCTGAAAAAATGCACCGATTTTTGAAAAATTTCAAAAAAACGGTGCATATCCTCTTAAATCGACAAGATTTAAGGAATAGTTGCAGCTAAAAACTTCCATTTATTTCCAATTTGCGAGGTTTAGAAGCCTTTTCAGGGGTGAAAATGGTCGGATTTTTAATAATCATAGGTGATTAAGAGATTTTTTGCACCGATTTTTGTAAAAAATCAAAAAAACGGTGCATTTTGAGAAAACACAGTTTTAAGGAATAGTTGTTTGGGTTGGCGGGGCGGTCCCCGGGAGGCCGGAGTGAGCTGGAATAGTAGGGAAGGGCGATTATGGTGGAAGATGGTGAGGCTCGGCGGCCCGGCAGAGAGTGCGCGGAAGATAAGCGGACGACCGAGAAGTCCGTGGTGGAGCGGGAGAGCCGGGGGAGGTGGCGGAGAAGAGCGGAAAGTCGCGGTGAGGGGGTAAAGGATGCGCCCTGGACCCTGCGCCCTGGACCCTGCGCCCTGGACCCGAAAACTGATTGATACCACGGCGGTTGTTTGATATAATATAACAGTAAAATAACCTTAGGAGGTTGTGCTTATGCTTCTTAAAAATGCTATGATTTTTAATAGCTCCGAAATAGCTTTAAAAGACATAGTTTGCGATAATGGGATTATCAGCAAAATAGAGCCTGCGGGCAGCGTTTCCGAGGCCGCGGCAGCTGATAAAGAGACCTTTGACTGCGGGGGAAAGCTCTTAGTACCTGGGTTTATTGATGCACATGTCCATCTGCGAGAACCCGGCTTTGAAAAAAAAGAAACCATTGAAACGGGGTCCAAGGCCGCGGCAGCAGGCGGTTTTACAACAATAATGCCGATGCCAAACCTAAAACCAGTGCCGGACAACGCAGATACAATGAAGGCCTATGCCGAGCTTATTGAACAGAAGGCCGCTGTAAGGGTAGAGCCTTACGCATCCATTACACTTGGAGAAAAGGGTGCAGAGGTTGTTGATATGGAAGCTCTTCTCGAGGAGGGAGCTTCAGCCTTCAGCGATGACGGCGTTGGAGTGCAAAATGGCGAAATAATGCGTGAGGCAATGATAAAAGCGAAAGCTCTTGGCAAGGTCATCGCTGCTCATACCGAGGACAACAGCCTGAAAAATAAGGGCTGCGTACATCTTGGCAAGTTCTCGGAAAAAGCGGGGCTCAGAGGAATTCCGTCAGAATGCGAATATGGCCAGGTGGCAAGAGACATAGAGCTTGTGCGCGAAACCGGTGCACACTATCACGTTTGCCATGTCAGCGCAAAGGAAACCGTTAGCCTCGTAAGAAATGCAAAGGCGGAGGGCCTGCCAGTAACCTGCGAGGTAACGCCGCACCACCTCATATCCATAGATGAAGACGTAAAAGATGCAAACTGGAAAATGAACCCACCGCTCAGAGGTGACAGCGACAGAGATGCTCTTGTCAAGGGACTGCTCGACGGAACCATTGACATCGTAGCAACCGACCATGCACCACATACTGCTCAGGAAAAATCCAAGAGCATAGCGGAGGCCCCCTTCGGAATAGTAGGGTTAGAAACAGCCTTTCCGCTGATTTACACCAAGCTGGTCAGAACAGGAAAGCTCCCTTTAGCTAGGCTGATTGAGGCAATGACCATAGCTCCTGCAAAGCTTTTCGGCTTTGATGACAGGGGAAAAATAGAAGTAGGCTGCGCGGCAGATTTTGCTGTGATAGACCTTGACAGACAGTACCAAATCGATCCCGAAGCTTTTAAGTCCAAGGGTAGAAATACTCCTTACGGAGGCGAAAAGGTTTACGGAAAAGTAGTTCTCACCGTGGTAGGAGGGAAAGTAGTATACAATGCTTGATGAAAAAATGAAAGTAGTCGATAATCTGTGCATAGCCAAGGATACCTGGAAAATGACCCTTGTCGGCAGACAGATTACGGAAGAAATGAAGGCAGGGCAGTTCATAAATCTTCAGATAGAAGGAAAAACTCTGCGCAGACCGATTTCGGTTTCGTCTTTTGATGGCGGAATGGCTTCGGTCACAATCATATATAAAATAGTAGGCGAGGGCACACAAAAAATGTCCGAGATGAAGGTCGGTGAAGAGATAGACGTTCTCGGACCTTTGGGAAACGGTTTTCCTATTGAAAAAGTCGCTTCGGCACTGCTTATCGGCGGAGGCGCGGGAGTTGCTCCTCTCGTTCAGCTTGCACGCGACCTGAAGGCTGTCGGAGCTCAGGTAAAGGCAGTTATTGGCTTCCCGACAGCGGCAGATGTTTACGGCGTGAGCGAGCTTGAAGCCTTAGGAGCGGACGTTGTGGTTTCTACAGACGACGGAAGCAAGGGCTTTAAGGGAAATGTTATGGAAGCTATAAAGGATAAGGACTTGACAGGAGACGTGGTTTATGCCTGCGGACCAGTTCCGATGCTAAAGGGCGTTGAAGGCGGCTTTGACAGAGGCTATATTTCGCTTGACATCAGAATGGCCTGCGGAATGGGCGCATGCATGGCTTGTGTGGTTAAGGATAAGGAAAACCCGGAAAAATATTACAGGGTTTGCAAGGAAGGACCGGTTTTCGCAATCGGACAGGTGGAGCTGTGAGCAAGGACAGACAAAATGTAAATAATGACAGGCTGAGGGTTAGCTTGCCGGGACTTGAAATGAAAAATCCGGTGATGCCGGCGAGCGGCTGCTTTGGCTTTGGCAGAGAATTTGCGGAGCTTTACGACCTTAGTCTTTTGGGCGGAGTAGTCATGAAGGCTGCGACAGAAAAGCCGAAATTTGGAAATCCTACACCGAGGGTGGCTGAGACTCCTGGTGGTATGCTAAATGCGATTGGGCTTCAGAACCCTGGTGTTGATAAAATAATAGAAAGAGAAGTAAAGTGGCTGAAGGGCTTTGACACCTGCGTCATTGCCAATGTTGCCGGTTCTGCGGTCGATGATTATGTGAGGACTGCGGAAAAAATCGGTGCGGCCGAGGGCATTGATGCAATAGAGCTGAATATTTCCTGCCCTAATGTTAAGGAGGGCGGAATAGCCTTCGGAACCGATGCAAAGGTTGCGGCAAAGCTTACTTCTGAGGTGAAAAAGGTTTCAAAGGTGCCGGTTTATGTGAAGCTGTCGCCAAATGTTACCGATATAGTTGAGATTGCAACAGCTGTTGAGGCTGCGGGTGCTGACGGGCTTTCGATGATAAATACCCTTATGGGCATGAGGCTTGATTTGAAAACGGGTCGGCCGATCATTGCAAATAAGACCGGAGGGTTGTCCGGACCGGCCATTAAGCCTGTAGCGGTGAGGATGATTTATCAGGTATATCAGGCAGTAAAAATTCCAATTATAGGAATGGGCGGAATAAGTGCTTCTGAAGACGTACTTGAACTCATGTATGCAGGAGCGGCTGCTGTGGCTGTGGGAACGGCTAATTTTACAGATCCGTTTGCCTGCCCTAAGATAATTGAACGGCTGCCTGAGGTTATGGACAAATATGGAATAGATAAAATAGCCGATGCGACGGGCCTTGCGCACAGAGTGTAGGCGAGAGGATAGGTGGAAAAAATGACAGAAATTATTGTTGCTTGCGATTTTCCTTCTAAAAAGGAGGCTTTTGCTTTTCTTGACAAATTCAGCGAACCTGTATATGTAAAGGTTGGAATGGAGTTGTTTTACAGGGAAGGCCCTGCGATTATTGAAGAAATCAAAAAGAGAGGACACAAGATTTTCCTCGACTTGAAGCTGCACGATATTCCAAATACAGTTAAAAGTGCCATGAAAAACTTAGCTGCGCTCGATGTGGATATGGTAAATGTTCATGCGGCGGGAGGTAAAAAGATGATGGCTGCTGCGGTTGAGGGCCTGGCTGAGGGAAAGCCGGGCAAGAGACCGCTGTGTATTGCGGTTACGCAGCTTACCTCTACGAGTCAGGAAATGCTCGAAAACGAGCTTCTTATTCAGGGAAAGGTTGCTGATGTTGCGGCACATTATGCGCTTATGGCAAAGGAAGCTGGACTTGACGGGATTGTATGCTCGGTTCATGAGGCGAGACGGATTCATCAGGTTTGCGGAGAGGATTTTCTTACTGTAACGCCGGGAATAAGACCTGCGGGCAGCTCAAAGGACGACCAGGAGAGAATTGCTACGCCTGCTTATGCCAAGGAAGAGGGCAGTAACTTTATCGTTGTGGGAAGGCCGATTACGAAGGCTGACGACAGCGTGAAGGCGTATAATGATATTAAGGAAGAATTAAAATAGAAAACTGATGAAGAAGGTACTATACAAGAAAGGATATTGAAATGGAAAAAACTGCTGCGGAGATTTTATTGGACGTTAAGGCTGTATTTTTAAGACCTGAGGAACCATTCACATGGGCGAGCGGAATAAAGTCGCCTATTTATTGCGACAACAGGCTGGTGCTTTCTTTCCCTAAGGAAAGAGACCAGATAAAGGCGGGAATGGTGGAGCTTATCAAACGCGAATATCCTGAGGTTGAGGTTATTATGGGAACTGCGACAGCGGGCATTCCAATGGCTGCACTCACTGCTGATGTTATGGGATTGCCTATGGGTTATGTTCGTTCTGACGCGAAAAAGCATGGCAAGCAGAACCAGAT
>DCGW01000091.1:0-2577 GCA_002315335.1 Firmicutes bacterium UBA1768 | reverse complement strand
GGCGGAAGTGTTAAGGCTGTTGTTGATGCGCTTAAGGCTGCTGGAGCTGATGTGCTTGGCGTGGCTGCTATTTTTACCTATGGGCTGCCTGATTCGGTGAAGAATTTTGCAGAAATGGGAGTGCCGTTTAAGACTCTCAGCAACTATGATGTGCTGATTGGAGTTGCGGCTCAGAAGGGATATATTAAGGAAGAGGTTCTCGAGGGCCTTAAGCAGTGGAAGAAGGATCCGAGAGACGAGTCGTGGATAAAATAAGGAGAAGAACTGTCTGAGAAAAAGCTTATTTCACCACAAAATGCATAGTTCAAAAAAGAGACTCGCAGGGGTCTCTTTTTGAGTGGTTTAGTTGTTTTTCAAAGGGGGCTGGGTCTGCGACTCAACTATACCCGCATGGGCTTTGCGGTTTCTTGAAGCTTGAGAGGAGCTTTAGACCTATCTTTCCCAGAGATATGTATTTCTGTTAAAGGTAATTGTGGTCGTGTTGCTCTTTTCGGAAGTGTTTTCCATTATTGTTGCCATAACGTAGCAGCGAAAATCTATAGCCTCGCTTGCATCTTCTGTGATGTCAAATATCATTCCGTTATCCTTGGTTATGAGTCGTACATGCTCGTTATTTACTAACAGAGTACAGTCGCAGAGAGTCTTCTTTTTGTTTTTATTCATGATATGGAGCAGTGTGTCCTCCAGAAGTATTTCTATTTGCGTTATGAGCTTGCTGTCAACCTCCTGCTCTGCAAGGAATTTTCCTGCTCTGTTACGAACCTCCAAAATACTTTCGGTTTTCAGTTCAAAGTCGTAGTGAGCTTCCTTTTCTTCGCTTTCATCGAGCAAAAGAGGTGCTTTTTTCAAAGTTTTCTTTAAAGAAAATAGTATTATCATAACTACTAAAGCGAAAACCGGGGCAAGAGCCATTCCAAAGCTCATTGCGTCAAAGCCGAACAGCATACCCAGAGGCGCCGCAATAATAATCGGCCCAAACAACATGTATAATAATGTAAGCACGTTACCTTCAAGTGGCTTGTTTATAACCGGATAATAGTAAATAAAGAATATCGCAAAATAGGAGAATACTATGGTAAAGGCAAGCATGTACCCAGCGGTTTTGCAGGCATCAGCAATCAACGGGTCGGTAATTCCGTATAGTGATGACCAGTATGGTGCAATTAAAAAGAAAATAGCGGTTGCTGCTATGCTGAGGACAGCACCATATTTTGTTAGCAACTTGACCATTCGTCGTATCGCATGTGGATTGTTTTCGCCATATGCTACCGATATAAAGATTCCGCCAGCATAACCAACAGAAGATAGCACCATCAGCATGTTTATTATAGCGGAGATAACTGTGTATGCCGGCAAATACGCGTCCCCAAAAACGACTATGATATACTTGTTAAAGAATATGTGAGTGATTGAAATATACAAATATGAGACCGATTGAGAGGTGGACAGCCTCATGCATTTATACAATTCCTGCCACTTGAAGTTAAGGGTGAAGTGAATAGAATTGTTTTTCTTGAAAAAGTGGGGTATAAGAACCAAGGCGCCTATCAAAACAGAGGAGAAGGTCCCGATTGCCAGCCCGTTTACTCCTAACTTTTGAACAAGAATCAGCGAAATTGCTGCATTTGATCCGGCTACGGAGAAGTCTGAAACAAGAATGAGTACAGCATCTCCATCATAAAGCACGAGACTATATATTGTTGTTTGCAATGGATAAATCAGCGCAATAATCACAAAGATATTGTAATAGCTCGAAGCATATTCCATTATTTGCGGAGAACAATTGTAAAATCCAAGAACCAGCGGCTTTATTACAATGAGAATAATCGCGAGAAAAATCCCTAAAGCTACGGATGATACTATGCCTATGCCCGCGATTTTTCTTGATTGTTCAACATGAAGAGCCCCCAATTCCTGTGAATACCGTATGCCAATTCCAGCAGAAATGAGGTAAGAAAAGAAGTATATTATTGTGAAAATCGGTGTGATAAGTCCTACTCCTGCTACTGCCTCGGAGTTTATGAACAGACCGGCAATTACGCTGTCGGCCATTTCTCCGGCAATTGCAACAATCCAGCCCAGTAGATTGCTTACAAACAACAGAAAGAATTTCCTGTTAAAAAAAGTATTTTCTTTAAGAAGAGTTGAATTTGCAGTTATTTCATTCAAAGTAGTCACCTCTGGTATGAAGGGCCCCAACTCATGGTTTCTGAAAAGAAACATTGCCTCAGTAACTAAGCTGCAGGTGAATATTATGAACGAAACAATTTAGGCTAATGAAATGATGCAATAATAATTGCAGGATTTCTGTAGAAATTAATCTTATTTGAGAAATAAATATTGAAAAACACTTAATCAATAATAAATCCTTTTTATATTCTATAATAAAAAAAGAGAACTTTCAATCCCAGTAAATGAAATTATTCCTACTGCCGATTATAGCTGTATTCCAATATTATTGCGGGAGGGCCTCCGACGAGGCTGGCGCAGAGATGGGGCTTAGGTCTGGTGTTAGACAGTCCCGAGGTAGGGGGCAAAGACTGGCAATGTAGTGGTGTTAGACTAAAAAACGGACAG
>DCGW01000021.1:28338-47399 GCA_002315335.1 Firmicutes bacterium UBA1768 | reverse complement strand
GTAGTAGAAAGAGCTGTTGACAAGATGGCTGAGGCTCTCGGTATGGACCTCCTTGAGCTCAGAAAGATGAACACAACCAAGCCTGATGACAAGAACTGGTTCCCGTTCCCTGTTGGCTCGGTAGGAATCAACGAATGTATAGATAAGGCTGCAGCTGAAATCGGCTGGGCAGAAAAGAGAGGCAGGAAGCAGACCGGCAACATCAGAAGAGGTGTTGGTATTGCCTGCGGTACACACGTAAGTAATGCGGCTCCATTCTGCGTAGACTATGACTCAGTTTACCTCAGAATAGAACAGGATGGTTCGCTCCACATTGCAACAGGTATTCCTGAAATCGGCCCGGGTTCAACAACTGCTCTCCTTCAGGTGGCCTGCGATTTGGTAGGCGTTCCATTTGAAACAACAAGAATGAAGTATGGCGATACAGATTCATCGCCTTTCGACATAGGAAGCCATGCGACACGTACACTCTACGCAGTCAGCCAGGTTATTGCAGATGCTGCTGTAAAGCTCAGACAGGATATATTTGCTTATGCTGCTGACTTCATTGGTGTTCCAGCGGAAAGCTTAGACATGAAGAATGGTATTATTTTCGGAGAAGGAAAAGAATATCCACTCAGCAAGTTAGCATACGAAGCACATCTCAGAGGCAAGCAGTTCATGCAGGCTGAGTGCAAGGTACCGCCAAATTCACTTCCTTGGTACGCACAGGCGGTTGAGGTTGAAGTTGATATGGAGCTTGGACTTGTTAAGGTTCTCAAGGTGGCAGCAGCACACGATGTCGGCAAGGTTGTAAATCCTCGTCTCTGCGAGGGTCAGGTTGAAGGCGGCGTTCTTCAGGGCGTTGGCTATGCTACAAGAGAAGAAATGGTTTATCAGGAAGGAAAGGGCTTCTACTCAATGGGTATTCATAAGTACATGATGCCTACAGCAGATGACAGACCTGAAATCAAGTCAATTCTGGTAGAAAGCAAGGATACAGCAGGAATATACGGAATTAAGGGCGTCGGCGAAGTTGGTGTTTGCGCTATCGTTCCGGCGGTTCTCTCTGCTGTAGAAGATGCAACCGGAGTTAAGTTTGAAGCAGTACCACTTGTACCGGACAGAGTAATAGAAGGCTTCAAAAAGGCTGGTATAGTATAAGCATAACAGCACATACTGGTAATAAACAGACAACCCGAATCTCAGGATTCGGGTTGTTTTGCGGTATGAAAAACCCCGTATCGAAGCGGGGTGTATCGACCAATCTGCAAATGGTAAAAAATGGAAAATATTAAAGATCGGCAAGCAGCTCACCTTAGTATATTTCTTCTTCCTTTACGCAGTTGTTTTTCACCTCTGACAGAAGATAGGTGAGGGCTTCGGCAACTCTCGGCCTTATATCGCCGCCGATAATAATCTGCATAATATCATCACCGACCTTTAGCAGTCCCTCATTTACCCAGATTTTCACAAAGTAAATTCCGGGGAGGCTGCGTGTGGTTTCTGCGGCGGCCTCTATTGCACCGCGGTCGCAGGAAAACCTCATAGCGCTGACTGTTTTATCGGCTTTTTCTCCGCCTCTGACCACAGCCTTAGGACTTCTCCTGACCACACCTGTATGGGTAAGGTATGAGCCGCATTTGTCTGCGGAGGGGTCGTTTTTGGCTTCTTCGAGCCATTTATCCAATGAAGGTTTAACCATAATTAATTTCCTTTAAAAAATTCTGAGTTATGAGCCGGTTACTTAGTGTTTGCTGTATTTGCACAGTCGGTAGGCGTGGTCGCCCTGAGCAAATCAAGTCCGTGCTTTATCGGCTCTATTACGACGCTGAGGTTTTCTATTGCCGCCTTTGGGCTGCCGGGGAGGTTAACTATGAGGCTATTTCCTCTTATTCCTGCAGCAGACCTTGAAAGGCAAGCCTTTGGAGTTATTTCCATGCTTTTAGCTCTCATGGCTTCAGGTATTCCGGGAACATCTCGCTCGATTACAGCCTTGGTAGCTTCAGGCGTTACATCTCTCTGTGAAAAACCTGTGCCGCCGGTTGTAACAATAAGTGAAAGACCAAGCTCATCAGCAGCATACTTTAGTTTTTCTTTAATCATGGGATGCTCGTCGGGGATAATTTCCATATAATTTACAGAAATACCATTTTTTTCTATAAAAGCCTTGAGCTCAGGCCCGCTAATATCATCTCTGATGCCAGCATAGCCTCTGTCGCTGACTGTTATTATTCCTGCGCTGTGAATCATTTTATTCCTCCCGACTAAAGTCACCGTGTACGCCGCCAGTCTTTTTCAAGAGACGAATATCTGAAATAACTATGTCTCGCTGCACTGCCTTGCACATATCATAAACCGTAAGTGCCGCAGTTGTTGCAGCCGTAAGAGCTTCCATTTCAACGCCGGTTTTTCCCGTGCAGGAAACTGTCGCAGTGATTTCGACCGAAAGCTCGCTTTCACTCAGCTTAAGACTAAGGTCGGCAGAGTCGGTTATTACGGGGTGGCACATAGGAATGAGGTCAGGAGTTCTTTTGGAGCCCATAATTCCGGCAACCTGTGCAACACCAAGCACATCGCCCTTTTTAAGGCCGCCGCTTTTTATCAGGTCATAGGTTTCTTTGTTTACTAATACTCTTGCTCCGGCCGCTGCTGTCCGTCTTGTGGGAGACTTGTCGCCAACATCCACCATTCTTGCAAGCCCATCGTTATTAAAGTGTGTAAAATCAGCCATTGTCAGCCCCCTATCTGGTTCATATATCTTCCTGAATTGCTCGGGTTTAAGCAGTTCAGTTCTCCGCGTCTATCAGGCTTTTCGTTTATCGCCTTTATAATCTGAGCTTTCATTTCAGCTTCTGATAACCCTTTTATTGAGTATTCAGCAGGACTATGCAGACAAGGTTTGATTTTTCCGTCTGCCGTGATCCTTATTCTGTTGCAGGAAGCACAGAAGTCGTTTGTCATAGGACTTATAATACCAATTTTTCCTTGCGCACCTTCAAAGCTGAACAGCCTTGCAACTCCGTCTGAGGGCTCTTCCTTTAAGTCCGGAAGAGCCTCTAATATTTTTGAAGCGGGAAGATATGCTTCGGGTCCGATATCGGGGCTTTGATAAACCGGCATAAGCTCTATAAATCTCAAATCTATAGGCGAAGCCATAGTCAGCTTAGCAAAGTCCGGTATTTCGTCGTCGTTAAAGCCCCCAATCAGCACTGTGTTTATCTTTACCTTTTTAAAACCGGCATTGAGGGCGGCAGTTATTCCGTCAAT
Organism: Firmicutes bacterium UBA1768; assembly: GCA_002315335.1. GTDB lineage: Bacteria > Bacillota > Clostridia > Peptostreptococcales > Anaerovoracaceae > UBA1768. The sequence continues at coordinate 44,150 of DCGW01000021.1, read as the reverse complement.
GGCCTCTTCAAAGCTGCTTCTTCTTGTAATATACGTATATTTCTGCGGCTTTAGAGTATCAAGGCTGATGTTTACTCTGTTAACTCCTGCACTTTTTAAGTCTTCGGCCATTTTCGGAAGAAGAGTGCCGTTTGTTGTAAGAGCTAAATCACTGACTCCGTCGATTGAGGCTATTCTTTCGCAGAGAGACAGGATGTTCTTTTTGACGAGCGGTTCGCCTCCGGTAATTCTGACCTTGGTTACGCCAAGTCCGACTGCAGCCCGAACCGCAGAAACCATTTCCTCCTCCGTGAGAATTTCGTCGTGTGATTTGGGACAAACCCCCTTTTCAGGCATGCAGTAACGACACCTGAGGTTGCAGAGATCGGTAACGGAAAGCCTCAAATATGTAATTTTTCTGCCAATGCTGTCATTCATAAGCTACACCTGATTTTGATGATATGGTTTGAAAAATTTAATAACTTCAATTAATACTAATACCTTCCAAACGTGCAGTTGGGGAAGTGGCAGACCTCGCACATCTGACATAGACCACCATCTCCCATGTTGATTAAATCCTGTTTTGTAAGCCTTTCTTCCGCAAAAATGCGCGGCAGCAGGACGTCAAACATAGTTGTGGGAAGGTTTACAGCGGCTCCTGGAACTCCGAGAACAGGAATGTCACCGAGGTAGGCAACGAGAGTCATGTTTCCTGGCTGGGCAGGCATGCCGTAGCTGATAATTTCGGCTCCAAGCTCTTTTATTGCAGTTGGGGTGAGGTCGTCCGGGTCAACAGACATTCCTCCGGTAAAAATGAGGAAGTCAGCACCTGCGCTGAGAAGCTCATTTGCCTTGGCTTTTATCATTGTAAGATCGTCATCGCAGATGTAAAGCCCAACTATTTCACTGGGAAATTTTTCCATTTTAGCCCTGACCACAGGCTCAAACCTGTCCTTGATTCTTCCTGAATAGATTTCAGAGCCGGTGATAATAATGCCGACCTTCTTGAATTTATATGGTGAAAGAGAGAAGAGCCTGTCTGCTTTGCAAAGACTTTCGGCCTCTTCAAGCTGCTTTTCATCTGTTACGAGGGGAACTATTCTCATTGAAGCAAGCCTCGCACCGACCTTGACCGGATAATTGTCAGGAATAGAGCAGATAGTAATATCTCCTATCGAATTAATTTTTTGTAAAAGCTGTGTGTTGACTCTGAAAAGACCCTCGCAGTCGGCGAAGGCGAGCATTTTTCCCTCGGAAGGACCTGTGAAATGGCAGTTTTCCAAGTCACACATTGCGGCCATTCTCAGCGCCGCATCGTCCTCATGGATTTCGCCTTCTATCTCTTCAAAGACAAAGACAGATTTTTTCCCTATATCGAGAAGCTTTTCCACATCCTCGTCTTTAATTATGTGACCTCGTTTATAGGCGGCTCCCTTGAAGCCCTCGTGCATTGCGGTAATATCATGGCAGAGCGTCATGCCGACTGCTTTTTCTACCGGTATTTTTTTCATAACTGTAACCTCGTGTCAGTTAATATGGATAATCCCTCTTCGGGGATATGTATTCTGATAGTATCTGATTTGTGGATATTCCACCACTCCTTTGAAACCATGCAGGTTAAAGGCTTACCGCCCTCCGGCGATTTCAAAAGAAGAGAGGTGTCGTAAGGGTTGTTTGCTGCCGCCTCGACACTCATTGTAAAAACATTAGTACTCTCCGTAGTGGCGGGCCTTATGCTTTTGGCTCTTGCAGCAATATAACAGGTATCTGTTTGTGCTGAGTGGCTATTCTTCACCTTCAGCTTAAGTCCCCAGTCTTTTGCAATAATATTATCCCTATCAATTATATCAGCTAAAGAAATATTTGACCACCCCATAAGCAGCGCTGAATTTATGGTTGGCGGGTTTGACAGTATTTCTTTTTTGTCGCCGATTGCTTCGATTTTGCCGTTGTTCAGCACCGCTATATCATCAGTGAGCCTGAAAACCTCGTCAATGCTGTGGGAAACAAGGATAACCGTCTTCCCGAAGGACTCAATAACTCTGGCCGTCTCTCTTTCTGTAATAAAGCGGAGGTGGGTATCGAGGGCTGAAAACGGCTCGTCAAGGAGTAAGCATTCGGGCTCGGAAACTAAAATTCTTGCAAGAGCAATCCTTTGCTGCTGGCCTCCGGAAAGCTGCGAAGGGTAGTGGTTCGCAAGGTCAGAAACCCCAAGGCTTTTCATAATAGTCTGTGCCACAGCGTCCTTTTCCGCCTTGTTCTTTATGCGGTTTGCACCGGCTTTAATATTTTCTATTGCAGTCATATTTGGAAAAAGTGCGTAGTTTTGGAAGAGAAGACCAACCCTTCTATTTTGGGGAGGAAGATTTATTTTCTTCTCTGAGTCGAAGAGGGTCACTCCGTCGAGGACTATTTTGCCCCTGTCAGGCTTTTCGACTCCGGCTATGCATTTCAAGGTCATGCTTTTGCCGCAGCCGGACTTTCCCATCAGCGAAAGAACTCCGTTTTCTGAGGTGAAGCTGACCTTGAGCACGAAGTCGCCTAAGCTCTTTTCTATATCGACAAATAAGGACATATCAGACACCTCCCTTCAGCGAGACTGCCTGTCGTTCTTTTTTCTCAACCATGTTGACGGCCATCAGCACCACGCAGGAAATTGCAATGTTTATCAGCACCCACTTGAAAGCAAGGGAGTCGTTATTTGTTCTCCACAGGTTGTAAACGGTGGTGGAAATAGTGGCTGTTCGCCCTGGGGTATAGCCCGCTATCATACTGGTCGCTCCGTATTCACCGAGTGCTCGGGCGAAGGTCAATACTGTTCCCGCAATCAGACCCTGCTTGCAGTAGGGCAGCCTTATTTTCCAGAAAATATAGGTGTTGGAAAGGCCCAGAGTCTGAGCTGAGTATGTTAAAGTATTGTCAAACAGCTCAAAGGAGCCTCTTGCCGTCCTGTACATGAGCGGAAATGTAACAACCATAGTAGCAAAAATTGCCGACCACCAGGTCATTGTCAGCTTAAGGTCGAAGACAGAGAGGAACCACGAGCCAATCAGCCTTTTAGGTCCTAATACTCTAAGCAAAAGATAGCCGACCACCGTTGGGGGCAGGACGAGGGGGAGAGTGAGAATTACATCAAGCACCCCTTTAATATACTTTGGTGCTTTTGAAAGGTAGTAGGCACAGAAAAGACCGACAAAAAATATTACTGCTGTACTGATTGTGCTTATTCTGATTGAATTCCAAAGTGGAAATAAGTCCATGAGGCACTCCTTGTATGTCTTGATTGTTGTGTCAAAAAATGGGAAATGGGCGGAAGAAACTGCCGCCCATAGATATTATAATGCTGTGAAGCCAACTGCTTCAAAGACCTTAGCAGCTTCTTCGCTCATGAGGAAGTCTAAAAATGCCTTTGCAGCTGCCTGATTTTTGCTGTTTTTCATTACGGCAGCCGGATAGATAACCTTGCCGCACATTTCTTCTGTTGCAATATCAATTGCTTTAAGACCAGCTGAAAATGCGTCTGTAGCGTATATTATTCCTGCATCTACTGTAGCTTCAGAAACCTGAGTGGTTACTTCTTTTACGTTTGAACCGTAAGTGATGAGGCCCTTTGCTGCAAGGTCTGCTTCAACTAAGCCGTAGTAGTTGAGAATTTTCTGTGTGTACTGGCCTACAGGAACGTCTTCGTTGCCCATGGCAAGTACAGCTGTGCCGGCTTTAAGTGCTGCAGCTAAGTCGTCATAGGAGGTGATAGGGGAGTTTTCGTCGGAAACTGCGAGGACAACTTTGTTTTCGAGAATATCGACTCTTGTATCAGACATAACATAGTCGAGTCCGTCCTCGTTGCCGCCTTCAGCATCAATAGCCGCATCAAGCTGGTTCATCTGCTTTTGTGCCGCCGAAATGAAGAGGTCGCAGTCGGCACCTTCCTCTATCTGGGTTTTGAGTGTGCCTGATGAGTCGAAGTTGAATACAATATTCACATCAGGGTTTACCTCTTTGTACAGCTCTGCAATCTGCTCAAGACTCTCAGTCATGGAGCTTGCTGCAAATACTATAAGCTCTGTTGGCTCACTGCTCTGTTCATCTGTAACTGTCTGACTGCCGCAGCCAGTCATAACAAAGGTTAGCAGCAAGAGTGTAATAAGAATTGATAGTGCTTTTTTCATGGTGGTTCTCCTCATATTAAGTATTAGACTTGCGTTATTTGTTTGAATAAATAACGCATTTAGATTGTAACACCGAAAGCTAAATAAAGCAAGGGTTATTGTAAAGCATAAAGGCGAGTTTTGGAGGAAGGCGGACCCCTCTTACAAGTGGACGTAAAAGGAAATTGCACAGATTTTTACTTTTTTCGGCAAAAATCTGTGCAAACATCTTAAAAATCTATAGATTTAGGGAATAGTTGAAAGAAAAAACTTCCATATTTTTCAAAATACATCCTTTTGGAGATAAGTATTCGGTTGAAAGGGGGTGAATTATTACGAAAACCATGTGAATAATAGAATTCTTGCACAGATTTTTACCTTTTTTGGCAAAAATCTGTGCAATTTAACAAAACATAGTTTTAAGGAATAGTTGTTTTCATCGTTTATCAGTCTTGCAATATCTCTTTCAAAGCCTCTGCTGCACAGATGACATCTTCCTCCGTGTTAAAAAACCCGAAGGAAAATCTGACAGTGCCCAGAGGGTAGGTTCCAAGCGCCTTGTGTGCCGAAGGGGAGCAGTGAAGACCGACGCGGGTTTTAATGCAGTATTCACTTTCGAGCTTCGCAGATACCTCGGCAGGGTCGTGGTCTTTAATGACAACGCTGACAACTCCTGTATATGGATAGTTTTCCTCGTGGCCTATTACCTTAAGTCCGCCGACAGTCTCTAATTGAGAGGTGAAAAGGCGGGCAAGTCGTTCCTCCTTTTCGCGTATTACAGCAATTCCAGTCTCCTTTATGAAGGTTAGACCTGCCCAAAGACCAAATATTCCTGGCAGGTTAGGAGTTCCGGGTTCAAATCTATCAGGAAGAAAATCGGGAACGTCCTCGAGGTGAGAAATGCTGCCGGTGCCGCCGCTTATCAGAGGACTGATTTCCGAAACAATAGGGTCGGATAAAATAAATCCACCTATGCCCTGAGGACCCATCAGACCCTTGTGACCGGTGAAGCACAGAGCATCAATATGGTCTCGTTTCATATCTATTTCGCAGACCCCAGCAGTTTGTGCGCTGTCTACAATAAAGAATAAACCGTGTTTTCTGCATAATTCACCGACTTCGGTAATTGGAAAAACCTTGCCGCTGACATTGGAGCCGTGAGTCATTACAATCGCCTTAGTGTTATTTCTGATTAGTTTTTCAAGTGAGGATGGCTTGAAAAAAACCCCATTTTCGCTGGAGCCAACGACTTCTTTCGGTTCGCCCTCGTCAGCTGAATCCGAAAGCTCTGCCATGCTTACCTCAACGCCGTCCTTTTCGAGCTGCCTGAGTGGGCGCATTACCGCATTGTGGGGAAGCGGGCAAACTATTGCGTGGTCGCCCTTTTTTAACAACCCCTTTAAAACCATATTGAGGCTTAGAGTAATGCCCGAAGTAAATATCACATTTTTTTCGTCAGGCCCGTTAAAAAGCTCCTTAAGAAGAGTTCTCGTTTCAAAAACAGTTTCCTCTGCTTCATATGCGCTTTCATAGCTGCCTCGATTGACATTGCTTCCTATATGGGTGATATATTCCACCATTTTTTCTGCTACTGCGGGCGGCTTTGGAAAGCTTGTCGCAGCGTTATCCAAATATATTGACTTCATTTCACCACCACAGCCTTTTCTCCAGCCTCAGAAACATAGCCTATTATTGCGGCATCGGTATGGTGAAGCAGGTCATTGAGCAAGTGCTGCGAGTCCTTTTCCGCAACCGAAATCAGGAGGCCGCCTGAGGTCTGAGGGTCGAACATAATGTCCGCAAGGGGAAGACTTACCGAAGCAGATATTTCCGTTCTGCCCTCGGCAAAGTCTCTGTTTTTGTATGCACCTGCGGGAATCATGCCCATAGATGCGTATTCGAGGGCCTCTTTGTGGTAGTTTATGCCCGCAGCCATGAGGTTTATGGTTGCATTGCTTCCCTCAGCCATTTCACAGCAGTGTCCTATGAGGGAAAAGCCTGTAACATCGGTGCAGGAATGAACCTCATAATTGACCATGTTGTCTCGGGACTTGCGGTTAAGCTCCGCCATCTGTTGGTTGATTTTTGCTGTAAGAGCCTCCGGAACGAGACCAGCCTTAGCCGCAGTCGTAATTATTCCAATACCAAGCGGCTTTGTAAGAATAAGAACGTCGCCGGGCCTGGCGCCGGAATTTGTGAGGATTTTTTTCGGGTGTACAAAGCCTGTTACTGACAGGCCGTACTTAGGCTCAGTGTCATTAATGGTGTGACCGCCGGAAATTATCGCTCCTGCCTCAAAGGCTTTTTCGTAGCCGCCTCTCAATATTTCATGTATTGCTTCGCGAGTCATAGCTTCGATTACAGTCATTATATTCAGAGCAAGCTTTGGCTCGCCGCCCATCGCATAAACGTCGCTAATGGCATTTGCCGCAGCAATCTGACCGAAAAGCCAGGGGTCGTCAACTATTGGGGGAAAGAAGTCCAGGGTCTGAACCAAAGCCATATCATCATTAATTTTGTAGACGGCAGCATCGTCGCTTTTATCAAAGCCGACCAATAGCTTTTCGTCCTTTATGACTGGCAGTCCGTCGAGGAGCTGAGAGAGAGTTCCCGCCCCGACCTTTGCACCGCAGCCCGCACAGGCCGCAAGTTTTGTAAGCTTAATATTGTCCATTTGACCTCCCTTTTTCTATATAGAGGAGTATAGGGTAGTAAAATCGTTTTCCTTTGAAGAGTCTGACAGAAGCTCGACAATCTGCTCGACCTCGTCCATATTCTGGGGGAAGGTCAGCTCTTCTGTTTTAACTACGGCGCAGGTTCCGCAAGAAGAGGACAAAAAGCGGGGCACAGGTTTAAGCTGTACCTCCGCTCCGCTTTTGTTTGCTTCTTTTTTAAATCTTGTCGCACCGAAGTGTGAATAAAATGTTATTATGAATGTTTTCATTTGTTTCTTTCAATGCGGATGGTATAAACACCATCATTTTCTTCGCCTGAAACACCGAAGCCCTGGTGTGCCGCAAACCTTGTGATGTTTTCAAAGGCTGTGCGGTTATCTGCTATAACGGTGTAGGAGTCCTCTCCGGATTCCATTGCCTTCTTTACCATAATAACAGGTTCTGGGCAGGAAAGTCCACTGGTATCTATCATTTTTCCTCCTTTTGAGTTAAACTCTGTTCTTTTTTGTATAGGCAAGGGCAATAACTGTAATTACACAGAGCCCAATAATTACTCCGATTTTACCTGCAAAGGTTACTCCGTCTGGAGAAGAGGCGAGACCGAAGTTGTGGCAGAAGGCTGCTCCGACCAAGAGGCCGAGAACAGTTACTGCAGAGTCTGAGTTTCCTTCTCCTGAAAGGATGAGCTGTCTGAGTGGGCAGCCTCCTAAGAGAACTGAGCCGTAACCTACTAAAAGCATTCCCATGAAGTTCCAAAGACCGTCGCTGTGAGCTACAGGCTGGTCAGCAAAACCTGGATTGAAGTTGCCGAGGCAGAGGTTTACTATGAATGCTGCTGCGAGTAAAATTATGAACCCAAAGAGAAGCTTCTTTTCTCTGAAAAGTACGAAGTCTCTAATTCCGCCTACCATGCAGAGCCTTGAAACCTGAGCCATTCCGCCAACTATAAGCCCTGCGCAGAGCGAAATAATTATCGGTGCGTGTGAGGCTCCCGGACCTTCTGTTGAGAAATAGATGAAGGCAGGGGCTGCAAGCAGAAGTATCAGCAGTACGATTTGAATAGCCGGCATTGTTCCACCCTCAACAGGAGCCTGAGGGTAGGCTCTCTTCAGTGAGAAGCCTCTTTTAAGGAAGACTATTCCAACCAAAATTCCCGCAACAAAGCCAACGAGTCCAACAATGGCATTGAGGTCACCGCCGGCAATTCTCAGAGTCATTCTGAGTGGACAGCCGAGGAACATCAGGCAGCCGACCATTACAAAGAATGAAATAACAAATCTTGTGATGGGCGAAGAACCGCCGCGTGGCTTGAATTCTTTTCTGATAAAAGAAATGCCGAAGGCACCTAATATAAGCCCGATTATTTCTGGTCTTATGTATTGGACCTTAGCAGCAGTATGAAGGCCTAAGCCTCCAGCTGTGTCTCTTATGAAGCAGGCTATACAGAAGCCCATGTTTTTTGGATTGCCGAACTTTACGAGCAAGGCTCCAAACAGTCCGATCAGCAATCCGCATATGCCGATGATTATCAGCTCTTTTTTGTAGGATTTTATGCTTTCCAAAAAATTCTCCTTTCATGCTGTTTCAGCAGAAATATCTTTGAGTTTAGTTAAAATCTCTTATGGTTGTATTATAAAGCTTATTGCAGGGAAAAGAAAATTGATTTATTATATAAAAGGTTATATTATATAAATAAAATCTATAAATAGATGGAGGCTGGCCAAAGGATGATTGCTCTTAAGACTCGGGCGAGTGGTCTGCTGACTGTATGCTGAATGACTATGAACTATTGTTTTTTCGTTTGAAACGGAGGCAGTATGAACAGATTATATAAAAAACTTGGAATAAAAAAGGGAGTGACCGCCATCATCGGTTCGGGCGGCAAGACTACCTTAATTCGCAGGCTGGCCTATGAGCTCAGGGCAGATGGGTTTTGCGTAATTGTAACTACCTCAACGAAGATTTTTATACCGAGCTATTGCCCTCTTATATGTAACCCTGCAGAGAAAAGAGAAGAATCGGCAGCTCTCATCAGAAAAGTCGGAATAGCGGCGGTGGGAATACCTATACTCACAAGAGAGGGAAGGGTAAAGCTTGACAGGTCGGAGGCCTCCTTTGAAGAGCTTGCTGCCATAGCGGACTTTGTTCTTGTAGAAGCGGACGGTTCAAAGCATTTGCCGCTAAAGGCGCATGCAGAATATGAGCCCGTTATACCGAAAAGTGCAGTCAGAACCGTTATGGTGGTTGGGCTTAACGGTATTGGAAGACCGATTTCTGAGGTTGTTCACAGGTCGGAGATTTTTTCTCGCATATCAGGACGTGGCTTGGAGGAGGCAGTAACGCCTGAGGCGCTTGCGACAGTGATTAACGCGGAAGACCTTGCCGACGTGCTGTATGTTACGGGAAACCGTGAAGAGGAAGTTGAGAGAAACGAAAGGGAAGCAGATTGCGGAACAAAGCTCGCTGGGCTTGTAAACTATCCGGTAATAATGGGAGATGAATTATGGACTTCAGACAAATAGAAGCATTTACTGCTGTGGTTGAGCATAAGAGCTTTTCTCAGGCGGCAGAGGCGCTGCATTTGAGTCAGCCCACAATCAGCAGTCATATAAGAGATATCGAGGCCGAGGTTGGCAGGGAGCTCATTATCAGAACTACGAGGCAACTGCATATCACAGAAGAAGGCTACCGGCTGTATGAATATGCGCTTAATATGCTGAAGCTCAGACAGAGAGCTCTCGATGAGATCAGAAATAACAGTACTACAGTTATCCGAATAAGTGCGTCGACAATTCCTTCAGCTTATATACTGCCGAATGTGATTGCAAAGTATAAGGCACTCAAGCCTGGAGTGACGATAAGCGTAAGCCAGTCCGATAGCGGGAGAGCTGTTGATAGACTCGTTGAGGGAAGCGCAGATATAGGAGTTGTCGGTTCCGCGGAATACTCGGATAGAGTTAATTATCTTGAGCTTCTGAAGGACAGGCTTGTCATATGCGCGCCTCCTGAAAAGCACTATCTAAAGCTAAAAGAAGGCGGTGCAGACCTGTTGACTCTTCTTAAAGAGCCTGTTATTCTTAGAGAAAGAAGCTCGGGTACAAAGAAGGAGGCTGAAAATCTTCTTTCAAAAATGGGGATTTCGGTCAATGATTTAAATGTAGCTGCCTATATGAATGACATGGAAGCTATCAAGATGTGTATAAAAAGAGGACTTGGAATTTCAATAGTTTCAGCGCTGTCTGTGGTTGAAGAGGCTAAACGCGGAGAGCTTTTGATTTTCGAGCCAGAAGAGCTGTCGGGCGGAAGGAGCTTTTATATAGCAATGAGAAAGGACTTTGCGTTATCGGCTGCGGCAGAGGATTTCATAGGGTTTCTTATCAATAATGCAGGAGGAAAATAATGGATAAAACTGTGCTTATCAAGGGGGCGGGAGATATTGCCACCGGAATAGCATACAGACTGAAAAAATGCGGCTTTGCTGTGGTAATGACTGAGACAGCAGTGCCGACTACAGTAAGAAGAACCGTTGCTTTTTCAAGGGCGGTTTACGAGTGCCGCTGCGAGGTTGAAGGTGTTGAGGCTGTGCTTTGTGAAGACTGTAAAGCTGTAAAGGCCTGCATTGAAAACGGCGATATTCCTGTTGTGGTTGATGAAGACGCAAAGATTATCGAAGCTCTAAAGCCTGATGTTGTGGTTGATGCGATTCTGGCTAAGAAAAATCTGGGAACAAGCATTGATATTGCGCCTCTCGTTATCGGGGTGGGACCAGGCTTTACCGCCGGAAAGGACTGCCATTGCGTAATAGAAACCAAGCGTGGTCATTACCTCGGAAGGGTTATTGAAGAGGGCAGTGCAATTCCAAATACCGGGGTTCCGGGAGAAATTGGAGGTTACAGCAAGGAGAGGATAATCAGAGCTGAGGCTGAGGGCGAGTTTAAACCGCTGAGGTCAATAGGTGATACAGTCGAAGAAGGCGAGGCCGTGGCAGAGAGCGGTGGAGCAGTTATTTATGCAAAAATGCCGGGCCTGATAAGAGGTATGCTTCAGGAGGGGGTGTATGTGAAGCCCGGAATGAAGTGCGGAGATATAGATGCCAGAAGCGAATATCAATATTGCTTTGAAATTTCAGATAAGGCGCTTGCGGTTGGCGGCGGAGTTTTGGAGGCTGTTGTCAGGTGGGCGCTGCAGGCGAAAAAATTGTGGTAGTCAGATAATATTTTTGACCGAAGTTTTCAAGTGATGATTTGGGTTGAATGGAGGAAGTGTTTTGCAGGAAGTATTTAGAACAGCGAGCAAGCTGCTTGAAGAGGGCAGAAGCTTTGTTTATGCGGCAATAGTTTCTAAGACCGGTTCTGCTCCGTCGGGAGTGGGCGCGAGAATGATAATAACTCAGGAAGAGATAACAGGAACTATCGGAGGGGGCGGAGTCGAGGCTGATGTGATTGATTTTGCAAGAAGGATTACATTTGCGGACAAAAGACCGACGATAAAGTATTACAACCTCAATTCGGAAGAGGCAGCCGTTTCGGAGTTTATTTGCGGCGGCGAGACAGAGGTTCTTATTGCCTATATTGATGCAAATGAGGGGGAAAATGCCGAAATCTTTGCGAGGGCTGAGGATGCTGTACTGCATCAGAAAAAAGCCTGGTTTGTTTATTCGATTAAAGCTGATGGAGAGTCTTTACAGTGCTCGATTGTTCTCAATGTTGAGGACGAGGGTATTTTTGGAAGCTTTGAAGAGGGCTCAAATGTAAAAAGGGAAATGCTGGCAAATCCGGTAAGAATTGCCATTCAGGAGGAGGCTGACAGGGAAAAGGGCCATCGCTATATAGTTGACAGCCTTGAAACCGCCGGGCATATTTATCTTTTCGGGGGCGGCCATGTTTCTTTAGAGGTGGCAAGGCTTGCGGTGGGTCTTGACTTCAAGGTTACCGTTGTGGATGACAGGGCTGAATTTGCGAACGAGGAGCGGTTCCCAGGCTGTGAGTGCATGGTTATAGGAAGCTTTGACAGCATGCCTGACCTTCCGGTTAATTCCAACACATATATTTTGATTATCACAAGGGGTCATGCGGGCGACAAGTCGGTACTCAGGTGGGCTCTCGACAAGAAGCCGGCTTATCTCGGAATGATAGGCAGTAAGTCGAAGAGAGACAGGATTTACGATATGCTCGTATGCGAGGGCGCAGAGAGGGCAAAGCTCGAGTCGGTTCATTGCCCTATCGGTATTAAAATAGGGGCGAAAACCCCGCAGGAAATCGCAGTCAGCATAGTCGCTGAGCTTATTTCGGAAAGGCGTTTGGGATAGGAGCTTTTGTATAGTATATGTGGTGTCTGTTGGGGCGGTTATTCCGGCTTGCTGCAATGGACACCATATTGAAAAAAATGCGGATTTTTGTTGTTTTCTCTTGACAGAGAAGGTGTTAACAAGTATAATAACTCTTGTCGCTGAAAAGCGCGTTGTTCCAAGGTAGCTCAATGGTGGAGCACTCGGCTGTTAACCGATAGGCTGTGGGTTCGAGCCCCACCCTTGGAGCCATTTTTTATCCGCCGGGGTGGCGGAATTGGCAGACGCCCGGGACTTAAAATCCCGTGAGATTTTATCTCGTACCGGTTCGACCCCGGTCCCCGGCACCAATTTAATATCGCGGAGTGGAGCAGTTGGTAGCTTGTCGGGCTCATAACCCGAAGGTCAGAGGTTCGAATCCTCTCTCCGCAACCATGCATATGTATCCCCGAAACGATGAGTTTTGGGGATTTTTGCGATTTGAAATAGTAGAAATGAAAAGCATTTTCCAAAAACAATGGTGGTGTGAATAAATGGGTAATGAGTTTGATATTCAAAAGTATATGTCAGATGGTGTAGAGCGTGTAGTAAAGGAGGCTGTTCGTGCAGCATTTAAACATCCTGAACAGGCAGCGTTTCTTGCAAACTTTGCTGTCGCTTCGAAAAAGGCCTCGGTAATACGTGCTTCAGCTGAGAGAAGAGGTGAACATATACCTCCATTCTTAATTGCGAGTATTACAAGCCGTTGCAATCTTCATTGTAAGGGATGTTATTCCAGAGAGAATGGAGAAACAGATGATTGTGCACCCTCAAATCAATTAACAGCTGGTGAATGGTATAAAATATTCAGTGAATCAGAAAAACTTGGAATTAGCTTTATTCTGCTTGCTGGAGGAGAACCTTTATTGAGAAAAGACGTAATACTTGAGGCTGTAAAAATTCCGAATATATTTTTTCCGATATTTACAAATGGAGTATTTATGAACGATGAGTACTTTGAACTGTTTTCTGAATATCATAATCTGGTGCCTGTAATTGCGGATAGTGGTCATCTCACATTAAACGAAAACCATCAGAGCTTCCTGCGAGAGGAGGTCGCGAGACTTCGCAGAGATACTCCTGAAATGGTTTTTATTTCCTTCCCAGGTGATGAAAAAACATCAGAAGGATGCGTCGCTGCCGGAAGAGGTTTTTTTCATATCAATTCGCGAGGTGGAGCAGAGCCTTGTCCGTTTTCGCCGTTTTCTGATATAAATGTAAAAGAAACATCCGTCAGAGAGGCTCTGAAGTCACCTTTATTCAGTGCCTTGCAGGCCGGAAATTTTCTGAAAGATGACCATGTCGGAGGATGTACATTATTTGCGAAAAAAGATAAGGTTGAAAAACTGATACAAAAAATGATAACAGGATAATCAGCTAATACATCACCTTAGAACGGAGTATTCGCAAAACAGGACGGTAAAACTACGCCTTCAGGATTTGTCAGAAAAAGAAGAGCTGATTACAGAGTTTGATGACTGCCTCCGGCTTACCATCGTCCACAGCGTTGTGGTAAAAAGGGGGGTGAACCTCGGTATTCTGCTTCTTCAGCGGGATAGAGATTGAGGGGTGAATAATAAGGAAAAAGAAAGTCCGTAGGTGTTAATACTTACGGGCTTTTGTTGTGTTATCAAATAATAGGTCTGGCTATATATTAGAATATAACTTACATTTTTCTTCTAATATTTTAAAACTGCAACATCTTAAAGCAAGAGAGGAATCGGGCTTATCAATACACTTCTGATATAGTTTTATTGCTTTTTGTTGAAGTGTATCCTGAACCTTATCAATTAAATGTTTTTCCTTTTGGAGAAGATAAATATAGTTGGTTTTTTCTTTTTTATTGTTGAATGGGCGGAATGCCTCAATATTATTATACTTTAATTGAGTTAAACAATTATCCGGAACCGGAATCATATTATTAATGTTCAGCACAGCATAAAGATAACCATCGGATTCATCCTGAAGCTTATGAAAATCAATGCTATTAGACATTCTTTTGTGCTTGGGTTTGGCAGATGAAATTGGAACGTAATAATTAAACTCTGCAATTGTAAGTATAATACCAACATGGAGTTTTAAACGATCACCATATTCCACATATCCTACACGTGAGTCGAATTGAGTAAGATAATTAATGTAATCTTTATCTACAACGTACCAATTCATAAATCCTCCTAAAAAAGTGGATGGATTGCTCCACCCACAACTGTTAATCGATTGTTTTAATTGGACAATCTAACCGCTTTTAAACGAGTATTTTGATTGGACACTCTAACCGCTATACAGATATTTCTATCTGTAATTTCATTATATGCATTTTCAAGAAAAAAACAATACTTAAAACTATTAATTTAATAATTATTTAATCGATATCAGGTTCTGTTAGCAAAATCAAACCTATCGTGTGAAATGCACCCACCCGGTCAATTTGTATCAGAATAAGGGTTCTTTCACATAACTGAACGGTAATTTTGATACAATATCAAGGTTGCCGTTTTTCTTTATCAAGGTTGCCGTTTTTCTTTGTTTTTGCACCCCGGGGGAGCGGGATGAGAAATAATCCATTGTAACAAATCATCGAATTCTTTTGTCCCTGACGCAACTGAGAGGATTATTTCGTAAAGCTCTTTCTGGGAGTATTTTAAGTCTATGCCGTTTAGTGAGAGGAAAACAAGCATAATATGTACACCAAGACGTTTGTTGCCATCATCCATAGCATGGTTCTTAATTAATCCATATGCGAGACGGGCAGCTTTAGCCTGAATACCGGGAAATAAATCATGACCACCAAAACTTTGGAAAGGAGCTTCCAGTGCAGAGTCAAGCAGACCTTCGTCACGAAGACCATTACTGCCGCCTGTTGTTTCAATGAGCTGATTATGCATCATTAAAACCTGCTTTTTAGAGAGTCTGATCATTTTGCAAGAACCTCATAAGCTTCCTTGTTTTCAGCAATTATTCTTTGTGATAGTGTAAACACATCTTCGTCAGGAACTGTAATTTCTTTGTCAGCCCTGCTGAAGTCTATAACAAGATATCGCGGAGCATTGTTTTTCATAATTATTGCTGAGCCTGTTTCGTCTACGAGACGTGCGACCTTTGAAAAATTCTGGTTAGCTTCTGTCATAGAAACTACAGAATTTGTATTAACCATCATAGTAGTGACCTCCAATAATATAGATTGTGTTTTTATTATATGACTGAAATAGGTTAAATTCAACCTATTATTTCAAAATGATGTTTGAAATTTATGCCATAAAATAAGTGTGCAGTGATTTGCAGTAAATTGCAGAGGATTTCAGTGGAAATACAAAGTGAGATTTGCTAAAATTGTAGCATGGAAAATTGAGTAATATCGCGGACGACTTAGGTTCATATCATGATAAACATATGTAATACACAAAGAAATCATATCATTCGTTTTCTCTTTCTCCCGCATAAGCTTCTTAAAATACGATTTCGTAAAGACCAAAACAATGGAATTAATCGCGTCGTATCGCCAGCAAGCTCAAACAATAGTCATAATTTCATATCTGATATCATGACTATTGTCAACAAAAAAGAGGCTTGTCCCAAAAGTGGAAAAAAACTCTTGAATAATTCTGGATGCTATTCTTTAAAAGTGAACCCGGTGCGCTCGTGCCTGAAAAACATAGTGTTTATGCGGGTTTGCGGACTCGT
>DCGW01000021.1:25959-28310 GCA_002315335.1 Firmicutes bacterium UBA1768 | reverse complement strand
GTCCCTTATTTTCTCTCGGACCATAACTGAACGGTAATTTTGATACAATATCAAGGTTGCCGTTTTTTGTCATCGTCCACAGCGTTGTGGTAAAAAGGGAGTGCACCTCGGTATTCTGCTTCTTCAGCGGGATAGAAATCGAGGGGTAAATAGTAAGGAAAAAGAAAGTCCGCAGGTGTCAATACTTACGGGCTTTTATCGCTTATTCTTGAAAATTATCGCTTGAAACTTTAATTTGTTTCGTGATATAGTGTATTAAAATGGTTTTAGGAGCATTATATGACTGATACTTTTGATTTAGAACAATTTGATCCCGATCGTACTCTTCTTGTTTTATCGCTTGAAAAAAAACAAGCGATAAAAATAGGCGATAAGTCTTCAAATACTTCTCATCAGATGACTAAGACGGATTTGAATAAAGCTAAGGTTCTGGATTATCTTAAGGATAATGGGCGTTCAAGTTGTGCTGAAATTGCAGCATATATCGGGCTGAGCAGAGGAAGAACAAGAGCGATTCTCTCAGAAATGAAAGAAATAGAGCCTTTAGGTGAAAATAGAAACAGAACTTATAGAATTAAATAATTATCGTATTTATCGCTTGCTTTGGTATTCATAAAGCAAGCGATAAAATATATATGTGAGAATTGATACAGTACAAATGGAGTATTGGAATTTAACGAAAGGTATTAAATCAGGGGACAACGAGTCGTTGAGTACGTATCGTGTGAAATGCACCCACCGGGTTAAGATTTCCGCGGGGTGCATTTGTATCAGAATAAGGGTTCTTTTCCATAACTGAACGGTAATTTTGATACAATATCAAGGTTGCCGTTTTTTGTCATCGTCCACAGCGTTGTGGTAAAAAGGGAGTGCACCTCGGTATTCTGCTCCTGATGGCAAAACATAGAAGATGGATGAGGAGGGTTTGCAAGGCTCTCATTGACACTGTTTTAACAAAAATCTTATTATTCTGTAAAATTATTCTGTTGAATAAAAGCTAATATATTATATAATATATTAACAGATAGCATGATAGTTTATTAGAAAAGCTTCATGCCCGAAAGCTAAAATTTCAAGATAATGAAGGTCATTATTTCAGAAAGAGAACTGATAGGAGGTGTTCTGATTCTTGGAGCCTCCATGTATAAAACAGTAAAAATTGATACAAAATAAGGAGAATATATGGAAAAATACGATGTAATAGTAATTGGAGGAGGCAATGCCGGCCTTGCGGCTGCGGCCACCTGTGCTAAGAACGGAGTGAAAACACTGCTTTTAGAAAGACATAAGGTCTGCGGTGGAAGCGCTCAGAGCTTTAGGAGAGGACGCTTTGAATTTGAAGCAGCCCTCCATGAGCTGGGCGGCGTCGGAAACGAAGAGCTGTCAGCACCGACCTCAAATATTTTCAATGCTCTTGGAGCAAAAATAGACTGGCGTACAGAAAACAATCTTTTCCGTGTAATTGTTGACGGGGATGACGGCTACGATGTAGTTGTGCCTGCGGGTTTAGAGCCTTTCTGTAAAAAAATGGAAGAAATGTTTCCTGGCTGCAGTGATAATGTAAGAAAGGTTTTTGAACTTGTTGAAACTGCAAACAAAGCGACTGCTTATCTGTCATCTGGCAATATTGATCCCAAGGTGCTTTTCACAGAATACTCGGATTTTCTGTGCATGGCCTCGCATACTGCAAAGGAATGCATGGACGAGCTGGGAATTCCTGAGGGAGCCCAGAATATTATGAACACCTACTGGCCGTATCTGGGTTCGCTGCCTGATAAGGAGGACGCCTTCCACTTCTTCTACATGCTTTGGCTTTATGTGGTGTGTTATCCGAAAATGCCTGCAAAAAAATCTCCGGAGTTAGTCTACGCTCTTGAGGAGATTATCAGAGAAAACGGCGGTGAAATCTGGACTAATTCCGAGGTCAGAAAGCTGCTTGTAAAGGACGGCAGGGTTTACGGAGTTATGCTGTCAGACGGAAGAGAGGTATATTCGGATAATATTATTTCAAACTGGTTCCCGAATAGCGTAATTCAGTCCATGGACGCGGATGAAGTGCCTGAAAGAGCAATTAAAATGGCTAATGCCCGTGAACTGGGGCTCTCATTTGTTACCATATATCTCGGGCTGAACCGCAGCGCTGAGGAACTGGGAATTAAGGATTATTCAGTTTTCGTGTATCCGACAAACGACTACCATAAGGTTCTTGAAAAGAGCTATGGATATGGTGGTGAGGGCTGGATTATTGCAAATTGCCTTAATACGGTTATTCCTGAGTCATCACCTGAGGGTACCTGCACCATGTTCTTTACCTCAGCAGTTCACGGTGATATATGGAAGAATATAACACC
>DCGW01000021.1:2284-25938 GCA_002315335.1 Firmicutes bacterium UBA1768 | reverse complement strand
ATATAACGATAAGAAAAATGAGGTTGCTGAGTATATTCTTAAAAAATATGAGGAAAAGCTCGGCATAGAAATAATTCCATACATAGAGGAGATAGAAATTGCAACTCCTGTGACCTTTGCCCGTTATCTCAATACTCCGGGAGGAACACCTTACGGTTACCAGACATCGTTCTGGGACAGCATCATGGGCAGAACTATGAATGTGAAGAATGAAATAATGTATGAAGGTCTGCGCTTCTGTGGTGCTCATGCCGAAAGAGGAGACGGCTACAGCGCAAACTATGCTAATGGGTATTTCACAGCCCTTGCTGTGTTGAATTCTATGAAGGAGGGGAAATAAATGGCAATTCTTAAAAATCTGGATCCGTCAAAATTCGGCAGCATAGTACCTGCAAGAGAAGCTGCTTTCTCCGCTGCACCTGCAAATCCGCTCCCTGAGATTTATCCCGTAAATGCAATTGCAAAGCAGCTGCATCCTGAAAAACAGTATCTTAAGGTAGTTAAGGTTCAGCCTATGGGCCCGATGTTCGTTGTTTATGAGCTGGCTCCTGATCCTGAAAGAGGTACTGAGAAGCTTGCGTGGTTTAAGGCAGGAAGCTGTATCTGTATTTATCTGGATATTGACGGCTATAAGACCAGCAGAACATATACTCTTACCTCTTCGCCGGGGAAGGCTGCAAATGGGATTTATCGTCTGATTATCATGCGTTTTCCTGATGGGAAATGCTCTAACTGGATAGTTGATAATTGGAAGGTGGGCACTGAGGTTGTGGCATCTGAGCCTTTAGGAAAAATGAACTATAATCCTATCAGAGACGGAAAGACTGTTATATGTCTGGCCGGCAGCATTAATGCCTTTTTATCTATGGCTGGTGCGGTAGCTGAGGGAATTGATGACTATAATTTAATTATTATTTATGAGGCTGAAAGCACAAAATTTCTGCTGATGAAGGAGGAACTTGACGCTCTTGCTGCAGCCTGTGATAAAATCAAGGTTGTATATACATTAACAGCTGAGGATAAGGAGGGCTTTGAGAAGGGCGGAATTACCGCAGATCTGATAAGAAGGGTTGCTCCTGAAGGAAGCTGGTCAGTTTTTTATTCGGGTCCGCCACCATTTTCTATGAAGGCGAAGGCGGTTATCAGTGAGCTGGGAATTGAGCCTAAATGGGCTCGCAATGAATTAAACGGAGAGCTTCATAATGCTGAATTCTTCCCGACATGGCCTGGAAAACATCAGATGAAGGTTCCTGATACGGTCAATATTACAGTTAAAATCCGTGATAAGGTTCAAACTGTGTCCGGAAGCTCAAGGGATACTATTTTACAGATTCTGGAAGCAAATGGTGTTGCTGCTCCGTCTAAATGCAGAAGCGGGGAGTGCAGCTACTGTCATTCCAAGCTTAACAAGGGAGAGGTTTACTGTCCTGAACCTTGGGAAATGCGAAAGGAAGCGGATTTTAAGTACGGATACATTCATCCATGCTGTACATTTGCACTGGAGGATATTGAGATAGAAATACCGTATTTTCAGTATTAATTTATAAGGAAATATAAAGGGCTGTTGCGTTTGCGATTACAAATCGTTAGTGCGGCAGCCTTCATTCTTTACTTATGGGGGAGTAGTGGCAAAAAATGAAGTCTGTACGTGTCAACACTTACGTGCTTTTTTATATCATGTTTTGTACATGTGAATAAATACTGTTTGTTACAATTTTGAAGGGTAATGATTTTTGATGACAGACTCGATGAAAACAAATGCAACTAAACTCAACACAATTCAGCAAATGCTGTTAATTTCGGTTGGTTGAAAGGTCTTCAGAAAAAAACTACAATACACATAGGAATTCTATTATTTGAAGGGGTATTGCATTATGAGTATTGTTGAAATCAAAAATCTGAACAAGACATATCCGAGCTTCAGGCTTAAGGATGTGTCTTTTTCTATAAAAGAAGGCGAGATTACCGGCTTTGTAGGAAGAAATGGGTCGGGCAAAACAACCACAATAAAATCAATGCTAAACCTTGTGCATCCTGACAGCGGGGAAATAACATATTTTGGCAAGTCGTTTATTGAAAATGAAACAGAGATAAAGCAGATGCTTGGCTATTCGACTGGAACGATAGCGTGGTATCCACGCAAGAGGCTAAAGGATGTAGTGGAGGTGGTAAAAAGGTTCTATGATACATGGGATGAATCGGCGTATCTAAAGTATCTTGAGATGTTCGGACTCGACCCTTCAAAGACGGCACGGGAATTATCTGAAGGGATGAAGGTTAAGTGCAATTTATTGATTGCGTTATCACATAAGGCAAAGGTGCTTATTCTCGATGAGCCCACCAGCGGTCTTGATCCGTTTTCGAGGGACGAGCTGCTTGGACTCTTCAAGCGTCTGAAGAAGGAGGGCGTGGCAATCTTCTTTTCAACACATATAATTTCCGACCTTGAAAAGTGTGCTGACAATATAGTATATATTACTAATGGAGAAATAGCCGCATCGCTTTCAAATGAGGCGTTTTTTAACACCTATTCAAAGGACGGAGAAAGCCTTGAGGACTGTATTCTGCGTTTGGAAAGGGGAGAGTTTAATGCGTAATATTCTGATGAAAGAAATAAAACTCAGCGCATCCTGCCTGTCTTTTTTCTTCATTCTGTTTGGGCTAATGTTTTTTATTCCGGGGTACCCGATTCACTGCGGGTCTTTCTTTGTGACTCTGGGGATTTTTAAGAGCTATGAAAATGCCAGAGAGACTAATGATATTCTTTTCTCTGCGCTGCTTCCTATTGCGAAAAAGGATGTGGTCAGGGGGAAATTCCTCTTTGCCTGTTTCATAGAGGGGTGCGGCATGCTCCTGATGGCGGCTGCAGTGCTTGTCAGAATGACAATCCTGGTGGACTCAGAGGTGTATAGAACCAACTTTATGATGAATGCAAATGGCTTTGCTCTTGGCGTGGCAATAGTGATTTTTGGGCTTTTCAACCTGGTCTTTATCAGCGGCTTCTTCAAAACTGCCTACAGGTCTTTGCCTTTCCTGTTTTATATCATAGTGTGCTTTGCGGTTATTTGCGCTGCAGAGGCGGTACATCATGTTCCGGGACTCGAGTTTTTCAATGCTTTTGGTACTGATCACGCGGCAATTCAAATCACATTATTGCTGGCTGGAATATTATTGTACTTGATTTTAACCCTTGTTTCGTATTATATTTCTCGTAGGAGATTTGAAAAAATAGATTTATAGGGGGTTAAGAATGCTTAAAGAAAACCTGATTATGCTTCGCAATATCCATGGCTACACTCAGGAGGAAATTGCCGAAAGGATCGACATTTCCCGTCAGGCCTATGCAAAATGGGAGTCGGGAGCTACTGTTCCGGATATAGAAAAGTGCAGTAAATTGGCTGATGTGTATGGGGTGACAATTGACAGCCTGCTTAAGGTTGCACCTGCTGAAGAAGCGGGAACATCTATTTTGGCTCCAAAAGGGAAGAATATCTGGGGTTCGGTAACGCTTAATGACAGGGGGCAGATTGTTATTCCCAAGGCGGCCAGGGAAAAATTCAACCTCGAAGGCGGACAGCGAATCATTGTGCTGAGCGATGAGGAAGGAATAGCCTTGATTCCTGCGGACAAATTTGAGGAAAAAATGCATAAAATCATGAAACTGGCCGCGGTTAAGAACGATTAGCAGTCGTACAGTGAATTGCTGAAGTCTCTTGGATGCCTGATGGCATTCAAGGAGACCTCGCTGCTACAAGGCTGTTACTTTTCCGTTGTTGTATAAAAAGGTGTATACGTCCCCTTGTTTATCTGTGATTTTTATGTACAGCTTTTCGATCTTCGACGAGGAACTGTAGGCGGTTCCGGTCGTCCAGGTTGAATTGTTGGTTGAATACTGTACCTTTGAAACTGTGGTTCCCTCTGCGGAAGGGGTAATAGTTGCCTTGTAGGTCGTCTTTCGGAAAATCAGTCCCGACTTTGAAGAAGTTAAACCAACCTGTACATTGATACTCTTTATTACTGGAGGTTGATATGTCGGATCGTTTGTACCGCAGACAGTGCATTTGTGGTCTGTTCCGTAGTTGCAGCTGCCACTTTGTTTTTCCCCGCAAATAGAACAGGTTCGACTGTGAGATCCGGAGATATCAGCAGTCCACGCGCCAAAGCTATGCTCGGAATTTTCAACATAAGTGGATAGAGTCACCACATTGTTATTGTTGGTGGTAGAAATTGCCAATACTCTGTTGCTTGCCGTCAAATAATATGTATTTTTAGAACCAAACCATCCGCCGGACTGAACCTTTGCAGAAAATACTCCATTCGAATAGGTCCAATTATAAGCAGTAGTTGAACGGCTCAGCGCCTTTGAAGAAATACCGATATACTTGCCGGTGTCGTCCATTATTGTCCAGCTATTGCCAGACTTTGCAAAGGTGTATGTACCCAGATCCACACCGCCAATACTAAGCTTTAATGTGGCCTCCTTCAAAGAAACGGCCTTATATCCCTCGCAAACAGTAGTAACGCTTGGATCTTTGACACCACACATAGTACAGTGACCACTCATGAAGATGTGGTCTGTTTTTTCTGTTGGGGTATCGGTATAGGTGGCGCCGCAACTGCAGGTATAGGTAGTATAGCCTTCATTTTGACAGGTTGGTGCGGTTACATTCTGTGTATAAGAATGATTGACCCTTTCTATATGAATGTAAAAGGATGCAGCATTATTACTATTACTGTTAGAAATTGCCAGTTTTCCGTTGATTGCTGTCAAATAATATGTATTAGTAGAACCAAACCATCCGCCGGACTGAACCTTTGCAGAAAATACTCCGTTTGAATAGGTCCAATTATAAGCAGTAGTTGAACGGCTCAGCGCCTTTGAAGAAATACCGATATACTTGCCGGTGTCGTCCATTATTGTCCAACCGCTGCTGCTTTTCTTGAAAGTAAAAACGCCTAATTCATATCCGTTCAGAACAAAATGCATACTGCCATCCTGCAAAGCAACGGTTTTATCTGTAATACATGCCTCTTTCCAAACCGGGTAGAGCGTAGTGTTGTGAGCAATAGTAAAGGTTTTCTTTGCTTCGCCGCCAATACTGTCTGACCAACCGGCAAAGCGCATACCCTTTGGAGCCTTGAAGTCACAGGTTTCGGGAGCAGTATAATTGTAATTTCCGTCATTATCAGCTTTAACGAACACGTCTTTCATTGTTCCGATTCCGCCATTTGCATCAAAGCTGACTGCATATTTTGCGCAGCCGGTGTTTTTCCATGTATTAGAAACCGGTTTGAAGTCATTACCCAAATAGGTAAGTGAAACGGTTTTTCCATCCTTCGAAACAATAGCTAACAGACCTTTTTCTTCGATTTTGCCGGCATATTTGTTTCCGTCAGACTCTTCTGACATACAGCCTGCGGCAATATAAGTAAAACTGATGTCCTTGCCATCGATATTATCAGTATTAACAGCTCCGTAGTGCGAATCGTTATGCGAATGATTATGCCCCCATACGAAATATGCATTTGGATAATGGTTGAGAAGGTCGATTATCTTTTCTCTGTTGATGGCATCTCTGGTTTTATATTCGCCATCTCGGGTATAATTGGAGACGTGAAGCGGAAAATGCGAAAGAATAAAAACCGTCTTATCTGTGCCGACTGATTCCAAATAGGCAGAGAGAGCAGCTATGTCGCTTTCGGTAAATTCCATGGTTGAACTTGCAGCCCCAAAACAGTAAACCGAATAATTGTCGTCAGATTCACCTACACCAAGACGAATATACTTTTTTGCTGTCTTGTTGGATGTAGAAGAAAAACTTCCGTTTGCATGTTCGTGATTGCCTGTAGTATAAATAGGTGTTTTTACGAGCGACGAGGAGTTGTCAATAACTCTTTGAGCGTATTTCCAATATTTGTCACCATAAACTGTGTAAATCGCGAGGTCACCGCAGATTCCGAGTGTGTCAACAGGACCATAGTCTGTGGTCACAGCTTCGAGAAATCTTTTTAGACGGTTTGCTGATGAAGCGTCTTCGCTTGACATATTATGTACATCAGCGGTGAAAACTATGACGGATTCGCCGTTTTGGGTTTCTGCAAATGAAATAAGCGAAACCGGGATTATTGTAGCTACGATGATAACAAATGATAGCAGAAAACTATATAAATATTTCTTCATTACTGAACCGCTCCAATTCACACATTATTAGTAATTAAGTTCTAATGAAATTATTGTAAATCTTCCGGATGTTGGTGTCAAATCAAATCAAGTGAGATGACAGTGTATAATAATAAGTATAGCCGGTGTTTTTTAGACAAAATCAGCATTGTATTTGAAATCAATAAACTCATCCCAGGCCTTTTTCCAAGCGAGCGAGAGCTGTGACTTTTGTGCTCTGTCAAGGCCGGAATACATAATTGAGTTAATGCAAAGCTGTTTTATGTCGGAGAGGTCGAGGTCTAAGCATACTGTAACTGCAAAAAAGTCGTCAGTAAGTGTCTCGTGCTCCTGACACACAGGGTCGTCAGAGCATAGCGAAACGGTAACTCCGCGCTTTATATACTCGGCCAGCGGGTGGAGGCGCAGGTCCTTCACAAATCGAAGCGTCTGATTTGAAATTGGGCAGGCCTCAAGGCAGATTTCTTTATCCGCAAAAGCTGCGAGCAGCTTAGGATAACGATATAGATTCATTCCGTGGCCCACTCGGGTAGAGCCTAATAAATAAGCGTCAATGAGGTTGTCTACCTGAGCATTGAGGGACTCGCCGCAGTGTATATACAGGTTGAATTCCGGATACTCGTTTCTGTATTTCAGAAGCATAGGCGCAAGCTCCTTAAGAGGAATAGACTTGTCCTCTTCATTCAGAAGGTCGAAGCCTATGATAAAAGGATAAACGTTATCCTTGTCAAAATCATCAAATATTGTCTCACGAAGTCTTAGAGCATTTTTCAGATAGAGCTCAGGAATTTCGATATCAGCACCCAAGTATTTAAGACCGGAGCAGATTATTGATACTACCAGCTCATTGCGGCGTTTTTTCACCTCATGATAAGCTCTTTTGATTACCCTCGCGAGGACAAGAGAACGGTCAAAATCTTCTGAAAATACAGCATGCACCTCTATATGAAAGGTATTGTTTTCAAGATAATATTCAAAAGCAGTAACATAATAGTCGAAAAGCGTATCCTCGCTGTACTCAATAGACTCAAAGAGCCCGAGGAGGTTTTCAAAATATTCCCATACAGACTCGTTGTGGGCTCTGCCTAAGAGCGTCCATTTTTTCTCAACATATTCTCGGGTAATAAGTCCGTTTTCCAAAGCTTGCGAGAGATTGCAGCAGCAGGCTTTATCGTAGCACTGTTCGTCAATATGATAAATATGGCAGTCGTTAATATCTACCACCAGGTCAGCTCTTGATGAGACAAAGTCAATAAGCCTGTGGGCCGGGAGAAGAGCAGTCGCATGAACGTGCAAATCGGAGCCCTTAGGGACTTCCTTGATGAAGCTGTACAGAGAGCTTCCCCAGAGCTTTCTGTTTTTCAGCAGGTTCATTTTATAAAGAGTTTCCTCATCTTCCTGATCAAATAGCTCGGCTTTCAAAGATTTAAGCAGCTTATCAACAGCCATCTCCTTTGAATTGAGAACGTTGCCGACAAGATTTGAGTTCTCTTCTACCATTATTTCCCGTTTTTTCAGGTATTCTTCGTATGTCATGTATAAACCTCTCATTTTTCAGGGAACAATTCCTGAATTTTTTATGGCATATCATATATTATCGATAAAAACCATAGCAAAACAGCTGATTTCAGCTGCTCTAAGGTACAACCATAATTATACAGAAATAAGAGGTTAAGTCAACTTGCGAAATGGAAAAAAATGGAAACGAAAGCAACCTCTCTCTTTACTTGGGTTTGAAGAATGTTCCGAGGGCAAGCTTCGGATTAATAAGAGTACTGTCAGATAGAATCAACTTTGCGTGCAAAATGCAGAATTACTAAAAGAGGACCATTAACATGGTTCTTTTTTTGTTGTAACCTGACAAGCAAGATGATACAATACTAAGGATACAAAAAATGAGTGTTCTTTAAATACTTTTGACTGATATTACCGGAGGATACCCGATGAAAAAACCACACCTTCGTTTGCTTTCCATTGGATTTATAATAGTTATATTGCTGTCGTCTTTGCTTATTGCGGGCTGTTCTTCAGGCGAGGCGGAGAAAACCGATAGTGAAGCCGGCGCAAAAGATACAGGCGCTCGTTTTGAGCAGCTTTCTGATTTTGAAGGCTGTACTATAGGGAGCCAGACCGGCACTATTTTTGACTCCTATGTAGATCGTGCAATAGACGACGCAAAATTCAAGTATTATGATGACATCAGCGGCGAACTGCTCGCCTTGAAAAACGGAGACATAGACGCAATAGGTCTGGATGAGCCTGTAGCTCGTTTAGCTGAAAATGAAAATAAGGATACCGGAATTTTTGATACGGTAATACAAACTGACTCCTATGGATTGATATTTCCTAAAGGAAGTCCTTTGACTGATAGTTTTTCTGAGGTGATTGGCGAGTATTATGATGACGGAACTATAGACAGGCTTAAGGAAAAATGGTTTTCCGCAGATGAACGAAGGATGGAAATCAACTATTCCGAATACACGGGCTACGATGCGCCGAACGGGGAGCTGAGACTTTATCACGACTCGACTCAGATTCCTATGTCCTATGTAAACGCTGACGGAAGGTCTGAGGGCTATGAAATTGAGCTCATTTTGATGATAGCAAAAAAGCTTGGAATGACAGTAAGATTTACTCCTGTCAATTTTGCTTCTCTAATAACATCTGTTGGTACCGGTAAAGCCGATGTGGCTTGCGGCTGTATAACTATCACAGATGAGAGGCGAGAAAGCGTTGATTTTTCGGATACTCACTATGTTGGGGGAATAGTATTTCTTTGTAGAAGCGCTGACCTTGGGCACGAAGAGGCTTTAGGAGACACCACCCTGAAAGAAAGCTTTTCCAAAACCTTTATCCGTGATGACAGATATAAAATGATATTATCCGGTCTCGGAATTACAGTCCTTATATCCTTATTGGCTTTGGTTTTCGGAACTATTATCGGCTTTGGAATATGTCTCTTAAGGCGCAGTAAATCAGCAGCAGTTTCCAAAGCATGCGCGGCAGTAATCAGAATAATCCAGGGTATACCTGTGCTGGTGCTTCTTTTAGTCCTGTATTATGTGGTGTTTGCCTCAGCGAGCCTATCAGGGCTGGTAGTCTCAATCATTGCTTTTTCTTTGAATTTCGGAGTGAATTCTGCGGAAATAATGAGAACCGGAATTGATGGAATTGACATAGGTCAGTGGGAGGCAGCCTCGATGCTTGGCCTGTCAAGACCTCAGATTTTCAGGCTGGTTATTATGCCTCAGGCTATTCAACGATTCCATCCGGCCTTCAAGGGCGAGTTTATCAACATGCTGAAGATGACCTCTGTTGTAGGCTATATAGCTGTTGTAGATCTGACCAAAGCATCGGATATTATCAGAAGCCACACCTATGAGGCGCTTTTCCCGCTTATTACGGTCGCAATAATATACTTCCTTTTGGCGTGGGGGCTGACTGCACTGATTGGAATAGCAGAGCTAAAGGTATCTCATAGAAAAAAGGTATACAATCTGAAAAAAATCAACGAGGACAGCTTGTATTCCGGAGCTGTATGCCCTTTGGTTGAGGCTTCAGCAGAAGAAATAATCAGAGTTGAACACTTACATAAAATCTATGAAGAAGCAGCTCCTGTTGTAGACATGAATGCGGTCATTAATAAGGGAGAGGTTGTGAGCATAATTGGTCCTTCTGGAACCGGCAAAACAACATTGCTTCGTTTAATTGGCAGACTTGAAAACCAGACCTCTGGGAAGATTTTTGTCAATGGAAAGGATATGGATAACAAGGCTGACAGTGAGTCGGAATGCAGAAAAATTGGTATGCTTTTCCAGTCCTTTAATCTGTTTCCACATCTTACGGTTATAGAAAATATTGCACTGGCGCCTATTTGTGTCAACAAAAAATCCAAGGCCGAGGCTTATAATCATGCCTACGACCTGTTGAAAATTGTGGGATTGCAGGCCAAGGCTAATGTCTTTCCTAAAGAGCTTTCAGGGGGTCAGGCGCAGAGGGTAGCAATAGCCAGAACCCTTGCGATGGAGCCTGATATCATTCTATTGGATGAGCCTACCTCGGCACTGGATCCTTCGATGATATCCGAAGTGCTTAATGTTATTAGAAGGCTGTCCAAACGAGGACTTACCATGCTGATTGTGACACATGAGCTTCGCTTTGCAAAGGCTGTTTCAACCAGAGTTTTCTATCTTGACGAGGGAGTGGTCTTTGAGGAAGGCACACCTGAGCAGATTTTTGATCATCCATTCAAGGAAAGCACAAGAAGATTTGTTCATAGGCTCAAGGTGTTTGAAGAAAGCATTACCTCTACAGAATTTGACTTTATCGGAATCAACACCGGCTTTGAGGAATTTGGCAGAAAGAATCTGCTTTCACAGAGATCTATTCATAATTTGCAGGTAGCCTTTGAAGAGGTTGCTGTGGAAATTATTATGCCGAGACTCGGAGTTGAACCGAAAATGACTGTCGTTGTTGAACACAGTGAAGACAGCGGAAATGTCAGAATGGTTCTCAGGTACAACGGAGCAAGCTTCGATCCATCCGATAAAGGCGACGAAATGCAGAATAAGATTATTAACAACGCTGCCGCAGAAATCAGGCATGCATACCTTGCTGAGGGAGACCTGAGAAATGAGGCTATGATTATTATTAAAGGCTGAGTGTAAGGGTGTTAATAAAAAAAGAAGGCACTTACCTTGCCAACGGTTCAATGTGACCGAGCGGCAGGATAAGTGCCTTTTGTGATTTGATTATACTATCATTTGCTGCCTGAGCAGAAAAGCCTCATTACGAAAAGCAAATCAACTGAAAAGTCCGAAAAAAGTGGAAATTACACCATAAAACCTTGAAGCAAAGGGGCTTTGCAGAATAAGAAAAAATAAATCAACAAGCTTTTCTTTTATTGTGTCTATGAATGTGTACGAAGTGCTCAGCGGTTTGTCAATGTTTTCACAAAGCGCGGAGAAGCTCGTAAGCGGGTTGCTTGACGACCCTCCGGCACTAAGCTTCGTGTCAGGAATTGATACTATGCAGTTGTACTTTGAGCTCTGCTCATAATAGGTAGTGTAATACACCGAACTAAGGAGGTCAGTACCTGTTCTGACCTTGTTCACGTCTGTGGAATATTTGCTATAGTGTACATCGCAGGCTCCTTTTAAGAAGGCGGCTTCATCTGTTTCCCAGTACCAATGAGATTCGCCATATATTGCAAGCGCTGCAAGCGGACTGCCTGAGGTCAGCGCTCCTGATTCAAGGTCTACAAGCGAGCCTGTAACCCTGCGGTGGTAGTTTACATATTCCTGCTCTGCACCACCGGGGAGGTTGTTCAGATAGCATGATTTAATGTTTCCAAAATACGAACCCACTACATTTGTTGGCCAAAGCTGAATTGTTTTGTCGGTAATTGGTAATGAGTCTTCTGAGTTAAGGCTTACAACAATTCCTATCAAATCGGCTTCAGGTGCTGGTCCAAGGTGTTTTGTCAGATATTCTAATGAAATATCCTGTCCCTGACTGCGCAGCATATAGCTTAGCAGCAAATATCCTGAGTCGCCTATGAGTCTGGATGGGGAAACCTGTGTTCCGTCCTTTCCGTATCTGACCTGTGAAGAGAAATTGCCAGCTGAATAGCCTTCATAAGCGTTAATTGAATGTCTTGTCTTGGTCCTGATTTCTGCCGAAGCGGATAGGGTGAGCTGCCCTAAGTTAAGGCAGGTATTTGTGAGGTAGCAGTAATTGTCATTTCCAGTCAGGCCGCTATTTTTACATTCACCTATTGCATTAACTGCGGTACAGTAGTTTTCCAGAGTTGAAAGCTTATTTGATTCCGTTGCGTAGTCAGACATTCCCAGAACATTTAGTGCGAAGACTCCATAAACACCTGTCTTGATCGCCATATGATTGCAGAAGTTGGTAAAATCTTCCTTTACTTCATATTCAAAGGAGTGAGTGAGGAACATGCTCTTAAACATTGCATCCAGACCATCGTTTGAGGCAAGAAGGTGGCTGCAGTAGTTTGAGAACTGCCGTACTACCTGAAGGGTAAAGGCGGAGCTTTTATTGAGCTCCTTGGCGGTTACCCTGTACAGGAGGAGGTCGACTGCGTCCTCGGCAACAGCTTGTATTTGTGTATCGGAAGGCTTTGTTTCGCCGGTGCCGTCAAAAGCGGGGAAATTTTTGGCAGTAAAATTGTTTGCATTACTGAGCTTTTCTTTAATAGCTGTTATTATTGAGCTTCTATAGGTATTGACATCCCACGATATTTGATCTGGCAGCAAGGTTGAGTCCAGCTTTAAATATCGTGCATCAGATGATATGTCGGAAGGAAGACCGTTTGTTGTTGAATATTGAAGCTTATATCCTCCACCTTCAACCGGCTCATAAATCAGCCAAAGCTCAGAATTGTTTATAGTGCCGCTTGAACGCTGGGCAGGGTTTTCGCACCAGGACTTAATGCCATCAAGCTCCATTGCGCTAAACTCTGTCATCAACTCGTCCATGCTGTTTTCCATATAGCGGGATTGGAAGTCCCTCCAGGCGCTTTGCAGCATGATAGCCTTTTCGGTTCTTGCATTAAACTCAGCTGAGGCCTGAATTTCTGACATCTGCTCGGATATATCATTGAGCTTTTTATTAATTTCGTCTATCTTATCTGATATTCCGTCAAGCTGAGTGGTAATGTTTATCAGCTTGTTGGTATAGCTATCCTTTATTATTCCGGTTAGTCTCAGGAAGGTTACTACTCCGTTGATACTTGATATTATCGGGCTTGCAGTCCTGAAGACGTCGACAAAGCTATTAAAAATACCGGTAACTGCCGCAGCCTCTTCTGGCTTAAAAACATCGCTCATTCCTCCAACCGCATTTTTGATAATATTATTTGCAGCCTCAATATCACCTTTTTCTACACCCACAGTCTCAGCTGAAACTGAAACCGGAGCGATACAGGTCACTAATAGCAGGACTGTCAAAATAATTGCTGTAAATTTTTTATACATACTACCACCTCAAAATATTTTCTGCTTTCATAATAGCAGTGCAAAAAGTTTGAGTCAATATTAAGCATCAACAATCATTGGCAAACGAAATTGTTTTTTGCTGCTGTTGTTGTTGTATCCCTCATAACAATGTGATATAATTAGCGCGCAAATTTTAAAAACTTTTTAGGAGGCGTTATGAAAAAGATATTAGCATTATTACTGACCTTTGTTCTGGTCTTTGCTTTTACTGCCTGCGGAGAGCAGACAACAGATAATGAAAGCAGTGATGGTGGAGTAACCGAAATCACTCTTGCTGAAGGCTTACCGACTTTCATCCTGGAAAACCCAAAATATGAACAGGAAATTCCTGAGGGCTCAGCTGAAACCTGCACACATTACTATACCTCTGATAAAGAGGGTAAGAACCGTTTCTGCAAGATATTCGTAATTGAAAACCCTGAATTATCAATCGAAGAATATACAGAAGCTGAAGCTGCCGAATTGGGAGGATGCTGGTCTACAGCTGAATTTGAAGGAGTAGAGTGTACCACATACTGTGCATCCTATGAAAGAGACGGCGACTGGTATTATGACCGTACATGGATGTTTGAAAAAGACAATAACTTCTATGAAATCTCATTCTATTTCCCGACTGTTGAGGTGGAAATCGGAGAAACCGGAGTTTATATGTGGATGCCTGCGGGTTATGAAAAAGCTGATACTAATGGTGATAATGAGTATTTGCTTGCTGCGTATGATGACAGCCATAAGGTTGGAAAATCAAACCTTCCTTCATTTGCCCATTTTGATATAATTGATTTGGCTTATCTCAATAATTCCTATGAGGAAGAATTTGAATACTATAGCAATCAGGGAGATGAAGTAGGATTCACTAAGGAACAGTATGAAGCATGGCAGGCTGATGGCTGGACTCTTGATGAGGTTAAGGAATACTATACTGCATTAAAAAATATAACTGAAGAAAAGAACTATTCTAAGGATGAAAAAGGTATAGACGTTTGGGTCTTTGAAGATACCAGCAAAAATCAGGACGGTGTTAATATAAACACTGTGAGAGTAATTGTGCCGGTTGACGGAAAATACTATGGTCTGAAGATTTATTCTCCGGAGGCTGATTGGACTAGCCAAGGTTCTGCTATGGCCAATACAATCCATGTAAAATAAAACAGAATGATGTGAACAAGGAGAGCGGGTTTCCGCTCTCTTTTGATTTATGGCGGTTTTGAAAGCTGATTGGTCAGGAAGTGCATAGTGGGCGTTTTGTTCTTCGTGTGTGGTTGTCAGGATATGAATTTTCATAAGGAAAAGGAAGGCAATTTTCACGGATAATTCACCATACTTTTTACCAAAACAGGTGTAAAAATATCGAGTATTATGTTATAATATTTCATTGCGGAACAGCAAAAAAATGTGACTCAAAAGCATGGTTTTCTGGAGCTGTTTCGTTCCAAAAGTCAATAACGAGTGCGCCAGACAGCTGCGTGGCCCTTTGGCCCCGAGGAAAGTCCGGGCTCCACAGAGCAGGATGCCGGATAACGTCCGGCTAAGGTGACTTAAGGGACAGTGCAACAGAAAACGAACCGCCTGCGTTAATGCATGCATTAACGCATGGTAAGGGTGAAAAGGCGAGGTAAGAGCTCACCGCGCTTGTAGCAATACGAGTGGCTGTACATCCCATGGGCTGTAAGATCATGTATACTGGCGGGTCGGCGGCAGCAATGTCGTTCGGCGAAAGGGCGGCTCGTCCGATGTCAGGGGGTAGATTGCTTGAGGCCGTCAGCAATGGCGGATTTAGATTAATGGCAGACACCTGGTTTACCAGGCACAGAACCCGGCTCATAATCCTACTGCGTTTTTAAATATACACGCGCTCACGCAATAAAATGCGAGGGCGCGCGTTTTTATTGGTAAGTAAACTATCTGTAAGTATAAGAATAGCAATGAAACTCCATTCGCTCCTCATCGCACTTCTCCTGTGCCTTGTATCGATGCCGATGCAGGGGACAACCGGTGCGCACCAATGGGCCGACACTTCGGTGCTGGCAGAGGGAATGTGGGTGAAAATTGCGCTCGACGATACTTCAGACGGCATCTACCAGATCACCTACAGTCAGCTGAAAAGCTGGGGTTTCGCCCATCCGGAAAAGGTAGGTGTGTATGGTTTCGGCGGACACAACCTGCCCGAATCGTTCGCCAACGGTCATTACGACGACCTGCCCGAAGTGGCTGTGCTGCACGACACCGACAACCAGCGAATCCTCTTCTACGGTCGCGGACTGGTGGAATGGAGCTATCAGGACGACGATTACCGCTTCGTGCATCGCTGGAACACCTATAGCAGCAAAGCCTATTATTTCGTGCACGAGACAGAAAAGCCACTGGAGATGCAGCAATTAGCGTGCGGAAGCGAACAGGGGCTGCCTGTTGTGACCCAATTTGACGAACTTCTGCTGCACGAACAGAACAATATCAACATCGGGGAGGCAGGCAAGGAATTCTACGGAGAGTCGTTCCTCTCCACCCAGATTCAGCGGTTCGTGCTCTCGGGCCAGACCCTGAATGCCGGCAGCGCCCTGCTGACGGTCAACTTGGCCGCTTCGACCTCTGAGGCAAGCTCCATCAAGGCAAGCATCAACAACCAGGATGCCGGTTCGGCCACGATATCGAAGATCACCACTTCGTACACTTTTGCCAACGATGGCACGATCAACGAGACCCTCTCCGACTTCGATGATCTGACCTCACCTACCGTGAGCCTCACCTACTCTTGCAGCGACAAGAACGGGAAAGTGGCTCGTCTGAACTATATCCGCCTGCAGGGCAAGAGTCCTCTGGCCGCTTCGAGCAAAGAGCCCTTTCTACTGTTCCGCAGCAGCGAGGCACAGCAACAACGGGTGCAATACCAGCTGAGCGGACTGACCGGAAAGATGCAGATCTGGGATGTGACCGACCCCACCAACATCAGTTTGCAGGCCACCGACAGCAAGGGCTGTTTCATCGCCCCGAAGGCAGGCATCCGCGAATATGCCATTGTCAACACAGCCCTGACCAGCGGCTTTACGGGGGTGAGTTTCGTCAATCAGGTATCCAACCAGAACCTGCATGCTATCAAAGGGGCCAACCTGGTGATCGTAACTGCCCCCGGCTACCAGCAGTATGCCGAACAGTTAGCGGCATTCCGTTCGAGCCACGATGGACTTTCGGCCCTGGTTGTAACCCCCGAGGCCATCTACAACGAATATGCGAGCGGCACCCCCGATGCCACCGCCATCCGCCTCTTCCTGAAGCAGATGTACGACCGCAAACAACAGGGGAAATGCACGGAGGCCGAACAGCTGCGCTACCTGCTGCTGATAGGCGACGGCTCCTATAACAACACTAAGAGCGCGCTAAGCAATTACCTCCTCCTCACCTACCAGAGCGATGCCTCATTGCGCGAAACCGCTTCGTGCACCTGCGACGACTATTTCGGATTCCTTGACGACGAGGAGGGCGGCCGTCTGGATGACCAAAACCGATACACCATCTCCAGCGACAAGCTCGATATCGGCATCGGACGACTGCCGGTGAAGAACAGCGAGGAGGCCGAAAACGTGATCAACAAACTGATTACCTATGGGGAGAACCACTATTACGGTCCCTGGAAGAACCGCCTGGTATTCCTGAGCGACGACGACAAGAACGACAATTCGGGCAAGGACTCGCCCAACCTGCATATGCGGCACAACGAACAGCTCATCGGTTCGATGCAGCGTGCCGGACATTTAGGCTTCATCTACCAGAAGATCTACCTCCCCGCCTATCAGCAGGTAACCTCTTCGTCGGGCAAGGAATACCCAGGCGCGATGAAGGAGTTCCAGGAGGCGCTGCAACAGGGCACCATGCTAGTGAATTACGCCGGACACGGTGCCGCCAGCAACATCACCCACGAGAATATGATGACGACGGCAAAGGCTGAAGAACTGCGTATGAAAAACCTACCCCTCTGGGTGTGCGCTTCGTGCGACGTCTGCCGATGGGATGCCGAAGAGACCTCGATGGGCGAAACGCTTCTGCTCAATGCCAACGGCGGCGCCATAGGGGTCATCGGTTCGGCGCGCGTGGTCTATGCCCCCAACAACCTCGTCCTCAACCAAGGTATCGTCGATCACCTGCTTTCGAAAAACAGCGATGGGAGCTGCTACCGGTTGGGCGACATCATCATGGCGGCCAAGCTGCAGGTGGGCAACGAATTCAACAAACTGAACTACAGCCTGCTGGGCGACCCTTCGCTCACACTCTCCTACCCCAAGCAGCAGCTGCAGGTGGATGCCATAGAATACGACGAACTCGTAACGGTGAGCGGACATGTGGTCGATGCCAAGACGCAGACCACCGACACAACATTCAACGGCCTGCTCTACCCTACCATCTACGGTGCAGAAGACAGTATCGTGGCCAACAAGGGCTATTGGCAGGAGCCGGCACTCACCTTTGCTTCGCGCACTAAGAAAGTGTTCAGCGGACGCGACCTGATCCGCAACGGCCGCTTCGAATTCTCGTTCACCATACCCACCGATGCCTCGAAAGCGAGCGGTTTGGGCCTGGTAAACCTCTACGCTTGCAGCGAGGAGGGGGCCGAAGCGATGGGCTTCCAGCAAAACTTCCAGATTACCGCCAACAGCGAACACAAGGAGGATACTGAAGGACCCGAAATCGTGGCACTCTTCCTCGAAGAGAGCAGTTTCCGTTCGGGCGACGAGGTGGGCACAACCCCCTATTTCTATGCGGAGGCGAAGGATGCCAGCGGATTCAACACGACGGGCAACAGCATCGGACACGACATCACCCTCACCATCAGCTGCCTGAGCAACCCGGTGATCAAGCCACAGCAATATGTGCTCAACAGCTATTTCACCACCTTTACGGGCGACCCTTCGACAGGCAACATCAAATACAGTCTGCCACAGATGGAGGAGGGTACCTACGAGGCAACATTCCGCATCTGGGATGCCTTCAACAATGCTTCGACCGCTATCTTCGAGTTTGTGGTGAGCGAAACAGCAGCACCGAAGATCTGTCTGGCACAAGCCTACCCATCGCCGGTACGACAGGGAGAGACAGTGACCTTCCGGGTGATGCACAACCGACCAGAAAGCGCCGACGAAATGCACCTGCAGATCTTTACCCAGATGGGCCGGAAGATTCTCGACAAGGTGGTGACAAGTACCGCTTCGGAGGTGGTCTTCCTCAAGGAGAACGCTAAGGCAAAAACCGATATCTCTGACGCAATGAATGCCGACGAGACCAGCCAATTGATGGGCTGTTCGAGCACCACCTGGAGCGCCACCGTGGCACCGGGCATCTATATGTATCGTATCTACTTCAAGAGCGATAAGGGAGAGGCTTCTTCCGATGGAAGAAAGTTAATAGTTAAATAGTTGAAAGTTGAAAGCTGAAAGTTGAAAGTAAAAAAGAGAATATGAAAAAACTGACAATATTATTGCTGATGGTTGCGATGTGCCTGCCTATGATGGCGGGTGTGGGCGATGGTGACGAGAATGCCACCCTCGATTTCGCCAGCCAGTATAACCCGGTGCAGACCGGAACTATATCGCTGGGTGTGACTCCGGATGCACGCGCCGGTGCGATGGGCGACGTGGGTGCCGCTACCGAACCGGATGAGAACAGCCAGTACTGGAATCCCGCTAAGTATGCCTTTGCCTACAACCGCGCAGGCATTGCCGTCAACTATACCCCATGGTTGCGTAAGATCGCTTCGGGCATCAACCTTGCCTATGTGAGCGGCTATACGAAGTTCGGCTACGACGATAACCAGGCGATTTCGGCTTCTCTCCGCTATTTTGCCCTCGGTGAGGTGGAGGCCTACAATACCGACGGACAGCTGATGCAGGTGATCAACCCCTACGAGATGGCCATGGACCTGGGCTATTCGCGCATGCTGAGCGAAAGCTTCTCGATGGGCGTTGTGATGCGCTACATCCACAGCGAGATGACCTATCTGGATGCCGACAACGAACCAGCCAATACCTGGGCTGCCGACATTGCCGCCTACTATACCGCCTACCCTCAGATCGGCTACAACGAATGCCAGTGGGCCTGGGGCGCCAACCTCAGCAACGTGGGAGGCAAGGTGAGCTACGACGGACAGGCTACCTCGCAGTTCCTCCCCTGTAACTTCCGCTTAGGTACCTCGTTTACCTTCCCGCTCGACGACTACAACCTCTTTTCGCTCAACTTCGATGCCAACAAGCTGCTGGTACCAACCTTCCCGCAGTCGTGGCAGTTTGTGGGGGAAAACGGACAGGTGGACCAGACCGCGTTTGAGGAGGCCAAGCAGGATTACTACGACATGAGCGGCATCAAGGGTATCATCAAGTCGTTTAACGATGCCCCTGGCGGACAGAAAGAGGAGCTGCACGAAATCAACTGGGGCGCCGGTTGCGAATATACCTACGACCGCCGCTTCTTCCTGCGTGCCGGCTATCACTACGAACACGAACTGAAGGGCAACCGTAAGTTCTTCACCTTCGGTGCAGGCGCTTCGTTCAACGTGTTCCATATCGATGCCGGCTATGTGCTCTCAACAGCTCAGACCTCAGCCCTCGACCAGACCCTCCGCGTTTCCCTTGGCTTCGACCTGGAAGGCATCCGCGACATCATGGGACGAGGAGGAAGAAGATGAGAGATGAGTGATGAGTGATGAGTGATGAGTGATGAGGGATGAGAGATGAGGGATGAGAAACCCTGAAGGGGTTATTCATGAAAGCACAGGGTGCAACCCTGTGTATAAGGAAGAACCCTGAGAATGAAAAAAACACCATAACACATTATTAATATATAAAGCTATGAGAAATTACAGAAAAAGTAGAGGAGCCTGGCTGCTGATGGCAGGTGCGATGCTTTTTGCTCATGAGGCAAAGGCTCAGCTGTCGTCGAACCCAGACAAGTTCCTCGGAAACATCACAACAAGCTATCAGGTTGATTACGGTAGCGAGAAGTATTACACCCTTTGGAACCAGATCACCCCGGAGAATGAGTCGAAGTGGGGGTCGATTGAGGGCAACGCACGCGGACAGTTCAACTGGAGCGGCTGCGACAATGCCTTCAACTACGCGCAGCAGTATGGCTTCCCCTTCAAGTTCCACTGCCTGATCTGGGGCGCTCAGTACCCCAACTGGATGAATAACCTCTCAACCGCCGATCAGTATGATGCTATCGTAGAGTGGTTCGACGCGGTGAAGGAGCATTATCCCGACCTGCCGTTTATCGACGTGGTGAACGAGGCGGTAGCCGGACACCAGCCTGCCCCCTACAAGAATGCCTTAGG
Organism: Firmicutes bacterium UBA1768; assembly: GCA_002315335.1. Classification (GTDB taxonomy): domain Bacteria; phylum Bacillota; class Clostridia; order Peptostreptococcales; family Anaerovoracaceae; genus UBA1768. The sequence goes on along the minus strand of DCGW01000021.1, from coordinate 5,426 downwards.
CGGCGATGGCAAGACCGGTTACGACTGGATCATCAAGGCCTTCGAGATGGCACACGAGCGCTGGCCTAATGCGGTGCTCATCTACAACGATTACAACACTTTCCAGTGGCAGCGCACCGAATTCATCAACCTGGTGAAGACGCTGCGCGATGCAGGCGCCCCGATCGACGCCTATGGCTGTCAGTCGCACGACCTGACCGACATGAACTTCACCGACTTCAAGAAGGCCATGGTGGAGATCCAGGATGCCCTGCAGATACCGATGTACAGCACGGAGTATGATATAGGTACCACCGACGACGCCCTGCAGAAACAGCGTTATTCGGAGCAGATTCCCTACATGTGGGAGGCCGATTACGTGGCAGGCATCACCCTCTGGGGCTATATCTACGGCAAGACCTGGACCACCGACGGCAACTCGGGCCTCATCAAGAACGGCAAGGATCGTCCGGCAATGACCTGGTTGCGCGAATACATGGCTTCGGAGGCTGCACAACAGGCCAAGAGCCCCTACCCCGGCATGTATAAAGAGGCTTCGATCTATATCAAGCCAAGCACCATCACCGCTACCCAGGGCGAGGAAATGAGCATTCTGGTACGGGCAGAGATGAAGAGCAAGAGCATCGAAAAGGTGGATCTCTATTTGAACGGCAACCTTGCACAGAGTTTCGACGAGGCTCCTTACCTCTACACCTTCACCCCTGAAGAGCTGGGACGCTACGACCTGAAAGCTATCGTGACCACCACCGACGGCGAGACCTATAGCCGCGTGGGCGGATTTACCAACTACAAGCCGCGTACCACCTACAAGGAAAATCCAACCGAACTGCCCGGCACCATTGAGGCCGAGGATTTCGACATGGGTCCGGAGGGAATCGCCTTCCACGAATCGGACACCCAGAACGAGGGCGTGAGCTATCGTACCGATGAGGTGGGCGTGGATATCGTGACCGGCAACGGCGGCTATGCATTGGGTTATACTGCAGTGGGCGAATGGCTGGAATATACCGTCGATGTTAAGGAGGCCGGCTATTACGATTTTGCCGCTACCCTTTCAACCGGTAGCGCAGGCGCAGGTCTGCAGCTGGAACTCAATACCGAAAACGGTCTGACCAACCTCTCTGAGGTAATCTATGCCGAAATGGTGAAATCGGGCAGCTGGGATGATTACCGCGACATCTGCGGACGTACCCTCATCGAACTCCCCGCCGGCAAGCAGATCATCCGTATCACCATCATGGGTGCTAATGTGAACATCGACAAGATCCGCTTCGATCATGTGGAGATCAACCCGGCTCTCGACTGCACCATCAGCGCCGACCCGGCTCCTGCTACCGTGGGCACTCCTTCGACCTTGAAGGCTACCGTCAACGGCAGCGAGAACATTGCCAGCGTGAAGATCTTCGTGAACGGTCTGCTGCAGGCTACCCTCACCGAGGCTCCTTATGAGGTGAGCTATTCACCCAAGGAGAAGGGTTCGGTCATCGTCAGCGCTGAGGCAACCGATGCCGACGGCAAGGTTTCGAACTTCGCACAAAGCACACTGAAGGTGAACAACAAGCGCACCCCTTACAGGACGGTGAACATCCCCGGTACCTTCCAGGCGGAGAATTTCGACAAGGGCGGCGAGGGTCTGACCTTCCACGATTCCGACAGCGAAAATTCGGGCGACGTGACCAACTACCGCAGCGATGCCGAGGGCGTTGATTTCGTGAAGGGCAACAACGGCACCGTAATCGGTTACACCAACGTGGGCGAATGGCTCGAATATGCCGTCAACGTGAAGGAGGCTGGTGTTTACAGCTACATCGCTACCGTCTCTTCGGGCGCCACCAACTCGGGCTTCAAGATCGGTCTGGCCAACGAAGGAACCGTCACCAACCTGGCCAATGTTTCGGTACCACAGACCGGCAGCAACGACTGGAGCAAGTATGTTGAGGTGGGCGGCACCTTCAGCCAGGAACTGGAGGCAGGCAAGCAGATCCTTCGCATCACCATCACCGGTGCCAACTGTAACATCGATAAGATCGAGCTGGTTTACGGTGAAGTGGGCATTGAGGAGATCCAGACACCTTCAATACAAGAAGAGACCCTCTACAACCTCGCCGGACAGCGTGTCGGCACAAGCTATAAGGGTCTGATGATCCAGAATGGCAGGAAACTGATTATCAAGTAACAAAAATAGTAAAGGATGCGCTGAACAGCGCATCCTTTTTAATTATTAAAAACACCCCAAATTGATCTTAAGCGAATTCGAGGCCGAAAGCATCGACAAGATGCTTGAGGGCTTCGGGATTGGATTGTTGCATCTCCTGGAACTTCTCTCGCGGTGAGAAGGCGCGATGGACACCTGTTTCGGAGGTCTGGAGATTCAGGTCAATGCTGATATGCGTGTTGTGCATTTCCGACTGCAGGAAACGGACCACATTGGGAAGGTGTGGCGCCAGAATTGCACGCTGCTGTTCACTCGAGATGGTCACCTGGTATTGTGTACCCTGCACCAACTGTGGTGCGCAGCCAAGCATCAGGTTGACCAGGAGCTTCTCTGTAGGTACGTTATTTGTATATTGCTTCCACATGCGCCGAAGCGCGTCGTCGGCAACAGGTTCGTTCATCTCGGGAAGTGCCTGCTGTACGGCAGCCTGGGTCTGTCCGGGACGGGGCGGCAGGCTGCGCATCGACATCATGCGAGGCATTCCTGCAGGCGCACCCTGTGGCGCCGGAGCGGGTTGTTGATACATGGCCGGACGAGGGGCAGCGGCGGTTGGCTGAGGCGCTGCAGCAGGTTGTGGTGCCACCGGTCGTTGCGGCTGAGGCATGGCCTGGGGCATGGCGGGACGTTGCTGCACGGGTTGCTGTACCGGCTGTTGCATGGGCCGTTGTACCGGTTGCTGCACGGGAGCCTGCTTCACGGGAGCCGGAGCTGCCTGCTGTGGCTGTGGCGCCTCGATAGGATGCATGATCTGGCAGATCTTCACCAAAGCCAGCTCAACCGAGAGGCGTTTGTTGCGGGAGTTGCGATAGTTGAAATCGCAGTCGGCCACAATGCTCAGGCCCTGATAGAGAAATCGCGGATGACATTGCGATGCCTGCTGCTGATAGCGCTGTGCCACTTCGGGTCCGGCTTCGATGAGCGAAAGGG
>DCGW01000021.1:0-2253 GCA_002315335.1 Firmicutes bacterium UBA1768 | reverse complement strand
TGCGAAACCATCAGATCGCGCATGTGGCTGGCCAGACCGCCAATGAAGTACTGCGGATCGAAGCCGCGGCGGATGGCGTCGTCGAGCATCAGAAGTGCTGCGGGAATATTACCCTGCAATGCTGCATCGACCAGACGGAAGAAGACCTCATAATCGAGGATATTGAGGTTCTGGATGGTGCTCTGGTAGGTAACCTTTCCGCCCGTGAATGAGGTAATCTGATCGAACACCGAAAGGGCGTCGCGCATACCACCATCGGCCTTGCGGGCAATGACCTGCAGCGCCTGTGGTTCGGCAGAGATACCTTCGCTCTTGGCGATATACATGAGCTGTTCGACGATGTCGGTGGTAGAGATACGCTGGAAGTCGTAGGTCTGACAACGGCTCAGGATGGTGGGAAGAATCTTCTGCTTCTCGGTGGTTGCCATAACGAAGATGGCATGCTTAGGCGGCTCCTCAAGAGTTTTGAGGAAGGCATTGAAGGCGGCCGTAGTGAGCATGTGCACCTCGTCGATGATAAACACCTTATACTTACCGATCTGCGGTGGGATGGCCACCTGCTCGATAAGATCGCGGATATTGTCGACAGAGTTGTTGGAGGCGCCATCGAGCTCATAGACGTTGTAGGAACGCTGTTCGTTGAACGACTGGCACGATTCGCACTCGTTGCAAGCCTCGCCTTCGGGACTGAGATGTTCGCAGTTGATGGTCTTGGCGAAAATACGGGCACAGGTAGTCTTGCCAACGCCTCGTGGACCACAGAACAGATAGGCATGCGCCAGTTTGCCACCCACGATGGCATTCTTGAGCGTCTGTACCAATCCCTTCTGGCCTACAACTGTGTGCCAGTTCTGCGGACGGTATTTTCGGGCAGATACGATGTAATCTGACATATTCTTGGAATTAAGTGTGGCAAAGATATTCTTTTTTTTCGAATAGACCAAATAATGTGGGAAATTTTTCTGCAGTCTGGAGTTAATCTGTCAACGGAACAGACAATTTGTCAAAAATGGAGTCAGAAACATTGTTGGCACGATATTTGCTCGGCTCTAAGGCAGAAATTCAAAACAACATAAAACATACAACTATGAACATTAAACCACTTGCAGACCGCGTGCTCGTTAAGCCCGCTCCTGCTGAAACTAAGACCATCGGCGGTATCATCATTCCAGATACTGCAAAGGAAAAACCACTCAAGGGCGAAATCGTTGCTGCTGGCAATGGTACCAAGGATGAGGAGATGATTCTCAAGGTAGGCGACACCGTACTCTATGGCAAGTACAGCGGCCAGGAACTCGAGTTCGAGGGCGAGAAGTATCTCATTATGCGCCAGAGCGATGTGCTCGCTATCCTCGCATAATAATTGACAATTGACAATTGATAATTGATAGATTATGGCAAAGATCATTAAATTCGATACAGAGAGCCGCGACCTGCTGAAGAGTGGTGTCGATCAGCTCGCAAATGCAGTGAAGGTAACTCTCGGTCCTAAGGGCCGCAACGTGATTATCGACAAGAAGTTCGGTGCACCACACATCACCAAGGATGGCGTTTCGGTAGCTAAGGAGATCGAACTCGAAGATCCATTCGAGAATATGGGTGCTCAGCTCGTCAAGGAGGTAGCCACCAAGACCGGCGACATTGCCGGCGACGGTACCACTACCGCTACCGTGCTCGCTCAGAGCATCGTAGGCGTTGGTCTCAAGAACGTGACCGCAGGTGCCAATCCTATGGACTTGAAGCGCGGCATCGACAAGGCTGTTGCCAAGGTGGTTGAGAGCATCAAGGAGCAGAGCGAGGAGATTGGTGACGACTACACCAAGATCGAGAACGTGGCACGTATCTCTGCCAACAACGACGAGGAGATCGGTAAGCTCATCGCTGAGGCTATGAAGACCGTGAAGAAGGAGGGCGTGATCACCGTCGAGGAGGCTAAGGGTACCGACACCACCGTGGATGTGGTTGAGGGTATGCAGTTCGACCGCGGCTTCATCTCACCCTACTTCATGAACAATGCCGACAAGATGACCTGTGAGCTCGACCAGCCATTCATCCTGATTCACGACAAGAAGATCTCTAACCTGCAGGATCTGCTCCCAGTGCTCGAACCAATCGCCAAGCAGGGCCGTCCGATGCTGATCATCGCTGAGGATGTCGACAGCCAGGCACTCACCACCCTCGTGCTCAACAGCATGCGTGGCAGCCTGAAGGTTTGCGCTGTGAAGGCTCCAGGCTTCGGCGACCGTCGCAAGG
>DCGW01000022.1:3014-3142 GCA_002315335.1 Firmicutes bacterium UBA1768 | reverse complement strand
CCAAACTCATATATAGCAAACACTGTGTCTACCGGCTACGGCGAGGCACTTATAAAAGCAGCCTATGGTGCTGACATAGGCGAAATAGAAACCATGGCGCACTTTAAGGCTGCCAACCACTTTATGCC
>DCGW01000022.1:707-2965 GCA_002315335.1 Firmicutes bacterium UBA1768 | reverse complement strand
ATCGGCGGTCAGGACATGAAATGCATCAAACTGAAAAACCACTCCGTGGAAAATGTCATGCTCAACGAGGCATGTTCCTCCGGCTGCGGCTCCTTTATAGAAACCTATGCAAAATCAATGAGCCTTTCGGTTTCTGACTTTGCCGCAAGGGCCGTAGAGTCGCAAAATCCGGTAGACCTCGGAACCAGATGCACTGTTTTTATGAATTCCAAGGTAAAACAGGCACAGAAGGAAGGCGCAACCATAGGAGATGTGTCGGCCGGCCTGTCTTATTCGGTAATCAAAAACGCCTTATACAAGGTAATCAAGCTGAGAAATCCTGAGGAGGCTGGAGATAAAATCGTCGTTCAGGGCGGCACCTTCCTCAATGATGCAGTACTCAGGAGCATAGAGAAGGTCCTTGGCCGAGAGGTTGTAAGACCTGATATTTCCGGTATTATGGGAGCCTTTGGCGCAGCCCTTGTGGGCCTTGAAAGGTGGATAGACGGAGAAACATCTTCGATTATTTCACTCGACGAGCTTAAAAACTTCTCAGCGAAGGCAACAACGGCTCGCTGCGGTGGCTGCGAAAACAGGTGCCTGCTCACAATCAACACCTTTTCAGACGGCAAAAAATTCATTACCGGCAACCGCTGTGAAAAGGGCGCCGGCATTCCGGAAAAATCGGACGACGTTCCAAATTTGTTCAAATATAAATACGAGAGACTTTTTGCCTACGAGCCGCTTGACGAAGCAGCTGCTCCGCACGGTACAATAGGCATTCCGAGAGTCCTCAACATGTACGAAAACTATCCGTTCTGGTTTACACTCTTTACAAAGCTGGGCTACAGGGTAATAATTTCACCTCAGTCCTCAAAGTCTGTGTACGAGCTCGGAATAGATACAATTTCTTCAGACACAGCCTGCTATCCCGCAAAGCTTGTCCACGGCCACATCAAGGCTCTGGTAAATCAGGGAATAAAGAGGATATTCTATCCGTCAATCAACCATGAGGTTGCGGAGGACAACAGGCGCGATAACCAGTACAACTGTCCTATAGTTGCAACCTACCCTGAGGTAGTAAAAAACAACATGGACGAGTGCTTTGATGAAGAGGGAATAACCTTTGACCATCCGTTCATGCCTTACAATAACAAGGAAAAGCTGGCCGTAAGGTTCTACGAATACTTCAAGGAAGACGGCATTACCTTAAAACAGGTTAAGGACGCTGTAAGGGCTGCAACGGAAGAAAATGATGCCTTCAAGACGGAAATCAGAGACAAGGCGAAAGAAATAATTGCGGAAAGCGAAAAAATCGGCAGAAAGGTAGTAGTTCTTGCCGGAAGACCGTATCACCTCGATCCGGAAATCAACCACGGCCTTGATAAGATTATAACCTCTTATGGTATGGCGGTTGTTACTGAGGACAGCGTGGCGCAGCTTTCCCACGACCCGAGAGGCCTCAGAGTCCTCAACCAGTGGGTCTACCACTCAAGGCTTTACAGAGCTGCGGAGGTGGTTTCAGAGCACGAAAACATGGAGCTCATCCAGATTAACAGCTTCGGCTGCGGAGTTGACGCGGTTACAACAGACCAGGTCAACGAAATCATGGACATTAACAACAAGCTCTATACTTTAATAAAAATAGATGAGGGAGAAAACCTCGGTGCTGCAAGAATAAGAATAAGGTCGCTCAAGGTGGCTGTAGAGGATAGAGAGAGAAATGGCATAAAGCCTGAAAAAACGGAGGCTCCTTATGTAAACAAGGTGCTCTTCACCAAGGAAATGAAGAAGGACTATACTCTCCTCTTCCCGCAGATGGCTCCGTACCACTTCTCGATTATCGAAAGTGCGCTGCTTAGCGAGGGCTTTAAAGTAAAGCTGCTTCCGGAAACAGACAGGCAGGACATAGAGGTTGGTCTCAAATACCTTAATAACGACGCCTGCTATCCGACCATAGTTGCAGTAGGGCAGATGCTCAGAGCGGTTCAGTCAGGGAAATATGACACCGACCATCTTGCACTCATGATGAGTCAGACCGGCGGTGGCTGCCGTGCTTCAAACTACATAGCACTTATCAGATACGCCCTAAAGCAGATGGGAATGGGGCACATTCCGGTAATTTCCTTCAACTTTGTAGGACTTGAGCAGAGCCCGGGCTTTAAAATGACCCCGGTTATTCTCGTAAAGTGCATGAAGTCAATTATGCTCGGAGACCTGATAACCGAGGTGCTCTACAGGGTAAGACCTTATGAAAAGGTCAGGGGCTCGGCGGATGC
>DCGW01000022.1:357-670 GCA_002315335.1 Firmicutes bacterium UBA1768 | reverse complement strand
TTCTGAAGAAAGAAGCTGAAAGTGTTGGCTTTGCAACCTTCAGAAAGACTATAAGGACAGTAATTCAGGCCTTTGAAGAGCTTGAGATAGACGAAACAATTAAAAAGCCTAAGGTTGGAGTTGTAGGCGAAATTCTGGTAAAATATCACCCCGGCGCAAACAACGACATAGTAGGCACGATAGAGTCAGAGGGCGGCGAAGCAGTTGTTCCGGGAATGATGGACTTCTTCCTCTACGGTCTTTATAACAAAAAATTCAACTACGAAAAGCTTGCGGGTTCATATAAGGACATGATGGTCAATATGACAGGCAT
>DCGW01000022.1:0-225 GCA_002315335.1 Firmicutes bacterium UBA1768 | reverse complement strand
ATGGGAAGCCAGTGTGGCGAGGGGTGGCTTTTGACCGCGGAAATGGTAGAGCTTATGGACCGGGGCATAGAGAACATAGTCTGCCTTCAGCCGTTTGCCTGCCTGCCAAATCATGTTACCGGCAAGGGCATGATAAAACCGATGCGTAAGTACAACAGGTTTTCCAACATTGCGGCCATCGACTTTGATCCGGGCGCAAGCGAGGTTAACCAGCTTAACAGAATC